>CAIPTD010000150.1 GCA_903867885.1 uncultured Ferrovum sp. | reverse complement strand
CGGAATATGGCATTACCCGACTCAATCATGGCATTGGCTTTGACACTGCGGCGATTGAGTTACTCCTCCCAACTTATGCGGCATCGCTAGGTTTGAAAGGGAAGATTTGCACTCACTGGGCGCTGAACCCTCATCCCACCTTAATACCAGCGATTGAAGCTGGGTTCGTTGAGTCAGTGCACTGCTTTGGTTCTGAAGTAGGCATGGAAAACTATGTGGCCGCTCATCCCGAGATATTTTTCTTGGGAGAAGATGGCAGCCTGCGCTCTAATCGGGCTTTTTGTCAGGCTGCAGGCCACTATGCGTGTGATCTCTTTATTGGTTCCACGCTTCAAATCGACCTTCAAGGAAACAGCTCAACCGCGACTAAAGGCAGGATTACAGGATTTGGAGGCGCTCCGAATATGGGAGCGGACGCTAGAGGCCGCCGTCATGCCAGTCCTGCGTGGCTCCGAGCAGGCGCTGAGAGCGGGGCTGAGGGCGGAATGCCTCGTGGCCGAAAACTCATAGCCCAAACCGTTGAAACCTTTAAAGAACAAATGCAGCCCACTTTTGTAGATCGCTTGGATGCATGGGACTTAGCAGAAACTGCGGGATTAGATTTACCTCCCGTCATGATTTACGGAGATGACCTTACGCATTTGATCACCGAAGAAGGGATTGCACATTTATCTCGCTGCCATAATTATGAAGATCGCGAGCAAGCGATTCGAGGTGTGGCTGGATTTACCCCCGTCGGATTAGGTCGGGACAAGCAGGCCGTAGAAAATCTTCGTGATCGCGGCATCATTCAGCGTCCTGAGGATTTAGGGATTGCCTTACGCGATGCCAATCGAGATTGGCTTGCTGCCCGCAGTATTAAAGATTTGGTTAAAGCATCGAGAGGCTTGTATCACCCTCCTTCTCAATTTCGCAATTGGTGAGCATGATGGAACATCTAAACTTTCAATTTCCAAGCACTCCTGCTATTCAGGGCCAAAAGCTCAAAGCAGATGTGTTGTGCGGCATTGTTTCCTCGGGAAATCTGGAAATTTTGGTAGAGCCTACTTCTGGCGATAGAAAGCTTACATCTGATATTTGCTTAGTCATCGTTGAGACTGCTGCGGAAGGTTTTGGTGAAACCTGGCAAGCCGTCTTGAAGCAGTTCGCTGAAACACATGCAGCAGGGGGCCTAAGCTTTACCTTAAATGATGTTGGAGCAACCCCAGCAGTGGTAGCGCTGCGCATGGCGCAAGCCCATGAGGAATGGATGCTTGCAATGGGGGTAGGAGAGTGAGTACCCGTCAAAGTTTTTTAGAAGCCAGCGCCAGAGAGAGAGTGCGCGCCTTACTCGATCCCCATTCATTTCATGAGTTGTGTCCTCCTTCTGAGCGCTTGGTGAGTCCCCATCTGGCCCAACTTTCCTTATCTCAGGCTTTTGACGATGGAATTGTTACGGGAACAGGTTTGCTATCAGGCCAAAAGGTTTTAATCGCTGCGCAAGAAGGCAGGTTCAATGGTGGATCGGTAGGTGAGATTCACGGGGCCAAATTGGTTGGTCTGCTTCATGCTGCCATTCTGCAAAAACCCGCGGCAGTTCTATTATTGATTGATTCAGGTGGTGTGCGCTTGCACGAGGCAAATGCAGGCATTATTGCGATCTCAGAAATTGCGCGCGCCATATTGGATGTAAGGGCGGAACGTATTCCAGTTTTAGTGATGCTGGGAGGCAGTTGCGGTGCCTTTGGCGGAATGGGAATTATGGTACGTTTGTGCCATTCTGTGTTCATGAGCGAAGAAGGAAGATTAAGTTTGTCTGGCCCTGAAGTCATAGAGACCGTGATGGGGCGAGATGAATTTGATAGTAAAGATCGCGCCTTGGTATGGCGGATCACCGGCGGTAAACTGCGCCGAGCTTTGGGTGAAATCGATCAATTAGTCGATGATGACGTGGTCGCATTTCGAAATGCGGCAGCGGATTGGTTAAAAGAACAGCCTGCCTCCGGCCTCGCACCTTTGTCGCATCAGGATTTGTGCTTGCGTCAGGAAACGCTGCTCGCCCGAAGCGCAGAATTCGTCAACACTCAAGACGGTCGCGAAATTTTAGCGCAGCGCCTTTCGATTAATGAGAATCAGTGGACGCTTGCCAACTCATATGAATTCGAGAAGGCTCTAAACCAAACCGAAAGTGCGCTCACTCAGATTCATTTGGATGCATGGAAGGAGGGTCTTCATGATCTGAATACGGAGGATCAAGCCTTTGCAGACCGGCTGTTTGGACCCGGTCAGCACCAACTGCAATATTCTGATTATTTTGTAGTGGGTAAAGCACAAACTTTACAGGGTTCGGTGCACGTAATTGGGACACGTGATCGTGCGCCGATTGGGATGGATGTTGCTTTAAAGCTTTCAGGGGCTGTGCTCGCCGCAATCGCTGATGATCAAAACAGGAGTGCGCCTCTTCCGATCGTCATGATTTCTGACACCCAAGGTCAGTTGCTCTCGCGCCATGATGAATTGCTTGGCCTCAATGGCACATTGGCGCATGTGGCGCTATGTGTTGATCTCGCGCGTCGATCAGGTCATCGTTTGATCACCCTCATTCGACAAGAGGCTGTGAGTGGAGGCTTCCTTTCTTTTGGGATGCTGGGGGATCGTATTTGCGCACTTCCTGATAGCCAAGTGCGCGTGATGGATTTACGGGCGATGGCTCGGGTGACTAAGATTCCTTTAGAGCGACTGGAGGGCTTAGCCAAGCAGTCAGCGGTGTTTGCCCCTGGTGCAGAAAACTATGTGCGCTTGGGTGGAGTACACGAGCAATGGACAATAGAACAAGACTGGGTCGAGGCTTTGGCCTTGGCTCTGGATCATTGTTCTGCAGTCGATGAGCGGTCAACGTTGGGCGCAAAGCGCGGGGGCCGACACCTGGCTGCATCAGTAGCAGAAAGGGTAAAGCAACAGGCTCTAGCCTTTGCATAATGTCTGCCAATTGTCTGCTGAATGAGGGTGCAAATCAGCCTAAAACCCTAGAGGGTTTGATTCCTGATCGCAGCGCGCTGTTTCAGCGTCATGATTGGGTATGGGTTTCAAAAAAGGGTGTTGATCTCTCTTTGGTCAAGACATCCCACATTGAGAACGTTCAAGAATATTTAAGCCTGGGCCCTCTGGTTGTGACCCGTCGGTCACCTGCAGATGTGACTGCTTCGGTTTTGCGTTTGGGATTGTGTTTGCCTAATGAAGCATCTGGTAAGCCCCATCGCATCGCTTTGAATTGCTCAGAATCTGATGTGATTGCCCACCGCCCTGCATTATTGTTGAATGAGATTCAGTCTATTCAGGAGGAACTCCCAGAGCCTTGGGTGAAGGTACTTAAGGCTCTGAATCAGTTGCAACAAAGCTTTTCTATTTCACTTCGCTTGTATGGTTCTTTGGCATGGCAGGCACAACATCACGGTAAAGCGTTCTACATTCATAAAAGTAGTGACCTTGATCTACTGATCATTTCACCGCCAAACGCTTCAGATGAAACACAGCATGGGTTGTTGAAAGAACTTCAAAAAATATCCAGCGAATCAGAGTCTCTAGGTGGTCCGCATATTGATGGTGAGATTCGCCATCCTCAAATGGGAGATCTTTCCTGGCAAGAATGGTTGCAGGTTTCTCAGTCAAAGCAAATCCGAGTGCTGAGTAAGCGTCCCAGTTCAGTCAGTCTTATTTTGCTCGATACGGAAAATAATTGTGATTCACGTAAGCGATTCGCTTTTCATACTGATCAATTAGATGAATGGGCGATCGCTGCATTAAGGGCTGAAGCAATGGCATGGCCCAAACCGGGCTTGGTCTCACCCATAGACAATGGCAGTCACAAAGATATGAATATTCATTTGCTTCTAACGGCAATTGATTCTTTGCGTTCGTGGTTTGCTGAGTTTGCGCGTGCGGCCCAAGCGGGAGCTGAATTCAAAGATTTGGCTGCCATTGGCCGCGCTGCCGAAGCAGTGATGATGCGGGCAACACGAGGCATCAATGTCTATCGGGGAGCAATTTTTAATTTAGGCTTATTGGTTTCTAGTGCAGCTATATCATCCGATACTAAGGATATTCCAAACCTGGTTGCAAGGCGATGGGGGTCAGCAATTCTTGAGCACCAAGCACCCACATTAAATCACGGTGTGCAGTTACGTGTTCGCTTAGGCTCGGGCGGCGCGCTGCAAGAAGCTGCGAGAGGATTCCCTACTTTGACCCAGCATGTTCTTCCAGCCTTTGTGCTGGCGCGTCAAGCAGGATACAGCGAGGAGCATTCGCTGATTGCTGGACTGCTGGCTAGTATCCAGCATTTGGAAGACACCAATCTGATCTGGCGCGGTGGTCTGGATGGATTGAAATGGGCGCAACAAAAAGCGCTTGAGTTTCATACGCATGGAGGCTTGAATCACCCGGATTGGCTTCATGAGCTCACGCAAATGCATGCGCAATTTATAGAAAAAAACTTGAGCCCAGGTGGGAGCGCCGACATTGCAGCCTGTGCTTTATTTCTGTCTCGCTTATCCGAACCAATGCGAATTTCTTAATCTATGAGACCTTCACGTTTAGCGATTATTTGTGCTGGGCAAGGCCAGCAGGCTTCGCTAGATTTCACGGCGCTTCGTCCTGGTGCTTCAGATTCTGCTGACTATGAATTAGTTTGGCGAGGTTTTAGCGAATGTGTGGGAGGGGAGTTTGATCATGTATGGTCTGCGCTGACGCAAGAGCAACGCTCTCAAAATCATCATGCCCAGTTAGGGATCGTTGCTTGGCAAGTGCTCAGTTATCTTCGATATCGTAAGGCTCTAACTAAGGTAGATTGGGTTCTTGGTTACTCGGTAGGCGAACTCAGTGCGCAGGCTATAGCCGGTTCTATTCCATTCAGTGAGCTTGCAGGTTTGGTGCGTGTCCGTGCCCAATTGATGGACCAAGGTGCACCCAACTCCAAGCATCTTCCCTGCTTATTTCTCCTGTCTGAACGTTTGCCTCCCCAAGCACGGTCGCGTCGTTTGAAGAGTTTGGAGCGACTGGGCTTGCAGCTCGCCATTCATCGTTCTCAATCCGAATCGATTTGGGGTGGGCCACCAGACCCGGTTGCTCAGTTTTTGTTAGAAGCACACAAGGCCTCATGGGGCGCACGCCCTATTGATGTAAGGGTTCCCTCCCACACATCTTATCTTTCTAGTGTCGTTCCACTTTTTAGGGACGCGCTCACTGCCGCCTCGCTTCAGCCACCTGAAATTAACATATTGGCAGGCGTCTCTGCTGACCCTGTTAGAACAATTGACGAAGTTCAGGACGCACTCAGTTTGCAATTGGCGCAGACCATCAGGTGGGATGAATGCTTAATGGCCATGTTAGAGCGAGGTGTCACTGATGTGCTAGATCTTGGCCCAGGGCAAGATCAATCTCGACTAGTGCAAGCGCTCAGCTCAGACACCCATATCCTAGATGTTCCCAAGTTTTAATTTGAAGTAGCTGCAAGCTTGCGGTCGTGGCGACCATGAAGCAGAACTTGAGCGGGTATAATCAATTTTTTAATTTCTGTCCTGCCCATGCAATTGCATTTTGGGGTGCCTGCCTGTCCCGAGGCGCCCATTGCCCTTACGATCGGAAATTTTGATGGTGTTCATCGTGGGCACCGCACTATGCTCGCGCGTCTTCGCGAAGCAGGAAAAAATTTAGGGTTAACCGTTGGGGTAATGAGTTTTGAGCCGCACCCTAGGGAGTTTTTTAGGCCAGAGGAAGCGCCTGCAAGGCTTACCAGCTTGCGTGAAAAAGTTGAATTGCTCAGTGCAGAAGGGGTTGATCACCTTTTTGTGTGTCACTTTAATGCACACTTTGCTGCACAAGCTCCACAAGATTTTGTAGAGAAACTCTTAGTGGGGCAACTCAACATTCGCTGGTTATTGGTAGGGGATGATTTTCGTTTTGGTGCCAAGCGGGTAGGAGATTACGCATTGCTACAAGAAAAAGGTAAGCATTACGGGTTTGCTGTGGAATCACAAGCTACCGTGATTGATGGAGAAGATCGTATTTCGAGTAGTTTGATTCGTGAACTGTTGGCTCAGGGCAAAATGGAAGAGGCATCGCGCTTACTAGGCAGGCCTTGGCACATTAGTGGTCGTGTTGCACATGGCGATCAAGTAGGACGTTTGTGGGGTTTCCCAACGGCTAACTTACCTTTGCCCCGACGTAAAATGCCTGTTACAGGAATTTTTGCAGCACGGTTAACGGGACGAGATGGAATTGTGCGGCAAGGTGTGGCAAGCCTTGGAACGCGACCTGCCGTCAAAGAACAAGGTATGCAGCTACTAGAAACGCATCTTTTTGATTTCTCTGACGACTTATATGGTCAGAGAGTACGCGTAGAACTTCTGCATAAATTTCGTGATGAAAGGAGCTTTAAAAATATAGATGCCTTGCGAAATCAGATCGAGCTAGACGCCCAAAATGCCCGTGACTATTTTGCTCGGTGAGCTGCAAATGCCTAAGCGAAAGATGATAAAGCTAAAATTATGAGTGATTATAAAAATACCCTGAACCTTCCGGATACGCCGTTTCCCATGCGTGCGGATCTTGCAAAACGTGAGCCTAATTGGTTGGCGGATTGGCAGGCCAATCAGCGTTATCAAAAACTGCGTGAACATTGCAAAGGCCGCCCCCTATTCATATTGCATGACGGGCCCCCCTATGCGAATGGGGATATCCACATTGGTCATGCAGTGAATAAAGTCTTGAAAGATATTATTCTTAAAAGTCGCACCTTGGCAGGCTTTGATGCCCCTTACGTGCCTGGTTGGGATTGCCATGGGCTACCCATAGAACACGCAGTAGAGAAAGCCCACGGTAAAGGCTTGCCACCCAATGAGTTTCGCCAAAAATGTCGTGAATTTGCGGCAACGCAGATTGAGCGACAGCGCCAGGATTTTGTGCGACTAGGGATTCTAGGCGATTGGGATCATCCCTATCGCACCATGGATTTTAAAACCGAGGCAGACATTGTTCGCTCTCTTGGAAAAATCCTTGATCGTGGTTGGTTGGTGCAAGGTCAGAAGCCCGTGAACTGGTGCTTGGATTGTCACTCCGCTTTGGCAGAGGCAGAGGTGGAATACGAAGACCGCAATTCAACCGCGATTGATGTGGCGTTTCAGATTAAAGATTTAGAGGCACTACAAGCTGTTTATCCAGCGCTGAAAGCAAGTACTGAATTGCCCTCTGTGGTCATTTGGACCACAACGCCCTGGACGCTCCCGGCTAACGAAGCGGTGTCTGCTCATCCTGAATTTAATTACGTACTCATCGAGTCCAGCAAAGGCTTGTTGATTCTAGCGGCCGATCTTCTTGAGAGTTGTACCGTGCGTTGGGGCCTCACCGATGTCAAAGTTTTGGGAGAAGCCCAAGGACAGCAGCTCGAGTACCTAAAGCTCCAGCATCCATTTTATGCCGACAAGATTGTTCCGCTGATTCTGGGTACTCATGTGACCACCGAAGCAGGAACGGGCTTCGTTCACACCGCTCCTGCTCACGGCGTAGATGACTATGTGGTCGGGCAGCGTTATGGATTAGCTGTGGATAATCCAGTGATGGACGACGGTTTGTTTCGTCCCTCTCAAGCAATGGTGGGGGGCTTGCATGTTTGGAAGGGCAATGCCCGTGTGCTAGAGATATTGCGCGAAGGTATGCATCTCATTCATGAGGCACCACTGAACCATAGCTATCCCCATTGCTGGCGCCATAAAACTCCAATCATTTATCGCGCCACGCATCAGTGGTTTATCGCCATGGATCGGCCTCCAGTAGAAGGTCAGTCTAGTTTGCGAGAACTTGCTAGAGCGGGCGTTGCTGCTACAAAGTTCTACCCTGATTGGGGTCGTGCTCGCTTGTCCGCTATGATCGAAAACCGTCCCGATTGGTGCGTGTCACGCCAGCGCTCTTGGGGTGTGCCCATGGCATTGTTCGTACATCGAGAAACAGGGGCCTTGCATCCGCGTACATCCCAATTACTTGAAGAAGTGGCTCAACGTATTGAGCAACGCGGAATTGAGGCTTGGTTTGATTTAGAGCCTTCAGAGTTAATGGGTGCCGAGGCATCGAACTATCGCAAGTTACCAGATACCCTAGATGTCTGGTTTGATTCGGGCACCACGCACGAAAGTGTTCTTGCTCGCCGAGAAGGATTACAGAAGCCTGCTGATCTGTATCTTGAAGGTTCCGATCAACATCGCGGTTGGTTTCAATCTTCGTTGTTAACGGGTTGCGCGATTGATGGCCGACCTCCTTACACAGCGCTTTTAACACATGGTTTTGTGGTGGATGGTAAAGGCCGCAAGATGAGTAAATCTTTGGGGAATGTGGTTTTTCCTCAAAAGGTGGTGGATAGCTTGGGCGCAGATGTATTGCGCTTATGGGTGGCAGCAACGGATTACTCAGGCGAACTGAATTTGTCGGATGAAATTTTGAAGCGAGTGGTGGAGTCTTACCGTCGATTAAGAAATACCCTGCGCTTCCTTTTGGCCAACCTTGCTGATTTTGATCCCTCACAAGATGCTGTTCCTCCTGAAGAGTGGCTCGAAATTGATCGCTACGCAATTGAACTCACGCGTTCATTGCAGATTGCGATTGAAGAGGATTACCAACGTAATGAATTCCATGTAGTGGTTCAGAAATTGCAAAATTTCTGTTCAGAAGAACTCGGTGGCTTCTATTTAGATATTCTAAAAGATCGTCTCTACACTACGCCTGGCAAGGGTTTGCCACGTCGTGCTGCGCAGTCGGCAATCTGGCATATTGCGCATAGCTTGGTAAGATTACTGGCTCCAGTATTAAGCTTTACCGCCGAGGAAATCTGGGCCTTGCTGCAAACTGAAAGCGAGTCTGTTTTCTTTAACACTTGGCATAGTCTGCCTGCCATTTGTGAGCCTGAGTCCCTTGTGGAGCGCTGGAATCGCTTACGTGCATTGCGCGGAAGTGTACAAAAACACCTTGAGCTTCTTCGTGCTGAAGGCAGAATTGGCTCCTCATTAGAAGGGGGAGTGTATCTATATGCTGACCCTGAATCTTTTGCCTTCTTAAAAGCTTTTGAAGATGATTTGCGCTTTGTGTTTATTACTTCTTTTGCAAGCGTTGAAGCGGGAGAAGGGCCTGAGCATGCTGTCAGCACCAGTGAGGAAGGAGTACGCTTGCTGGTGGAGCCCATTCAGGCTCAGAAATGCGAGAGATGCTGGCATCTTCGCTCAGATGTGGGGCAGAATTGTGAGTACCCCACTTTATGTGGGCGATGCGATAGCAATCTGCATGGACACGGCGAGGTAAGGCATCATGCTTGATGGAGCTGACACTAAAACAGATTGGTTGAAGTGGCTATGGTTGAGCTTATTGGTGATGGTGTTGGACCAATTAAGCAAAATTTCAATTGTGCAATACTTCGAGCAACATCCACCATTGGTCGTTTTATCGAGTTGGTTTAATTTGGTTCTGGCCTACAACCGAGGTGCGGCCTTCAGTCTTCTTGCAGATGACAGTGAACTGCCACGAATTTTATTTAGTGTGTTGGCTATTATTGCGGCAATTTTGATTATTGCTTCTTTGCGCTCACAGGTTCAGCGCCCGCTGGCTTCGATAGGTCTTGCCCTGATTCTCGGCGGAGCGATGGGAAACCTGATTGATCGGATCAGGATTGGAGCAGTGGTAGACTTTATTCAATGGCATTGGGCCGATGTATATTACTGGCCCGCTTTCAACATTGCAGATTCAGCGATTACCTTAGGCGCCTTACTTTTGGTGATCGTTAGTCTGCAGCCTGCAGGGGTGAGTGAATGACTCAAAAAAGTTTTCCGATTCAAGTTGAACTGGCTAATCCCAGAGGTTTTTGTGCCGGGGTAGATCGAGCGATTGAAATTGTAGAGCGTGCCATTGAATTAAAAGGTGCGCCCATCTATGTGCGCCACGAAGTCGTTCACAACAAATACGTTGTAGAAGACTTGAGAACTAAGGGTGCGGTATTTGTTGAGGAGCTGGATGAGGTTCCATTTGGAGCTACAGTGGTATTTAGTGCTCACGGTGTTTCTCAGTCAGTTCGGGCTGATGCACAAGCACGAGGGTTAAATATATTTGATGCGACTTGTCCTTTGGTGACTAAGGTTCACACTGAGGTAGTGCGTTTACGTAAACAAGGTCGCGAAATTGTGATGATAGGCCACGCAGGTCACCCTGAAGTTGAAGGTACGATGGGCCAAGGTAGCGAAGGAATGTATTTGGTTGAGACTGAGGATGATGTTGCAAATTTGCAAGTGACTAATCCCGAAACTTTGGCGTTTGTGACCCAAACCACCTTATCGGTAGATGACGCTAGTAGAGTAGTGGAAGCGCTGAGAGCCCGATTTCCATCCATCACCGGCCCTCGTACAGATGACATTTGTTATGCCACTCAAAACCGTCAAGATGCGGTGAAGAAATTGGCAAACCGCAGTGACGTTGTGATCGTGGTGGGATCACAAACCAGTTCCAACAGTAATCGTTTGCGTGAAGTCGCCGAGCAGAATGGCGCGCGTGCTTATATGCTAGATCGTGCCAATGAACTTCAAGCTGAATGGCTTGAAGGTGCCACCAAGATTGGCGTAACTGCCGGGGCCTCCGCGCCAGAAATCTTAGTTCAAGATGTGATTCGGCGCCTTAACGAGCTCGGCGCCGTAAATATCCAAGAGCTGGATGGCATTGCAGAGCATGTCTCCTTTCCTCTTCCCAGAGGTTTGATTCAAAAAATGGAATAGATTTTGAGCATTAAGCCTTATAGATTTAATGTATAAAAGTTGCCAAGAGACTGATTTTGCGATACTAATACTCAAATGATTACCAAAATTGACAATGCTGATGTTAACAATACGCATGAACGCGCAATAACTGCCGGACCGTCAATTGACGCATTACTGCGTGAAAAGGGCATCGTCCCTACCCGTCAGAGGATAGAGATTGCTCAAGTTTTGTTGGAGAAGCACCAGCATTTATCTGCCGATCAATTGCAAGCGCGTTTAGCTAAAGGCGCTGGTTTTGTTCCTTCACGCGCAACGGTCTACAACACCCTTAGGCTGTTTGCCGATCACGGACTCATTCGTGAAGTGGTAGTGGACCCTCAGCGCGTCTTCTTCGATTCTAATATCGGCCCGCATCATCACTATTTTGATGTGGAGCATTCAGAGCTATATGATATTCCAGCCGATTCCCTCCAGGTTACGGGTTTACCACCATTACCCCCAGGCTTAGTATGCGAAGACATCGAAGTCATAGTCCGCATCCGCCGGCATTAATATCGCGTTTTCCGTATATAATTCAGGTCCTGATTGGGTGGCAAGTCCATAAAATGTTACCAGTAATTCATATTTGCACCCGCCAGATGCTGATGTAGCTCAGTCGGTAGAGCAACTGATTCGTAATCAGTAGGTCGGAGGTTCGATTCCTCTCATCAGCACCAAATGATCACTCTGCTATAACCGTCCAATCACTATCCTTGATTCCAAAATACGCCTCGATAAAAGCAACAATTTTGGCAAAATGAGTGGCAACTTCGTGATGAGGTAATAAGAAAAAAATCGTCCTAGTCTTGATAGCGCCAGATGAAATTGGTGCGATAAAATCTTACATGATAGTTATCTTATCGCCTCTTTAAGCCTAAAAACCTCTCAATTTTGATGACTTCAACTGAAATTTTAGGATTAGTAGCTGCCTGCCTTACCACGATGGCGTTTTTTCCTCAGGCAGTTCACTCATGGCGCACACGTGATGTATCGGGTGTTTCGCTCACAATGTATGGCACGTTTACCTTTGGGGTAGTGCTATGGTTAATCTACGGAATCCTGATCGAATCATTGCCCGTTATCCTTTCAAACCTTGTGACACTTCCGCTCTCGATGAGCATCCTATATCTGAAACTTAAAAAGAGCACAATGGGCTCACCTAATGGTTAATTCTATGGTTCGCCTCTAAAAAAGATCCATCAAGAAATGAATCTTCACCTTTTAAATTGCAGTTATTCTCAGAAAGATACGTCATGCTCGCAGTTAAACTATTTCAAGGTGACCCTGACGAGCTAAATTCAGCACTGATTGGGCAAGCTGAAAATAATCTATCAACTTGTGGACTGGAAGTGGCCTTGTATCAGGGCACAGCACTTCCACTCGATCAAATTGAACGGATAGCCGCACTCCCGTCGCAAAATAAAATTCTTCATAGCTATCACAGGGTCATTGGCCTAACAGAGTTAGAAGCAGGTGAGCCAACTGCGTTCACTAGATTGGAACTTGAAGCACAGGTGTCTCAAGCAATGAATATTTCTCGTGCAGTGGTTCATTCGGTGACGTTTGTAGAAAAGCTTCAGAGTTTGCCTTCTGCAAGGCAACTTGCTCCTCGTTGGGTTCGAAGTCTTGAAAGTATGAATACTTTGGGTTTGCGTCCACATCTAGAGAACACCATAGAACCTTTGTCATGGCACCAAGAATTATTTGATGAGTGGCATAAATTGGGCGTTCAAGAACTAAGTGGATTTACGCTTGATATAGGTCATGTTCGTGTTTGGTCCAACAATGAGCTGAACGAATGGCTGGATTTTACAAAGCAGCTAAAAGACCGAGGGTTTGGCATCCATTTTCATATTCATGCTAATCACGGCTCAAGAGATGAGCATATGTCTCTTCATCGTGCCTTTCAGGAAGATTTGCTTGAGCCTTCAGAAAAGTGGGCTCCCTCGGGTTTAATGTCTTGGCTTGCTAAAGCTATACAAGATCACCCTCAAGCGCTCTTTACATTAGAAAACCCTGCTCATGAGGCAGTGGAGAACTGGGGTTTTACGCGCTTTATGTTGAATGAAGAAACGCTGGATTATTATTAGAAGTCCTGCCCAATTCGCAAGGCAACCTTTCAATTTACTTTTCCTTGGCAGCCTTCCCCTCATCTCCTTCCGCGGGCTCGGGTGATTTGGGTAAAACCTCTCTCACTGCCATGATATAAATCACTACCCGCTTTTCCATCTTGATCGACAAGTTAAAACCTGGATAAGAGATGGTCTTATAAATACCGTCATAAGCTTCTTTCTTGGGCCGACCAAGGCGCTTAAAAACTTCTTTTTCAGTATCTCCAATCTTCACGCCATTGATAGTGCAGGCATCTGCGCCCCCATCGACGGGGGGGGGGGCACCCTCTGCGGGTGCATCTCCAGCAGGTGCATCTGCCGCAGGTGGTGAACCGCCCGGCGAAACACCTGGAGGGGGTGGCGTCTGTTCTGCCGCAGGAGCATTTGCTGCTTCAGCAGGAGTAAGAGGGGGAGCGGGTGGCGGGACCACAGGCACGGGTGGTGCCATCGCAACTTTTTTTCCTTTGGCTGGGGGCGGGGTAAGCTCTGGAGGTGGTTCAGAAACAAAAGCCGGTTGGGCTGAAAGCTTAGAGCATCCAATCGTGACTGTTTTTTTGCTTTCAGGATCAAATAAAACGTCGGTCACTGTTTTGGCGCCGAGATACTGCCAATGGTGATAGCCCTTCTCGTGGTCCGGGTTTTTTTCTAGGGACTCTTTCCCAACGATCATTTCGGGAGCATCTTGCTCCTTGTTAGGCATTAAAACCCTGGAGGGTTTACCTAACGCATAGAATACCTGGTCTTTACTATCTCCCAGCACAATATCCTGGTAAGAATTAATCTTTTTGGGCTGTTGTGCAAGGTATTGCATCATGTAATAGCCCCCGCCTCCCAATATACCCAAGGTGATCAGCAATACGACTATGGCAGTTATTTTTGAACCCATACGAGTCTTTGTCTCGATTATTAACAATTGGATCGGAGACTTAGACCCCAATCATTTTTGCGGCAATTACCAACAATAATATAGCCAATATAGGACGTGACCAGCGTTCAGATAAACCAGCGCTCGCATGAGATCCTAACCAGACTCCTGGAATGGATCCTATCAGCAGGTTTATTAACAAGCTGAAATTGACGTGGCCTAAGCTTAAGTGTCCCAAACCAGCAATGAGGGTTAAAGGAACCGCATGAGCGATATCTGTACCCACAATGCGTGTAATAGGAAACCTAGGGTACAAAAAAACCAATACCACCGTACCCACTGCGCCAGCCCCAATTGAGGATAGCGTGACCAAGCAACCCAAAACTATCCCCGTTATAACGGTAAATATGATGGGCTGCTTGAGGGAGGCGCTTATTGATGGGCCAGCAAGTTCAGAGATTTCTTCTTCTCCACCTGTAAAACTGAGTACCCCACGTCGGGTGGCTTTCCAGAGAATGGCAGCGGCTGTAACAACTAAAGCAACCCCAACTGATTTCTTAAGAAAAGCTTCAAAAACAACGCTGGTATGCATATTTTGGAGCAGCAGCAGGGTCAATCCAGATGCAGGAAGGCTTCCAAGAGATAACCAACCTACCACCGCCCAGTCCACATGCCTCTTTTTGGCGTGAATGGGAACTCCACTCGCTTTGGTAATAGAAGCATATAAAAGATCAGTGCCCACTGCTGCAGAAGGGGCAATGCCAAATACCAATACGAGTAAGGGGGTCATAATGGACCCACCACCCACACCCGTAAGCCCAACCAGGAAACCGCCTAACAGGCCAGATACAGCGTATTCAAAGTTTATAAGAGAGAATTCCACGCAGATAAGCCTGTTGTGACTAAAGAAGGCCGATTCTACGCACCATACTATATACAGCCAAAGCAAGAAATAAAATAAACTTATTCAAAAAACAAATTAAGCCGCACGGCGATTAAAGTCTTTTAGGCGGAAACCCAATAAAGCTAAAGTACCAAAGTAGCTTACGGAGGCGGCGACCATAATCAGAATCATGCGAAGCACGCGTTGCCAGCTGCTCGCATTCAGCCAAAAGTTGATGTCTTGGCTCAACCACCACAATACGCTTGATAAAACACAAAGCGAAATCGTAAGTTTCAATATGAATATGCCCCATCCGGCTTGAGGGGAATAAATTTTGCGGTGAAGGAGTCCGCGAAGTAATAATCCTGCGTTGATGCAAGCTCCTAAGCCAGTCGATAAAGCCAGACCGGCATGCGCAAATGGGCCAATTAAAAATGCGTTCATCACTTGACAGATTACCAACGTGAAAATAGCAATGCGCACAGGGGTCCGCATGTCCTGCCGGGCATAGTAGGCTGGGGCTAAGATTTTGACTGCGATCAGGCCGGTGAGACCCAAGCTGTAAGCCAATAAGGCTTCACGAACTTGCCAGAGATCATGCGCACCAAACGCTCCGCGCAAAAATAAGGTGCTGATGAGGGGGACAGCGCAGACGGCTAGGCCAACGGCCGCAGGAAGCGTCAGCAAAAGCGTGACCCGTAAACCCCAATCCAATAGAGAAGAATAACGCTCCTGATCCCCATCTGTGTGGTGTTTAACTAGGCTGGGCAAAAGTATGGTTCCTAATGCAGCACCTAATAGTCCTGTAGGGAACTCCATCAAGCGATCTGCATAAAACAGCCAAGACACACTACCCGAAGGAAGGTAAGAGGCAAACATGGTGCTGATGAGCAACGAAACTTGCCCTACTGATACCCCCACCACGGCCGGCCCCATTAAACCAAGAATGCGTCTCAATCCCGGATCACTAAGGTCCCAACGTAAGCGGGGAAGCATATTGATTCGCTTTAAAAAAGGGAGTTGGAATAAAAGCTGGAGCACACCACCTAAAAACGCCCCCCAGGCCAAAGCCATGATGGGCGTGTCGAGCCAAGGTGCAAGCAGTAAGGCGCAAGCAATAAAACTGAGATTAAGCAGAACGGGGGTGAAAGCCGGGACCCAAAACTGATGATAGGTGTTGAGTACCCCTGCTGCCAAAGAAACCAGTGAAATGAACAAGATATAGGGAAAGGTCACCTGCAGCAATTGGACCGCGATGGAAAACTTGTAGGAATCCGAGCTAAATCCTGGTGCCGATATCCAAATGACCTGGGGGGCAAAAATGACGCCTAATAATGTAGTGATAAACAAAGCAACACAGAGCGCCGTAGCGGTGTGATCTACTAAATTTCGAGTCGCATCATGGCCTGCGCGGGTTTTGTATTCGGCCAAGATGGGCACAAAGGCTTGTGAGAAGGCACCCTCGGCAAAGAGCCTTCGCAGTAAGTTAGGCAAACGAAAGGCCACAAAAAATGCATCGGTTAGGCCTCCGGCCCCGAATGTATGAGCAATCATGGCATCTCTTACATAGCCAAGGATTCTGGAAAGTAATGTCATGCTGCTGGTCGTAGCGAGTGCGCGGAGCAAATTCATGGGTGTAGGGTGACGGAATTCCGCCTAAGCTCTTGCAGAGTCAATGAAAGTTCACTATGATAGCCGGTTTTCCGTATCACTTTACGCGTTCGCTTTGCGAACCGGCATCCCGATTAGGAGTTGCACTAGTATGGCTAATAGTCCTCAGGCACTGAAGCGCGCACGTCAAGCAGAGAAAGCTCGCACCCATAACGCCTCTTTACGTTCTTCTTTGCGCACCGCTATTAAAAAGATTCAGAAAGCGATCTTGGCGGGCGATAAGCCTACTGCCCAAGCGCAGTTTCAGGCTTCAGTCAGCGTGCTCGATCGTATCGCTGATAAAAAAATTATTCACAAAAATAAAGCATCGCGCCATAAAAGTCGATTGTCAGCTGCTATTAAATCCATGGGAGCAAGCGCTTAACATCCATTTAGGGTTTTAAGTTCTATTCAAACCAGAGTGTTTCCGGATGGCCTGACCGGGCTAGATAAATTGAAATCAATGCCGTCCTAGTGGGCGGCATTTGTTTTTTATTGCGCTGAGTTCGCGTGCTTTTATTCCTTGAACCAGATTAAAACTGTAAGCTTTTCTTCTTACAATCACTGATTTTGCTAGGGATTTTTTCCATGTCTCACCTAATGAATACCTATGGACGCCAAGCTGTTGCATTTGAAAAGGGCGAAGGTGCTTGGCTTTGGGATACCAATGGCAAGCGCTATTTAGATGCCTTAGCCGGTATAGCGGTAAATGGTTTGGGTCATGCCCACCCACGCTTAGTCAAAGCAATTGCGGATCAGGCCGGCAAGGTCATTCATACCTCAAATATTTACCAGGTTCCCTTGCAGGAAACCTTAGCGGCCCGTTTGGCTGCGATCTCGGGCATGGATAAAACGTTCTTTTGTAATTCTGGGGCTGAAGCGAATGAGGCAGCGATCAAATTAGCGCGCCTATATGGCACCAAAAAAGGTATAGAAGAGCCTGCCATCATCGTGATGGAAAAAGCATGGCATGGCAGAACAATTGCAACGCTGGCCGCCACCGGAAGTGCAAAGGCGTCAGCAGGTTTTGGTAAACCCATTTCAGGGTTCTTGCGCGTACCCTATAACAACCTTGATGCTATTCAAACCGTTGCTGACCAGCACCCTGAAGTTGTAGCTGTATTGTTTGAGCCTATTCAAGGAGAGGGCGGGATTAGATTGGCCGATATTGAGTATCAGCGGGCACTTCACTCTTTCTGTCGTGAACGTGGTTTGCTATACATGGTGGATGAAGTTCAGTGCGGTATTGGCCGGACCGGTGCCTGGTTTGGGTTTCAACATACCGGGATATTGCCCGATGTGATGTCATTGGCTAAAGGGTTAGGCTCTGGCGTGCCTATCGGCGCATGCGTGGCTGCTGGAGTGGCGGCGGAAGTATTCCAACCTGGAACCCATGGAACAACGTTTGGTGGTGGCCCTCTGGTCTGCGCAGCGGCGCTAGAAACTTTGGCGGTAATGGAAGATGAACATCTTCTAATTCGAGCGGAATCACTCGGACATAGAATGATAACGGGGCTCGAAGCCGCTTTATCGGCACAACCGGGGGTAAAAGAAATTCGTGGCCATGGCTTAATGATAGGAGTGGAATTGGATCGCCCATGCGCGGCCTTGGTTGCCCTAGCCTTAGAGAAAGGCCTTCTGATCAATGTGACTCAAGATTCTGTTGTCCGACTCCTTCCCCCATTGATATTGAAAGACGAGGAAGCGGACCAAATTATTTCCATATTGGTACCCCTAATTCAAGCGTTTCTTAAAACTTAAACCCAACGCAAGTCAATCCGATTCTTGGCGTGATTTTCAGGACATCGATGTGAAACATTTTCTGCAATTTACTGACCTTACCCGTGAAGAGCATTTGTATCTTTTTGAACGCACTCGCCATATTAAGGCGATGTTTAAAAATTATGAGATCCATCATCCACTGAAAGATAGGATGCTGGCCATGGTGTTCGAAAAACAGTCAACGCGCACGCGGGTTTCGTTTGAAGCAGGAATACATCAATTGGGTGGCTCGGCCATCAATCTGACTCGAGGGGATACCCAGTTAGGTCGAGGCGAACCGATAGAAGATGTGGCGCGAGTCATCAGCCGAATGGTGGATCTGGTGATGATTCGTACCTACGATCAATCGATCATTGAGCGCTTCGCTGATTTCTCTAGGGTCCCCGTGATCAATGGCCTTACCGATCAGTACCATCCTTGCCAAATATTGGCAGACATCTATACCTTTATAGAGCACAGACAAAATATAGAGGGTCGAACGGTGGCGTGGATCGGGGATGCAAATAATATGTGCTATACCTGGCTTCAAGCAGCGCGATTGTTCGGCTTCAAGCTCCATGTCTCTGCTCCCTCTGGGTACGGACTCAATCCAGATCGTCTTGCGCAAGGTGAAGAGGCCCATTTATCTGTCTTTGCAGACCCCATGGAAGCGGCTCGCGGAGCGCATTTGGTTACCACCGATGTTTGGACCAGCATGGGTTTTGAAGATGAAACCGATGAACGCAAGAAAGACTTTGTTGACTTTCAGGTCGATGAAGAAATGATGCAGTGCGCGGATTCAGATGCCTTGTTTATGCATTGCCTGCCAGCCCATCGTGGTGAAGAAGTATCGGCAGAAGTGTTAGAAGGCCATCAATCCGTTGTTTGGGATGAAGCAGAGAACCGTTTACATGTCCAAAAAGCCCTAATGGAATACCTTTTACTCGGTTATCAGTCCGCGTAAGCCCTGCCCCAAGGTATTATTGATATTTTTAGTGTCCCCTCTTTTGGATTGATTGAGCATGAGTGAAGTGAATAAAGTCGTTCTCGCCTACTCGGGCGGCCTGGATACATCGGTTATTTTGAAATGGTTGCAAGATACCTATGCTTGTGAAGTCGTCACTTTTACGGCAGATATTGGACAAGGCGAGGAACTAGAGCCTGCCCGTCAAAAGGCCGAAAAATTTGGCATTAAGCAAATTTATATTGATGATTTGCGTGAAGAATTTGTTCGTGATTTTGTGTTCCCCATGTTCAGGGCCAATGCCATTTATGAGGGTGAATATCTTCTGGGAACGAGTATTGCTCGACCTTTAATTGCTAAGCGTCAGATAGAAATTGCTCGTGAAACCGGTGCGGATACTGTTTCTCATGGTGCAACCGGCAAAGGTAATGATCAGGTGCGTTTTGAATTGGGTTATTACGCCTTAGAGCCCGGTATTAAAGTGATTGCACCATGGCGCGAATGGGATCTGACCTCCCGCGAACGTTTGTTAGCTTACGCTGAAAAGCATGGCATTCCCGTTGAGATGAAACACAAGAACGGAGGCAGTCCCTACAGTATGGATGCCAACCTTTTGCATATTTCCTATGAAGGCAAAGTGCTTGAAGATCCGGCGCGAGAACCTGAAGAAGATATGTGGAGATGGACGGTATCTCCCGAGGCTGCTCCAGATGCCGCCGAGTACCTTGATGT
Source organism: uncultured Ferrovum sp. (assembly GCA_903867885.1). Classification (GTDB taxonomy): domain Bacteria; phylum Pseudomonadota; class Gammaproteobacteria; order Burkholderiales; family Ferrovaceae; genus CAIVHB01. The sequence continues at coordinate 99,149 of CAIPTD010000150.1, read as the reverse complement.
TGAATATGGCAAGGGCGACATCGTTGCATTGAATGGTCAGCCCATGTCTCCCGCTCAAGTCTTGACCGAATTAAATCGTATCGGAGGTAAGCATGGCATCGGACGCCTCGATCTCGTTGAAAACCGCTACGTAGGAATGAAATCTCGTGGTTGTTACGAAACCCCAGGTGGAACGATAATGATGCGCGCCCACCGTGCGATCGAATCTATTACATTGGATCGTGAAGTGGCGCATCTAAAAGATGATCTGATGGCCCGGTATGCATCTTTAATCTATACCGGATATTGGTGGAGTCCTGAACGCCGAGCTCTACAAGGTTTGATCGACGATACACAACAGTGCGTAAATGGTTGGGTGCGGCTCAAGCTCTATAAAGGCAATGTGATGGTGGTCGGCCGCGATTCCAAAACCGATTCCCTATTTGACCCCACCATTTCAACTTTTGAAGATGATGGCGGTGCCTATCAACAATCAGATGCTGCTGGATTTATCCGATTGAATGCCTTGCGTATGCGCATTGCTGCACGTGCTGGCCGTAAGTAATTCTGGAGTATTGAGATGCCTTCATTTGATGTGGTTTCAGAAGTTGACAAGCAAGAACTCAAAAACGCGGTAGATCAAACGAACAAAGAGGTGGGAACACGGTTTGATTTTAAGGGTTCAGATGCACGGGTAGAGCAGGCGGAATATGTGCTCACTGTATTTGCCGATGACGACTTTAAGCTGGATCAAGTGAAGGATGTTCTGAACAATAAGTTAGTTAAACGCGGAATTGATATTCGCACACTAGATGTAGGCGAAATTGATAAAGTCAGTGGTGGCAAGGTTAAACAGCAGGTCACTATAAAAGTAGGCGTTGAAACAGAACTCGGAAAAAAAATCATCCGCTTGCTGAAAGATAGCAAGATGAAAGTGCAGGCATCGATTCAAGGGGACACGGTGCGTGTGACCGGAGCAAAGCGCGATATCTTGCAAGAGGCAATTGCTTTGCTGCGCAAAGATATTACTGAGCAGCCTTTGCAGTTTAATAATTTTCGGGATTAATCTTCACTGTTTGATCCAATTGAGTCTTCTCCTGATTCCAGGTTTTGCAAAGCCCAATTATATAAATCACTGCGATTGGCCCCAGTAATTTTTGCTGCAGCTCTAGCTGCCTCTGAAATGCTGAGCGATGAAGCTGATAAGATCTCAAGTACTCTGCGCCCTTCAATAAGAGGATCAATCCGTTCACGGTCAGGGGCGCCCTCAAGAATAACGACAAACTCGCCTCGCACCCGATCAGTGTCACCTGCTAACCAAGCCTGAACTTCCGCAAGAGAACAGCGATGCACGGATTCGAATCGCTTGGTTAATTCTCGACACAATACCAGTGTCCGCTCGGAAGGAAAGAGTGAGACCAAATCTCCCACCATTTCTTCTATACGATGTGGCGCCTCATAAAAAACTAAAGTGCCAGAAGTATGACTGAGCCCCTCAAGTACTTGTCGGCGTGCCTTAGCCTTAGGAGGCAGAAAGCCATAGAAATGAACGGGTAGGGCACTCAACCCAGCTACAGAGACCGCAGCTGTCAAGGCACTAGGGCCAGGAATAACAATCACGGGAATTTCATGCAAATGGGCCAAGGCCACCAAGCGACTACCCGGGTCGCTGATGGCAGGCGTACCGGCATCAGAGATTAGAGCGATACGTTTTCCAGCTTTTAGCTGACTAATCAGTTGAACGGATTGTTGAGCCTCATTGTGTTCGTGCAGAGCAAGCAGCTGAGCATGAATTCCAAAGTGCTGAAGAAGCCCGCTGCTGTGACGAGTGTCTTCTGCTGCGATTAAATCTACCTCAGCAAGAATAGCGCGGGCGCGAGGACTCAGATCAGAGAGATTGCCAATGGGAGTTGCAACCACATACAAGGTCCCTCCGACGGGCAAGGTTGTGTGCAATGATTGGATGGGATCAAGATCTGAATCTGATGTGGTCACTGTGCGTTCTTTGGCCTTTAGGGTGTTAAGGGTATTTGGGGTTATTGCGGGTAGTGAACAGATGTCAGGAACCGAAGAGTTTAGCTCGGCAAGTAGAAAAAACGTTAATTAATGATAGTTCTTAATCCGTCCTCTTAAACCGCATACGCGGATGATACGAGCGATGAAACCTAGTGCATTATCTTCTAAAGTGAGCTTGGCCCCGCACCTCTCAGCAGGGATAGAAGCCGAAAATCGAGCGGCGAAATTTCTTGTGTCACAAGGGATAGAAATAATTGATAGAAATTTTAGAGTGAAGGGCGGTGAAATTGATATCGTAGGGCAAGAAGCTGAAATGCTTCTCTTTGTTGAAGTACGTTGGCGCCGAAGTGCGGCATTTGGTGGAGCTATCGAAAGTATTCACTCCAAAAAAATCAAGCGTATGCAACATGCTGCAACAGTATTCTTGCAACGCTATCATTGTATCCAGCCATGCCGGTTAGATTTTCTTTGCCAAATTGGGTCAGAACATTCGGAGTGGTTGTGGGTTCGTGGACTTCTCTAAAACGCCGTACAATATAAAGATGAATTTAAATTCCCGTATAGAGCGTCATTTTCGCGAGAGCGCTCAACTTAAATTAGATCTCGTGAATGAAATGGTTGAGCCCATATTGCGAGCGGCTGATGCCATGGTGCGCAGCCTCATGTCTGAAGGCAAGATTCTCTCTTGCGGAAACGGAGGGAGCGCGGCAGATGCTCAGCACTTTTCAGCTGAACTTCTAAACCGTTTCGAGATGGAGCGACCGGGTCTTGCCGCCATGGCCCTTACCACTGATAGCTCCACGCTCACTTCTATTGCTAATGACTATGCCTATGTTCAGATATTTTCTAAGCAAGTAAGAGCCTTAGGGCACAGCAATGATGTTCTCTTGGCAATATCCACCAGCGGAAACTCAGCAAATGTGATTGCGGCCATTGAAGCTGCGCATGAGCGTGATATGACGGTTGTGGCTCTAACAGGTCGAGATGGAGGCAAGATTGCTGAACATTTAAATGAGCGGGATATTCTTTTAAATGTTTCATCAAAAACAACTGCTAGAGTTCAAGAAGTCCATATTTTGATTTTGCATTGCATTTGTGATGCGATTGACTGCACGCTTTTGGGAGTAGAAGAATGAGTATTCGTTTTATCACATTCGCCGCAGCGGGTTTAATGGCTTGCTTATCGCTCAACGCCTGTGTTCCCTTGGTGGCAGGAGGCATGTTAACTGGAGCATTTATTGCTGCAGATCGCCGCACATCGGGTACCTTGTTAGAGGATAAAGAAATTATCTTGCGTATTGAGAATCGCATCAGTGCTAAGTACAAGGATGATGCGCATATCAACGTGAATAGTTTTAACCGCATTGTGTTGCTCACTGGCGAAGTGAAAAATGATGAAGTTCGCACTGGCATTGAGCAAATCGCAAAGGCTGCAGAAAACGTACGTAGCGTGGTCAATGAGTCCGCTATTGTCATCACCAGTTCGTATGCAGATCGTTCGCGGGATACTTACCTTGCAGAAAAAATACGAGCTCGCTACATCACAGAGGGTCATTTTCAGGCATCTGTAGTCTCAACCGTAGTCGAGCGCCAAGAAGTCTTTTTGATGGGATTGGTAACACCTGCTGAAGGGGAAGATGCAGCTCGGGTGGCGAGCTATACCTCGGGCGTTACAAGGGTGGTGAAGCTGTTCGAGTACCTTGATCCTAAAAAGATGCCACCTCCCCCCGCAATCCAAGATAGCGCAACTTCAGCAACTATTGCTGCACCTCCTGCTCCTTCAGTGACACCAGCTCAAGAACCAGTAAAAGCGGCAAGTCCTGTTCCTGCGCCTATCGTCACGCCTCCTATCGGCCCCGCCAAATAGTAGAAGGATCGGCACCCAGCACTTCATACGATCCAGCTATGAAGTTTAATTAGTCTGCGCGCAGATGAAACTGAGACACATCGGTGAAGCGCATATCGAAACCTACTTCACAGTAAGTGAGATAGAAGCGCCAAAGTCTTTGAAATCGTTCATCAAAACCAAGCCCACGCACTTTTTGTCCTGCTTCATCAAAAGAAGTGCGCCAACGCCTAAGGGTCTCGGCATAATCATGACCAAAGGATCTCCGCCCAGCTTCCAGGAAGCCCGCTAAGTTTGCTTCCCTAACAAAGCGGCCAGGGGAGGGTAGCAACCCACCCGGAAAAATAAATTCGCGAATAAAGTCGGTGGTTCGGCGATAGAGATCAAACTTGTCTTCGGCAATGGTAATCGTTTGGATCACCGCCTGTCCGCCAGGTTTAAGACGTTCTTTTAGGGTGCGGAAATAGATCGGCCAGAACTCTTCCCCCACAGCTTCAAACATTTCAATCGAAACCACGCCATCAAACTGACCCAATACATCTCGGTAATCAATCAGTTTAATTTCAACTAAGTGCTCTAAATTCGCTGACATAATGCGAGCCTTGGCATACTCATACTGGGCTTGAGATATGGTAATGCCCGTAACGTGCACTCCGCGAGATTGAGCCGCATGTTCTGCAAACCCTCCCCAACCACAACCTACCTCAAGTAGCGTTGACCCCGGGGCAAGGTTGAGTCGATCAAGGATGTGGTCATACTTTGCAATTTGCGCGGAGGTAAGACAGCTATTATCGCTTGCATCCGCAAAAAGAGCGGACGAGTAAGTCATGCTAGGGTCAAGCCACTCTTGGTAAAACGCATTGCCTAAATCATAGTGGGCGTGAATATTACGACGGCTGCCTTGGCGCGTATTTTTTCTAAAAAAATGCATACGTCTTTGAATGCGCATGATCAACTTACCCAGAGGAATCGCTTCTTCAAGAGCAAGATAATTCGTGGATAGCACGGCCAAAAGTGAGGTGAGGTCGGGGGTTTCAAAGAGCCCATCGCGATAGCATTCAGCAAACCCAATTTCTGCACCTTGCAAAACTTTACGGGCAAAGCGCCAGTGGGTGATATGGAGTTCTGCGTGAGCACCCGACTCTTTTCCTTGAAAATCAAGAATTTGCCCATCTGGCGTGATTAAGCGCAGGCTGCCCCAGTGCAAATGCTTCAATATATTGGCAAGGAGAAAAGCCTGAATTCCCTTTGGGGCATGAGTTACAGGGAAAGCAGCTTGATGATCATTTACGTTCAACTGATATTTCCTCTAAAGGCGGTTTTGGTTTGCCATAAAACTGAACTCCTTTTCGCCATAACAGGAGGGCATGCCAGTGTATCCGAGATAAAACGGTAAGTGTTTGAAATGGATATTGTACAAAAGCCATCAATAAGCCAGAGTTACACATGGCGTTGGCGCGGCCATACATGTATGCAAGCAGATCATTCCCCTTCCCATCTTGATACTTTATTCTGACCTGAAGTTCTTTTGTCGAATCCTGAATTTGAAACTGATACTGACCTGTAACAGGGAAGAAAGGTGAAACATGAAAAACTTTTTTGGCAAGCAGTTGATCCGTACTTTGAATCTGCCTAGCGTCAGAATGAGCAACAAGGTAGCTATGATGTTCGCCAAATGTATTGTTAACCTCGGCGAGCACGGCTCTTAACTTGCCCTCCATGTCTCGGCATAACCAAAAACTGGCTGGACTAAAGCCCAGTCCAAACACCCGGGGGAAGGTATGAAGTGAGACAGTGCTTCCACACTCAGTTGGCAGGCCGGCATTGCTGAGCACCTCCCGAATCCATGGCCCTAAGAGGTTTCCGTCTCTCGGTCCATGGCTTTTAAGGCTAATAGACAATAAATTAAATCCATTGACTGAAAACAGCCAAGGCCATCGGGGGCGTTCCCTTCGGTTGGTAAGCACAGATCGGTCCAGGGTATCAATATCTAAACCCATAAATAAAACCCGGTACGTAAACCCATGTGGCGCAGGGCTATTACGAAAATGACCGATCCGCCCAAGATAAAATTGTTGCGTATTTCTTTCCTGATTCATCGGGAGGTGCTATTCCAAGGTGGCTCGATCCCCAAGCCTCTTGCAACTGCAAGCCCGGACATCACCCCGTCTTCATGAAAACCATATCGAGTCCATGCGCCAGCAAACCATGTATTGTTTTTTCCTTGAATCTGATCAATGTCTCTTTGCGCAGCGATGGCATCACCATCAAAAAGAGGGTGTTCATAATTAAACTGAGCAATGATTTTGTTTGGATTGGGCAATTGCAAAGGATTTAATGTCACCAACACTGGGGTTTTGATGGGTAAGTCCTGAAGTTCATTTAACCAATAGGTCACACTGGATTGATCGGTACCTTGAGCGCCGACATGATAGTTCCATGCTGCCCAGGCAGCGCGCTTCCTAGGGAGGAAATGGTGATCAGTATGTAAAACGGCAAGGTTGGGTTGATAGCGTACTCTCGATAAAACAGAGCGTTCTTCTGTCGAGGCATCGCTGAGAACCGCAAGTTGCTCATCGCTATGATTGGCAAGGATGACTTGATCAAAGTTTTCTTCTGGGCCATTGGCCAACTTGAGCCATGCTTGATTGTCAGCCCGACGAACACTGGTTATCGGCGCATTTAAACGAATTTCTTGAACTTTAGAAGCCATTAGCTTTACGTATTCGCGGCCACCACCCATCACTGTGCGCCAACGCGGACGGTTGTAGACGCTAAGCAGCCCATGGTTGAAGCAAAACCTGGCAAAGGTTGCTACCGGGTAATCCAGGGCGCGCGAGGGCGGAGTAGACCAAATCGCAGCAGTCATAGGAATCAGGTACCATTCCCGCATTGTCTTCCCGAACCCTCTTTGGTCAAGCCAATCCCTGAGCGGTTCATCTCCAAGCGTGCCTGCAAGATGTGCTGCAGTAAGTTCTCGATTACAGCGTAAAATATCCATCAGCATACGAAGAAACTTAGGGCTAATCAGGTTTTTGGGTTGGGCAAAAATCGTCTTGAGATCCGTCCCGCACCATTCCATGCCCCCCTGATTAGCTTGCACACTAAAAGTCATACTGGATTCATGGGAATCCACTCCTAGCAGTTTGAATAAAGCGATGAGGTTAGGATAGGTGCGCTCATTAAAAACCAGAAAACCGGTGTCAACAGGGAATGTTTTGCCCTCAAGGTTCACCTCTACAGTATTAGTGTGGCCTCCAAGGCGGTGTTGGGATTCAAATAAGGTCACAAAGTGGCTCTGAGCCAAGGACCAAGCGGCGGTAAGGCCAGAGATCCCTGAGCCGATAACGGCAATACGCATGCAATCAACCCCTAAAAACAATTAAAACTGTCAGCAGCGGCGCTAAGACGGTTTCCATCACTGTGATGGAACTAACATCTTAATTCAGTTATCCTACTCAGGATTACATCATTACTACATAAGGCTCGCTCATGCTCTATCCGGAGCTCTTTAAATCGCTCGAAAAAGCACGTTGGTCCATGGATGAAGATATCCCTTGGGATAGTTTTGAGGCCACCAAACTCACCGATGAGCAAGCTGAAACCATCCGCATGAATGCGATCACGGAATGGGCGGCTCTGCCTGCGACCGAAATGTTCTTGCGCGACAATGTGGGCGACAGCGACTTCTCTGCCTTCATGTCGGTTTGGTTTTATGAGGAACAAAAGCACTCTCTGGTTCTGATGGAGTACCTAAGACGTTTTCGTCCCTCCATGATGCCAACCGAGGAAGAACTGCACGCAGTGCGCTTTGAGTTCGATCCTGCTCCGGCATTAGAGACCTTAATGCTGCACTTTTGCGGAGAAGTGCGTCTCACTCAGTGGTACCGCCGAGCTTCTGAATGGCATACCGAACCCGTGATTAAGTTCATTTACGATACCATTTCGAAAGATGAAGCACGTCATGGTGGTTGCTACTTGAAATACATGAAAAAAGCATTAGAAGCCAGAGGTGCTGAAGCTAAGCAGGCATTTGCTAAAATCGGTGTCTTGATGGCCAATACCAAGGTTGCAAAGGCCCTGCATCCCACGAATTTGCACGTCAATAAAGATTTGTACCCTGGAGACACGGTGCAGAGCCGTCTTCCTGATCCCGAGTGGCTAGCTCATTGGCTAGATAACCAAATCAATTTTGATAAGGTCTGTGAGACGCGGGTAGTGCAGATGATTCTGCATAATCTGTCCAACCTTTTTGATAGAACCTTTGAAACGGTGCAAGACCTCAACCGTTTCCGCAAGGAAGATTTGGCGAGTGCTTGAGGGACTGTCACCCCCAAGTTTCGAAGTTAAAATTTGTCATCCGGCAGCGCTTACCGAGCGCTGCCAGTTTCTTGACCGGCCTCTGGTTTTCACAAATGGTGTCTTTGACATACTGCACCGCGGACATGTTACCTATTTGTCTCGTGCACGGGACCTCGGGTCCGCCTTAGTCTTGGCGTTGAATTCAGATCAGTCAGTAAAGCGCCTCGGTAAAGGCGATGATCGCCCAATCAACACCCTACAAGATCGCATGGCAGTGGCTGCTTCCCTGACTTGCGTTGATCTGGTAACTTGGTTTGAAGAGGATACGCCCCTTGAAACCATTCAGCTTGTCATGCCTGATGTCCTTGTGAAGGGGGGCGACTGGGCTGTCGAGCATATTGTGGGTAACCAGTTGGTGTGGGACCGGGGTGGCAGTGTGGTCGCCATCCCGTTCGAACATGAGCGCTCTACTACTGCCCTCCTCAGCAAAATCCGCCGCTAGCGCTTCTGCCAGGTGTCCTTAAGCGTCACGGCAAGATTGAATACGGGTTTGCCTGACTTGGAGTCTTTAGTGTCCACACAGAAATAGCCCTTACGTTCAAATTGCCAATGGCTGCCTGGTGCTGCATCAATTAAGCTATTCTCAATTCGCGCCCCCTCTAAAACAGATTTAGAGTTCGGATTTAGCAGCGGCCTAAAATCTTCTGCACCAGCAGGGTTGGGATCATTGAACAGACGATCAAAGACTCTGACTTCAGCTTCAATACTATGCGCAACAGATAACCAGTGAATATTGCCTTTCACCTTAAAGGCATCTGAGCCAGATGTGCCGCTTCGGCTTTCTGGGAAATATTCGGCTCTAATTTCATTGACCTGCCCATTCGCATCGGAGCTAAACCCTGTGCACTTAACCACATAGGCATAACGTAGCCTAACCATCCCCCCCGGCACCATGCGGAAGAATCCTTCTGAAGGCTCGGCCATAAAATCCTCGCGCTCAATCCATAGTTCTCTTGTAAAGGGAACAGGGCGATGGCCTAAGTCTTTTTTCTGTGGATGGTTAGGGGCGTGACAGATTTCTTCGTTGTCCTGAGGGTAGTTTTCTATCACCAGTTTTACTGGATCTAAAACTGCAATACCGCGCATTGCATGTTCATTCAAATCATCGCGAACACAATCTTCTAATACCGAGACATCAATCAGGCTATCTGCCTTAGATACGCCAATACGTTCACAGAATAATCTGAGTGCGCCTGGAGTATATCCGCGCCTACGCAAACCCACTATGGTTGGCATTCTAGGGTCATCCCAACCTTCCACCAAGTTCTCTTGCACTAATTCAAGCAGCTTGCGCTTGCTCATCATGGTGAAGGTTAAATTGAGACGCGCAAACTCATATTGTCTGGGCCGATAGGGCACAGGACAGTTTTCAATCACCCAATCATACAAGGGGCGATGGTCTTCAAACTCTAAGGTGCAAATAGAATGGGTAATATGTTCGACGGCATCAGAAACCGCATGGGCATAGTCGTACATGGGGTAGATGCACCAGCTATCTCCCGTTCGCCAATGTGGATGATGGCGAATGCGAAACAAGGCGGGATCACGGAGATTCATGTTGGGTGAAGCCATATTGATCTTAGCGCGAACTACATGCGCGCCATCGGGAAATTCCCCTGCACGCATTCGGCTAAAGAGGACCAGGTTTTCATCCACGCTGCGATCGCGATAAGGGCTAGGCTTGCCGGGCTCAGTTAAGGTACCACGATAGGCACGAATTTCATCTGCAGAGAGAGAGTCAACATAGGCCAAGTTGTGCTGCATCAGATAAACAGCATAGTCATAGCAATGTTCGAAGTAGTCAGAGGCATAGTAAATGGTCTCGCCCCAACTAAAGCCAAGCCACTTAACCGCATCCAAAATTGAGTCAACGTATTCTGTATCTTCTTTGGTAGGGTTGGTGTCATCGAAACGCATATGGCACTCCCCCCCAAAATCACGAGCAATACCAAAGTTTAAACAGATGCTTTTGGCATGACCGATATGCAAATATCCATTAGGCTCAGGGGGAAAGCGCGTTGCGACTCTGCCTTGGTTGGTATTGGCTTTAAGATCATCGCTCACAATGTTGCGAATAAAATTTGTTGCTGGAGCGTTAGAAGATGTTGTTTTCGACATGGTAAAAAGAAGAAATATTTGCTTTATATGGCTGAGGATCAGGCTTTCATCTTATGCTAGGGCCTGTAAGTTTGTCGCGGCCTTCATTTTCCTAGGTCTAAAAGAAAAATTAATTATGCTGACTCAGAATACTATCGCACTCGTATACGACTTTGATGGCACTTTATCGCCCCAGCCCATGCAGGAATATACCCTGTTGCCTAAGCTTGGGATTACTCCAGATGAATTTTGGGGCAGGGTAGACCGTGAATCAGCTGAAACCATCTCAGAAAAAATGCTGGTTTATATGCGTTTGGTGCTGGAATTGGCGGCAGAGCGTAAGGTCAATATTTCACGCAAAGACTTTCTTGAAATGGCTTCAGACATTAAATACTTTCCGGGTGTTGAGCAATGGTTTGCGCGCATTAATCAATATGTGGCAGAGCACTCTAATCAACAAGTCCAGGTTCTGCACTATGTGATTTCTGCTGGAATGCGGGAAATTTTGGATGGCGTATCTATTCGTCCTTACTTTAAACAAATTTACGCGTCTGAATATCACTTTAATGATCAAGGTGTGGCCACTTTCCCCAAAGTCTTGATTACCGATACTTCAAAAACACAGTACTTATTTAGAGTAAACAAAGGCAAAGAAGCACTAACGGAATCCATTAACGAACACCTGCCTGAAGATCAGCGCCCCATACCTTTTCACAACATGATTTATATTGGTGATGGAATGACAGATGTACCGAGCATGGCGCTCACCAAGAAAAATGGGGGGCACACCATCGCTGTTTATTCAGATCGGGGGCGCCATGGTAAGGAAGTGTGCGTGGATTTGCTGCGCGCTAAAAGGGTGGACTTCATTGCGCCTGCTGATTATCAAGAAGGAAGTGAGCTTTCAAGACGCACTCAATTGCTTTTAGATGCCGTGATTAGTGGTATTGCCTTCCGCAATGAAGCGGCTTTGTGCTTGCAAGAAAACGGTTTGAAGAATGATGCCTGAGAATCATCAGGAGGATTTACAGGGTATTTCTGAACGACTAGAGGCCTCTCTTCAATCTACCCATTCAGATTTTCCCGTTTTTGTTGTTGCTGAAACAGAATCCACCAACACAGATCTGTTGAGATTGGATTATCAGACCCATTCAAAATTCTGCGCCCTACTTGCTATCAATCAATCGGGGGGGCGTGGCAGACAAGGGCGCACTTGGCTAAGCGATGAGGGTTCTCTAACATTCTCGGTGCGCTGGCAGTTCAAGCGATCTGCCGCCACCCTGAGTGGCCTGAGCCTGGCGGTTGCAGTAGCCACGTTAGCTGGTATTGAGTCTTTAGGGGTGACCGGTGTTGCTATTAAATGGCCGAATGATTTACTGATAGGCTCGGGTAAATTGGGTGGTATTTTGCTGGAGATTGGAAAGCCCCTGTCTGATGGATTAACCCATGCTGTTATTGGTATAGGTATCAACATAAGACCTCTAGCGGATTCTTCCAAATCAGAGCTTAAAGCGGCTGCATTGCTAGAAGATCGCAGACCTGAGCAGATACATAAGCAACGCGAGGCCATTTTAGTCGCTATTCTTAAGCAGTTAATCCCAACGCTTATTCAATTTGACGAAGAGGGCTTTGCAGCATTTAGACAGAATTGGATGCGCAAAGCGGCTTGGCTTGGCGAAATGGTTGTTTTAAGCACAGGTACAAAAGGCACCCTAATTGGAGTGGATCAAGACGGCGCTCTATTGCTCGAAACTGAACTGTGTATTGAACGATTCCTGTCCGGCGATTTATCATTGCGACCCGCAGCGCTTTAGCCATTAATCCAACACACATCTTTTTATGCTACTCGCCTTAGATCTTGGAAATAGCCGAATCAAATGGTGTGTTTTCAACAAACAATTACCTAAAAGCCGTGGCTACTTCCCCACGGAACAATTCAGATCCAGTGAAGATGATCACTCTGTTTTTGAACTGAATCATAGTGGCGGAGAAAACGCTACTCAAATGTCTCCGGGCAATGCTGTGAGTATAAAAGAACTGATGAATCTGATGGGTTCGGTGACTCATTTGGCGCTGTGTTCAGTAGCAGGAAGGTCTGTAGAACAGGCCTTACTGTCCCATCTCTATGGGCTCGGTTTGGCATCGTCTATCCCCGTTTTTCGGGTTATATCTTCTAAAGAGGCATGCGGGGTGATCAATCATTATGATCATCCAGAACAACTGGGTGCGGATCGATGGGCGGCGCTGATTGCAGCGCGAGCTTGGTCCATATCCCCTTTAGTGGTGGTCATGGCAGGAACAGCTACTACAGTTGATTCACTTAAAATCGAAGGGCACTTTCTGGGCGGAACGATTTTACCTGGAGTAAGACTGATGCCAAAAAGTCTTTACGAACGCACTGCCAACATCACTGAAGGTGATGGAAGCTGGGCAGAGTTTCCCACCAATACGGCTGATGCAGTTGCAAGCGGTGTTCTAGCGGCTACGGCTGGAGCCATCGCAGGCATGATGCATAACCTTCAACAGATTCAAAAGCAACCAGTGCAACTGCTTTTATCGGGTGGCAACAGTCCATTGCTGTTGCCAAGATTGTCTGCTCTGGGTTTTTCACCGCACTACGAGCGAGATCTTGTCCTGCAAGGCATTGCGTTGCTCAGCGGTGGTTTTGAAGACCAGAAATTACACAGCGCTAGCAATCAATAAGCCCGTACAAGCGAGCTTATTGATTGAGCAGAAAAAGATCAGTTGACGGGGTTCTTGATTTTATCGCGCTCGATGAGGGCGTAAGCAGAGTGATTATGGATCGATTCAAAGTTCTCTGATTCCACAACATACGAATCGATTCGAGGCTCCATATTAAGGCGATGAGCAACGTCTCGCACCATATCTTCAACGAACTTGGGATTGTCATAGGCGCGTTCAGTGACGTATTTTTCATCGGGACGTTTAAGAAGACCATAGAGTTCGCAAGATGCTGACTCTTCGCAAATACGAATGATTTCTTCTACCCAAATGAAGGCATTCACTTTGGCTGTTACTGTGACATGAGAACGTTGATTATGTGCGCCGTAGTTAGAGATTTGCTTTGAGCAGGGGCACAAGCTAGTAACGGGAACCAGGACTTTGACTGTGAAAGCATGTTTACCATCTTCAATGGAACCAATGAAGGTGATGTCATAATCGATTAAAGAGGTGACGCCTGAAATCGGCGCAGCCTTATTCACAAAGTAGGGGAAGTGCATTTCTACATGGCCTGCCTTTGCTTCTAGCAGTTTCACCATTTCTTCCAGCATTGAGCCGAAAGACTCAACTGAAATTTCACGTTCGTTGCGATTCAAAATTTCAACAAAACGAGACATGTGCGTGCCCTTAAAATCCTTTGGCAAATGCACGTACATATTGAAGTTTGCAACGGTGTGCTGAACGCCGCCTGTTTTATCTGATACGCGCACGGGGTGGCGAATACCTTTGATACCAACCCGATCGATATCGAGTTGTCGCATGTCAGGAGTGCTCTGTACATCTGGAATAGGCACTAAGGGATCTCGGGTATTCATGGCGGCTCCTGAAGTAAAAGGAATGGCGCAAAAGTTAACCATTTATTTAATTGTTTAAAGAACAGTGTAAACATTCTCGCCTGTTTCGGATACAACACTCATTCAGTACGACTCGTAGATGAAGCGATTCGTTCCTCAATACTTCTTTTTATCCCGGGAGCATCCAGCCCAACGTCTTTTAATAAGTCGGTGGGGTCACCGTGTTCTATAAATAAGTCAGGTAGTCCGATTTGAAGTAACTGGGGGCGCAAGCCCATCATTGCAAGCCTTTCTGCTACTGCGCTGCCTGCGCCACCCATGATTACATTTTCTTCAACGGTGACGATCAAGTGGTGGGTTTCACCTACATGCCGAATCACATCTGTATCGATGGGTTTGACAAAGCGCATATTGACCACGGTAGCATCTAGCAATTCTCCTGCTTCAAGAGATGGAGAAAGCATTGAACCAAAAGCCAGTATGGCAATTCCTTTTCCTGTCCGGCGGATTTCCGCTTTCCCAACGGGAATAGGCGTCATCTTGGTGTCTACTGCTACTCCCGGTCCGCTACCTCTGGGGTAGCGCACAGCGACGGGTTGGTTAAGGTTGTAGGCGGTAAATAACATTTGACGACACTCGTTTTCATCTGATGGGGTCATCACTACTGTATTGGGTAAGCAACGTAGGTAGCTCAAATCAAAGCTGCCTGCGTGCGTTGCTCCATCTGCACCCACAAGCCCTGCCCGATCAATCGCCAACACAACAGGAAGATTTTGCAGAACGATATCGTGAATAAGCTGATCATATGCACGCTGCAGAAAAGTAGAATAAATCGCTACAACTGGCTTAATCCCTTCGCAGGCAATCCCTGCAGCAAAAGTCAGAGCATGCTGTTCAGCAATACCTACATCATAATAACGGTCAGGATATTCACGAGAATAGCGCACCATGCCTGAGCCTTCTCGCATGGCTGGGGTAATGGCAACCAGTCGCTGATCTAGCGCTGCCATATCGCACAACCAGTCTCCAAATACTTGGGTATAAGTGACTTTATGAGAAGGTTTAGAGATGATCCCTACTTTAGGATCAAACTTTCCTACACCATGATACAAAATAGGATCAGCCTCGGCGGGAGCGTAGCCCTTTCCTTTTTTGGTCACAACATGCAGAAATTGAGGGCCTTCTAACTCACGTACATTCGACAAGGTTGAGACCAAGACATCAATATCATGACCATCAATCGGGCCAATGTAGTTAAAACCAAATTCCTCAAACAAGGTGCCGGGAATCAGCATGCCCTTCATGTGCTCTTCAAAATTACGCGCCAGTTCCAACATGCCTGGGGCGATTCCGAGTACTTTTTCCCCGCCTTTTCGTACCGCAGAATAAAAGCGGCTGGACAGTAACTTGGCGAGATAATGATTGAGTGCACCTACAGGAGGTGAAATCGACATCTCATTGTCATTCAAAATGACCAGCAAGTTTGCCCCGGTATCCTTGGCATTATTCAGAGCCTCAAAAGCCATTCCGGCCGTCATGGCGCCATCACCGATGATGGCGACCGCTCTTTGCGAACTGTTCAATTGCTTGAATGCTGCTGCCATACCTAAAGCGGCACTGATCGATGTACTGGAATGCGCAGTTCCAAATGCGTCATAGGGACTTTCGTGACGACGGGGAAATCCAGAAATTCCGTCTTTCATTCGCAAGCCCTGCATGGCTTCTCGTCTGCCCGTCAGAATTTTATGGGGATAGGTTTGGTGGCCTACATCCCAGACCAGGCGGTCGTTGGGTGTTTGAAATACATAGTGCAAAGCGACTGCTAATTCAACGGTGCCTAAATTTGACGAAAGGTGTCCACCCGTTGAGGCTACTGATTCGAGTAAAAAAGAACGTAACTCTTCGCACACTTTCGGTAATAGGTGCTTATCCATTCGCCGAAGCGTTTTGGGATTATCGATTGAATCAAGCAACGGTCTGGGGGTAAACATGTTTAGAAAAATAATTTTTTGAAATTAGTGATGTCGATCGACAATAAAATCGGCTAATTCCGCCAGGCGGTGCGCTCGCGCTCCAAGAGGAACTAAGGCTTCTCTTGCTTGTGTATGCAGGGACAGTGAGAGACTTCTTGCCGCATCAAGGCCAAGTAAGCTGACGTAAGTGGGCTTATTCGCCGCTTGATCCTTGCCCGCTGTTTTACCTAAAGTAGCGGTATCGGCTTCTGTATCCAATACATCATCGATCACTTGAAAAGCCAAGCCCGCAGCGCGCGCAAAACGATCTAAGACTGCTTGAATTTCGGGTGAGTCATCACAGCCACAGCGCGCACCAAGCAGAATCGCCGCGCGAATCAATGCGCCAGTTTTGCGAAGATGCATGTTTTCCAGCATTGCAATATCAAGGTTAACATTCACGGATGCAAGATCGATCGCTTGGCCGCCGGCCATCCCCTCTGCCCCACTCGCCTCAGCGAGAAGTAAAACCATCCCTAATTGTTTGCTAGGTGAAATCGCCATAGGAGTTTTAGCAAGTAACTCAAAAGCCAGTGTTTGAAGGCTATCCCCAACTAACAAAGCCGTTGCTTCACCAAACTCAACATGACAGGTGGCGCGTCCACGACGAAGCACATCATCATCCATGCAAGGCATATCATCGTGAACCAATGAATAGGCGTGAATCAGTTCAACTGCGCCGGCAACACTATCTAAATCTTCAGTTTTCGCCTCAGTCACCGCTCCGGCGGCATAGGCCAAGAGAGGTCGCATCCGTTTCCCTCCGCCTAAAGCGCTGTAACGCATCGCTTCATGCAAGCGACCAGGAACAGATGGATTCAGTTGAATTCGAGCATCCAACCACGCTTCGATGCGATTGGCATGGTCTTGCATCCACACTTTAAAATTAGAAGGGTTCATCACTACCAACGGCGTCAACAAGGCTTTCGCCTTCTAAGATTTTGACCTGTTGCTCGGCCGCTGCGAGCTGCCCCTGACAAAATTTGAGCAAGTTACTTCCTCTCCGGTAAGCGGCTAAAGATGATTCAAGATCAAGCAGCCCGCCTTCCATTTTTTCGACTAAGCCTTCTAGTTCTTCTAATGCAGCCTCATAACTGACCGCAATGGGCTCAGTAGGGGTAGGATCATCAGCAAGGCTCAGTGAGAGGGAATCTTCAGAGTGGTGTTTTTTGGACATGACAATCAGGGTTTCTAGCCGGGTTTACCAAGTTAGCGCCCAACCATAGCCTACCTACCCCTTTGGGTCAACGCGTTGCCATCCGGGTTTAAGGAGAATGACTTGCATAATCAAGGGTTTTGCCCTATTCTCGCCGGTCGATTTTTAACCCTGATTGAAGCTAAAATCACGAAGCAATGACCCACCTTGGTAATTCCTCCCATCTGGCGCGCGTGTCCCCCCAGTTGCCCTTAAGCTGGTATTTCGACCAAGCCATCCTGGACATCGAGATGGAGGTGTTGTTTCGTCAGGGGCCAGGCTATGTAGGCCATCTTTTGCAAATCCCAGAGCGCGGCGACTTTCATACTCTTTCCTGGGAAGACCACGGCCGAGCCTTGGTCAATGGCTCTGAGGGCCCTAAACTTATTTCGAATGTTTGCCGGCACCGTCAAGCCATTATGCTGGAGGGGCGAGGCAATACGGGAGCTTCTATTGTTTGTCCCTTACATCGCTGGACTTACGATACCCAAGGAGTGCTGCTTGGCGCACCGCATTTTCCTTCCCGCCCTTGCTTAGATCTTCCCGAAACGCCTCTGCAGGAATTTCAGGGTTTACTTTTTGAAGGCCAGCGCCCCGTAGCACAGGATTTAGGTAATGTTCGAGCATGGAAGGATCTCAATTTTGAGGGCTATCGTTTTCATCAAATGCGTGTGGAAGAACATGCATTCAATTGGAAAACATTTATTGAGGTGTACCTAGAGGATTACCACGTCGCTCCCTTTCATCCTGGCCTCAACGGATTTGTAGACTGTGATGTTTTGGACTGGGAGTTTGGTGATTGGCATAGCGTGCAAATGGTGGGTCTTCAATCAGGTCTTCAGCGACCGGGGAGTGATACTTATCGTAAGTGGCATGAGAGCGTGCTTAAAGCGGGCTCGGGCGAAATGCCTAAACACGGAGCAATTTGGGCGGTGTATTACCCCAACATCATGGTTGAGTGGTATCCCAATGTATTGGTCGTCAGCACCGTTTGGCCGCGCGGACCTGAGCGATGCGTGAATGTGGTCGAATTTTATTACCCCGAAGAAATTGCCTTGTTTGAGTCAGGCTTTATTGAAGCAGAGCAGGCAGCCTATGTTGAAACAGCGATCGAAGATGATGAAATCTGTACGCGTATGCATCGGGGCCGCAGAGCATTATTCTTAAAAGGGATTGAAGAGCAGGGTCCCTACCAATCCCCCATGGAAGATGGCTTAATGCATTATCAAACCTTCCTGCGCCGACAGGTCGAGCCTAGGCTTGCTGCGCAAACCCGTGGCTGAGGCTCTAGGAAAAGCGCTGTTCCGCCGAATTGAATGGGTACGAGCAGATTCTTTGCCTGATCTTGGGGCGGGGTGGATGCTGGTTGCGGCCTTTTTCTTTGCTTTGATGGGGTTTCTTGTCAAGCTTGAAGGCGCCAACTACAGCAGTACTGAATTGATGTTTTATCGCTCCATTACTGGCTTTCTTGTTATTTTTTTCATTGCGCTGATTCGCCAGGGGAGTTTGTTAACGCAATATTGGCGTTTGCATATTCAAAGAAGCGTATGCGGAATCATTTCACTCTGGCTGTATTTTTATGGCATTACGCATTTACCTCTCGCAACTGCAGTGACATTGAACTATACCTCTCCATTATTTCTTGCACTCATTATGGTGGGGGTTTTAAAGGAACAAGCGCGCGCTCCTTTGATTGCTGCATTAAGCCTCGGATTTGTTGGGGTGGCACTGGTACTAAAACCCCACCTTGGTCCAGATCAGTGGGTGGCAGGCTTGGCTGGATTACTCTCGGGCTTATTCGCCGGTATGGTGTTCTTAAATGTGCGGGCGATGGGAGAGGTCAATGAGCCCGAGTGGAGAATTGTTCTATATTTCACTTTTTTGAGTTCGCTAGTGAGCGGATTAATGTTGACTGTATCGTTTTACAGAGAAAATTTAGGAATCCCTTTAGATTGGATCCCTGAGGCCCCTCATTGGCTGATGTGGAATCAGATACCTTTATTATTGGCAATAGGGATTTCTGCCTTGTTCGGTCAGTTGTGCATGACGCGCGCATATAAAACTGGAGCGGTTTGGCTCACCAGCAATTTTGCCTATTTCACCATCGTTTTTTCAAGTCTGTTTGGTGTAGTGTTTCATTCTGAATGGCTGTCCCCAATGGCATGGACAGGGATTGCCGTCATTATCTCAGCGGGTGGATTGGCAACATGGGCTCGCAAAGCGGGGGCAGCATATGATTGATGGTTACAACACGATTATTTCTTCTGCAGCACTGAGTGCTGCGCCCTCTCATTGGGTCATTATAGATTGTCGGCACAATCTGACCGATCCATTGGCCGGTCACCGTGCTTATGAGGCGGGACATATTCCTGGTGCCTATTTTTTGCACCTCGACGATGACTTATCCGGGCCCATGACAGGCAAAAACGGCCGACACCCTCTGCCGAATACGGATGAGTTGGCAAGAAAATTAATGAGCCTTGGTGTGGGTCCCGAAACTCAGGTGGTTGTTTATGATGATGCGGGAGGGGCTTTTGCCGCCCGTTTGTGGTGGTTGTTGAGATGGATGGGACATGAGGCTGTAGCTGTTTTAGATGGCGGATTTCCTCAATGGCTTGCAGATCAATACGCTGTAGAGTCAGGTCATCGCCAACCAGCAGTTGAAAATGGTGTTGATGTTTCTACCCTAAATCATCCCATTCATGATCAATGGTTGCCAGTTGAAGCCATCGAAGCCAATCTCGAATCCCAAGCGTTTCTGTTAGTAGATGCGCGCTCGCCAGACCGCTTTCGCGGAGAAAATGAAACGATTGACCCTGTGGGCGGACATATTCCTGGCGCGATCAATCGTTTTTTCAAAGAAAATCTTTTGGCTGATGGCCGTTTTAAGCCTGCAGATCAACTTTCTGCAGAGTGGTCTCAGTTATTGGCGGGGCAATCAGCAGAACAGTTGATTTGTCAGTGTGGTAGTGGCGTCACGGCTTGCCATAATCTTTTAGCCTTAGAAATGGCTGGGTTTCATGGGGCTAAGCTGTATCCGGGATCATGGAGCGAATGGTGTTCTGACGCCTCTCGCCCTATTGCTTCAGGTTCTTGAACAAGTCACTCCTTTGCCCTATTGATATTTTTACTATTCTTCAGGTATGATCATGGGCTTTTCTCCGGCAGGTCAAGAACATGGTTGTCATTCGTCTTTCTCGAGGTGGTGCACGCAATCGCCCCTTCTTCAATGTAGTGGTTGCTGATTCTCGCAATCGCCGTGATGGTCGCTTCATCGAGCGCGTGGGTTTCTACAATCCCGTGGCAACTGAAGGGACCTCAGATGCGCTTCGTATAGCGCATGACCGTGTCGAGTTCTGGGTAAGCAAAGGCGCGCAAGCTAGCGATGCAGTTCAAAAACTGATCAAGCGTTCAGCTAAAGCCCAAGCTTCTGGAGCGACCGCTGCCTGATAAGGTGGTGATGGGCCGGGTTCTGGGCCCATTTGGAGTGCGCGGTTGGGTCAAGTTAAAGACTTTTACCGAGAATTTAGAGAACTTAGCGGGATACCCCACTTGGTGGGTGACTGTGGCGGGCATTGAAAAGCCTACGCAGGTGGATGCAGTAGAAATACATGCTTCTCATATTGTTGCGAAGCTAGCTGGAGTTGACGATAGAGATCAGGCCTTTGCATTGCGTGGGGCTGACATATCGATTCCTAGGGAGGCATTGCCTCCAGCGGATGAAGGAGAATTTTACTGGGCTGATTTGGTGGGCCTTGACGTTGTAAATCTTCAGGGTGAGCGCCTCGGTCAGGTCAATGATCTGCTTGAAACTGGCGCGAACGATGTGCTAGTGGTGAAAGGCGATAAAGAACGCCTGCTGCCGTATGTGGATGCCATCGTGTTAGAAGTGAATCTTGCCGAAAAATTAATTCGGGTGGATTGGGGCTTGGATTACTAAGGCTGAGAGAGATAAGTATTAAGGCCGGAGGGCGCGAATGCAGATTGATGCGATCACGCTATTCCCAGAGATGTTTGAAGCGATCTCGCAATATGGTATTACGCGACGAGCGTTAGAAGAAAAAATTTGGTCGCTTAATACATGGAATCCAAGAGATTTCACGGAAAACGCGTACCGAACGATTGATGATCGACCCTATGGGGGAGGTCCTGGCATGGTGATGTTGGCGCAACCGCTAGAGCGCGCAATCAGCGCTGCGAAAGCATCACAACAACAAGCCGGTGTTGAAGAGCCTTGGGTGATTCACCTTTCTCCTCAGGGCGCTCCACTCAATCATGCAATGGTCATGAACTTGAGCAAGCGATCGGGTTTTATAGTCTTGGCAAGTAGATATGAAGGTGTAGACCAGCGATTAATTCAGCGCTGTGTAGACCAAGAAGTTTCTGTAGGGGATTTTGTGGTTTCGGGAGGTGAACTCCCCGCCATGATGTTGATGGATGCAGTGCTGAGGCAGTTGCCCGGAGTATTGGGTGACGCGGATTCGGCTGTTCAAGAATCTTTTGTTGAGGGCGTGTTGGATTGCCCTCACTACACCCGGCCTGAAGTGTATGAAGGGGAGCGTGTCCCCCCTGTGTTGATGTCGGGAAATCATGCAGATATTCAACGCTGGAGAAAAATGCAGTCGTTGGGGCGTACTTGGTTACGCAGACCTGATTTGTTGGACCGGTTGTCGCTTACTGCGGCAGATCGTAAGTTATTAGAAGTGTTCCGGGCGGAACACGATATGAAGGAGTAGGACCATGGATTTGATTCAACAACTCGAAGCCGAAGAAATCGCTCGGCTAAACAAAACGATTCCTGAGTTTGCCCCTGGCGACACCGTAATCGTCAACGTGAACGTAGTGGAAGGCGAGCGTAAGCGTGTTCAGGCTTATGAAGGCGTCGTGATTGCTAAGCGTAATCGTGGCCTAAACTCTTCTTTCATCGTCCGCAAAATTTCATCTGGGGAAGGCGTTGAGCGTACCTTCCAAACGTATTCGCCCTTGATCGCTAGTGTTGAAGTGAAGCGTCGCGGTGATGTACGCCGTGCCAAGCTTTACTATCTGCGTGAGCGTTCAGGTAAGTCTGCACGTATCAAAGAAAAGCTTAGAGCGCGTGTTTCGCCTTCATTGGCAGCGGCAGTTGCTATGCCTGAAGTCGATCACACTGCAGATGCTGCTCCCGCAGCTTAAAGCAGCGTAGCTTGCAACAAAGGCCACGATTGATTCGTGGCCTTTTCATCTTACTTTGCCAGTGAAGCCATACATTCAGTATGGGTTGCAGCTCGCAGCTTTTGATGCCCATCCCAGCGGCTAATCACCTTAGGTGGTAAAAATTCATTGCTCTCAATTCGAGCAATCATGCTATCAAATACCGGCAAAAGTTTTGCTCCGCGTTCTCCGTGCGTAGCTAAGCCCTTACGTAGGTCTGGCTTGACCTGTGCGTAAGTATCCAAGGCTTGGTTGGCCCAAATATTCATAATCATTCGCATGGTTTTCTCTGTAGCAAGACATGCCTCTTCAGGCTTTCCATCTACATCCAAATCCACATCCGCGGAGTGAACAGGGGAGACCCAGGCCATCAGGACTAATCCTGAAAAACACAGAGTGCGAAGGTGTGAAATGAGTCTATTGCGCGGGTGCATGATGGGTTCCTCTCTATTTTTGGATCGCCAATTTGCATAAGATGGCGGGATGGGTAAAGATTCTAACAACAATATAGACGCAGATTTTGCACAAAGCGTTCCGTTGCTGTCGGCGCAGGAGATTGATCGCTTTGCTGATGCGCTATGGCTGGAGGATGGTTTGTCCGCGAATACCCTAGAAAGCTATCGAAGGGACCTTACACAATTTGCTTCTTGGATGGCTTTATCTGCCTCACCCAACCTCTATGAGGCGACGACGGCAGATTTACAGGCCTGGATGGCCCACCTCCATCTGGCAAGAAGAACGAGTGCGCGAAGTGCTTCTCGAGCCTTATCGGCGCTTAGGCGGTTTTATGCCTTGGCAATCAGGGAGGGGCGAATCACTCAAGACCCTACAGCCCAAATTAAGGCTCCCAAGTTGCCGCGCTTGCCACCAAAGTCAATCAGCGAGGCAGAGGTTGAAAGCTTACTTCAGGCCCCAGACGTTTCAAGTCCGCTAGGGCTTCGAGATCGTGCCATGCTCGAACTGCTTTATGCCTGCGGCCTAAGGGTGAGTGAATTGATTGGTTTAAGCTGGCTTCAAGTGGATTTGCAAGCGGGTGTATTAAAGGTGATGGGCAAAGGTGCGCGAGAGCGCTTAGTGCCCCTGGGGGATGAAGCTGTCTATTGGGTTGGCGATTACTTTAAACAGGGTGCGCGAGAAACACTGTTGAATGGGCGCCAGAGCGAAGACCTTTTTGTTACTCAACGCGGTGAGGGAATGACAAGACAAGCTTTTTGGTCGCTTATACGCCGCTATGCCATTCAGGCGGGAATTCGAGGTACTTTATCTCCGCATTCACTTAGGCATGCCTTTGCAACGCATTTACTCAATCACGGCGCGGATCTTCGGGTAGTTCAACTATTACTGGGGCATGCTGACATCACAACAACCCAAATTTATACCCATGTTGCAAGAGAGCGTCTCAAGGCTTTACACAGCAAGCATCACCCTAGAGGATGACCGGTCCTTACTTGAGGCTTGAAGCTTCACGATGAATGACGATGCCCACTCGCTTTGCATCCCGCATCAACCCCAATTTCGTGACGCGCGCTTTTACCCAAGCGGCCTTAAATTCACCAAGGATAATGTCCGCTATGGTTTCCGCTAGGGATTCAATCAGAGCAAACTCGCTTTCGGCGGCTAAGCGGCGCAGACGTTCTGCTACAGCGCCATAATCGACCGTATCAGCAACATCATCACTCGCTGCTGCATGTCGATCACGCAAACCGACTTCAAGATCGATTTGAATTGTTTGGCGGCGATGACGTTCCCAGTCGTAAACCCCAATTAGGGTTTCTAGGCGTAGTTCTTCAATAAAGATGAAATCCATAGTTCAGCCCGAATGTTGATGGCGGATTGTATACTAGCCCAACTCAGAATTCTGAGCGTACCCATTGTTTGATAGGAAGAACGACATTGGATTTTTCTGCACTGGGCCCTCTCATCGTGGGCGCCTATTTGCTCGGCTCTATTTCTTTTGCTGTGATTGTAAGCCACCTCTATGGTTTACCTGATCCCCGAACTTTTGGGTCAAAGAATCCCGGGGCAACTAATATGCTGCGAGGGGGGAACAAGCAGGCTGCACTGCTAACCCTGTTTGGCGATACTGCAAAGGGGATGTTAGCAGTTTGGGTTGCGCTGCAAATTGTGCCAGCAGGGTCAGGCCAAGATGCCGTGTTATCCCTAGTGGCATTGGCTGCCTTCTTGGGGCATATTTTTCCATTGTTCTTTGGTTTTCAAGGTGGAAAAGGGGTGGCAACTGCCGCAGGTTTACTTTTCATGTTGTGCTGGCCTGTTGGTTTGGCCAGTTTATGTGCCTGGGTAGGCGTGTTTTGGTTTACCCGCGTGTCATCTATGGGGGCACTCGCCGCTACGCTCACCGGCCCCATTGTGGGTTACATTTTGCTGGGTATCACAAGCATATGGCTGTCCATGGTCGCCATGGCTATTTTGCTACTCTGGCGTCATCGCAGCAATATTCAAAAATTGATGACAGGCGAGGAAGCTGCTTTTAAGCCTCGTCCAAAGTGAAGGGATTAAAGTTGGTATTGCGATCGTAATAGTCTTCGTCTTCAACGCGCTTCAACCAAGCAACAATTCGCGCTGTTAGAGGATAAGCAAAGGCCTCCCAACCACTCTTGAGTAAGTAGTTGCTTACCATTACAGTCAATATAAGCTCATTAGGCCAAACACCATAGAAGGCGATGGGGTAAAACAGCAAAGAGTCTACGGCCTCACCGACCAAAGTAGAACCTACTACGCGGCTAAAGAGCCAACGCCCTTCGGTAAAGACTTTCATTTTGGCCAGTACAAAGGAGTTCATGAATTCTCCTGCCCAAAAAGCAAAGAGTGAGGCAGCAATAATTCGGGGTGTGGCGCCAAAAGTGACCTCATAGGCGCTTTGTCCGCTCCAGCCCGCGGCAGGGGGCAGCGATACCACCACCCAACTCATGAAAGATGAAAAAATCAGCGCTGCAAAGCCTGCCCAAACTACTTTTCTGGCCCGCGCATAACCATATACCTCGGTGAGAATATCGCCAAAGATGTAAGAGATAGGAAAAAATAATACCCCTGCGCCAAAAGTAAACGTACCCCAGCTGCCCAAATTCAATGAGGCCACTTTGCCGGGTCCAATCACGTCAGCGCAAATGAGCACCGTGACAAAAGCGGCCATCACAAGATCGTAATAGCGGTATGAGCGGCCTGAGTGATCACCGGGATGATTCGGTAAAACTTTGCTACGAGACATGGACACGTTCCTCCTTGGCTATGGATTACATTCCTGGGATCAAGCCCTTCATACTGCGCATCATTTTGGCCATACCGCCTTTAGCCATCATTTTCATCATTTTTTGCATTTGCTCAAATTGATTGAGCATGCGATTCACTTCTTGCACCTGCACTCCTGAGCCAGCCGCAATGCGACGTTTGCGCGAAGCTTTCAAAAGATCGGGCTTGCGGCGCTCTGCAGGGGTCATGGAATTAATGATGCCCTCAATACGAGCCATTGCCTTCTCAGGGTCTGCTCCTGCAGGAAGGGCGCCTGACAACTGCCCCGGTAATTTTTCCATCATGGAACTGATACCACCCATACGTTTCATTTGCAGCAATTGCATTTTGAAGTCTTCTAGATCAAAGTCTTTGCCGGATTTAACCTTCTTGGCAAACTTTTCTGCTTCTTCATGATCCACGCCTTTTTGAGCTTGTTCGATGAGTGAGAGCACATCGCCCATCCCTAAAATTCGGGAAGCCATGCGTTCAGGATGAAAAGACTCAAGTCCGTCTACCTTTTCACCAACCCCTACAAACTTAATCGGCTTGCCGGTAATGTGGCGCACTGAAAGCGCCGCCCCTCCTCGTGAATCTCCATCCAGTTTAGTCAGCACCACGCCCGTAAGTGGCAGTGCATCACTAAAGGCGCGGGCCACATTGATGGCATCTTGGCCCTGCATGGCATCCACTACAAACAAGGTTTCAATTGGGTTGATCGCGGCATGTATCCCCTTAATTTCCGACATCATCGCTTCATCAATTGCCAAGCGTCCTGCAGTATCAACAATCAAAACATCATGATAGTGAGTGAGCGCGAAGTTTCTGGCAGCGCTCGCAATTTCTAACGGTGATTGCTCTGGGGTAGAGGGAAAGACCTCTACCTCCAAACGCTCTCCCAATATTCTGAGTTGTTCAATCGCAGCGGGGCGATAAATGTCACAACTCACCAGAAGTACTTTTTTACGCTCGGCTTTGAGAATGCGCGCTAATTTGCCTGAAGTGGTGGTTTTACCTGACCCCTGAAGACCTGCCATTAAGATCACGGCTGGTGGAGTGGTGGCAAGATTTAAACCACTGGTGTGCTCGCCCATCAATCGGGTTAATTCATCGTGTACGATGCCAATCAGTGCCTGGCCGGGATTGAGGTTTTGGTGAACTTCTTTACCTACAGCTTGATCCTTGATCGCCTGAATAAAGTCTTTAATGACGGGAAGGGCCACATCCGCTTCGAGTAGTGCAATCCGCACTTCTCTTAGCGCATCTTGAATATTGGACTCTGTTAATCGTGCTTGTCCACGAAGGTTTCTTACAACAGAAGAAAGGCGTTGGGTTAAATTTTCGAGCATAAGTTTTGGTTAATCTGGTTTTACAAGGAGGACAGCACGAATTGCGTGCGCTTCGGGTAGACTGTAACTTGTTTTGAACCTTACCAACGCCTCTAGCGGCTTGGTCATTTAGCTGAAGCAAACAGCTTCGGCAGTCTTTGATAGATTCCATGATTGATTTACTTCTCTATCTTATCACCGCCGTGCTTTATGGCCTTCTTGCTCTGCGGGACTTTCATCTGCAGACTCAACCTGCTGCGTCTATGGAGTCGTCTCCTGATTCCACCCCAGAAGAGCGTTTAATTCATCGGCTCGTACCACTAGCGTGGGTGACGCATCTCTTGCTCCTTCAACATACGATCATTCAGCCAGATGGTTTAGATTTATCTCTTGGCCATGCGATCTCGTTGATCGGCGCCCTCACTACAGCCTTTTATTGGTTGGGGAGTGGGAAAGAACCCCTGGGAATTCTGAGGCCAGCAATATTGGCCCTGTCCTCCTTGGCTTCGGTCATGCCTTTAATTTTCCCCGCTCAAAAAGCAGTCCCCTTTCAGCATCATCTTGCTTTTGAAGGCCATATTATTGTTTCCTTACTGGCCTATAGCCTTTTTGGGATAGCGGCATTGCATGCATGTTTGATGACCCTGCAAGAGCGTCGCTTGCAAAGTGGGGAGGTCAGAACGGGTCTTGGAAGATTGCCTCCTCTTGTGACGATGGATGTTTTGCTATTTCGTATGGTCCTGAGTGGCTTTGTGCTGCTTACCCTTGCTGTGGCGAGTGGCATTCTGTTTTCGGAGGAAGTATTTGGCCGGCCCTTTACCTTTAATCATAAAAACTTCCTTGGGGTGATCTCTTGGGGAATCTTTGCGGCTTTATTGGTAGGCCGATGGGGATATGGCTGGCGCGGGCGCCGAGCTGCGCGCTGGACAATTGCGGGATTCACTGTTCTCGCATTAGCTTATGTGGGTAGTAAATTAGTTTTAGAAGTCATTTTGCAGCGAGTCTGATGTGGGCAATCTTTCGCTAGGATCCTTATTCGGCATCCTTGGCTTTCTTCTGGTGTTGTCGGCGTTTTTCTCAATGACAGAGACCAGCATGATGGCGCTTAACCGCTATCGCCTGAGGCATCTTGTTAGCAAAGGGAATCGCGCCGCACGTCTTACAGAAGGTTTGCTTAACAAAACGGATCGCCTCTTGGGTGTCATGTTGCTCGGTAACGCTTTTGTTAATGCTGCGGCAGCGACTCTTGCCTCAGTGATTACCGTGCGTCTAGTAGGCGATGGAGAGTTTGCTCTGACCTTGGCCACGCTTTCCGTTACCTTAGCGATTCTGGTCTTTAGTGAGGTCACGCCCAAGGTAGTCGGGGCAGCTTATGCAGAACCCATCGCGCTTACGGCCAGCTATGTGGTTGTTCCTCTGCTGCGTCTGGTCTATCCCATTGTTTGGTTTGTGAACCTGTTTGTGCAGTCCTTACTGTGGCTTACCCGATTAAAACCTAAAAATAACGGCGAAGCACAACCACTTAGCATGGAAGAACTCCGAACTTTAGTATTGGAAGGAGCGCACTATATCCCCGCAAAGCATCAAACAATCCTGCTCAATTTATTTGGTTTAGAAGACATCACCGTGGATGATGTGATGACGCCTCGACATCAGATTGAAGCCATTGATATTGATGACCACATTGACGAAATTCGCTCCCGGTTGGCTACATCACATCACACCATGCAACCGGTGTACTCCAACCAACTCGATGAAATTGTGGGTGTGCTGCATGTTCGTAAAGTCCTTCATCAAGCGCATTCTGCCGAACTCACGGTAGAGACTTTAAAGGAAATCATGCGGCCACCTTATTTTGTTCCGGCTGGAACTCCCTTGCTGACCCAACTGCAAAACTTTCAAGAAAGCCAGCGCAGAGTGGGTCTGGTGGTGGATGAGTATGGAGAGTTACAAGGCTTGGTTACCGTGGATGACATTCTTGAGGAAATTGTGGGTGAGTTTTCCGGCCGGGCGCTCACGCACGCTAGGCATATTCATCGCGAATCGGATGGAGTGGTATTGGTGGAAGGAGGCTGCAGTTTGCGCGAGTTAAACCGCAAATTAAAGCTGAGTTTTCGTATTGATGGCCCCAAAACTATTAACGGTCGTATTTTGGAGCATCTAGAGGACATCCCAGAGCCAGGAACCAGTGTGAAAATTGATGGCTATCCCATCGAGATTGTGCAGACACAGGATCGCATGGTGAAAATGGTCCGAATCCAGTTCACCTCAGTTCAGTAATGAACGCACTTCGGTGATCACTTATTTCAATTCTCTTGTTTTACCCGCATCTTGGCAGGCGGTGTTTTTTTTAGCCGTCCTGGGCTTGGTGGTGGGAAGTTTCTTGAATGTGTTGATCTTACGCTTGCCTGTGATGATGACACGCGCCTGGGAACAGGAGATGCAGGACTTTATAGTGCAAAAAAATGATCAAGATATTGGGTTGAACGAAAAGAATGAGCGGCCTACTTTCAATCTATTCTTGCCTCGTTCACACTGCCCTCATTGCCTCAATGTCATTCCCGCTATTGCGCTCGTCCCTGTTCTGAGTTGGATCTGCTTGAGGGGGCTTTGTGCGCAGTGTAAGGGCCCCATTTCACCGCGATACCCTTTGATTGAGTTGCTGACCGCGGGTCTTTCTGGGGCAGCAGGATTCTGCTGGGGGGGCAGCCCAATGGCCTTTGCCGCCTTGGCATTCATCTGGGCACTGATTGCGCTTGCTTTTATCGACATCGACACGCTCTTCCTTCCCGACACCCTCACTCAGCCTTTGCTTTGGTTGGGCCTGATTGTCAATGCATCGGGCGGTTTTGTGCCCTTTGAAATGGCTTTTTGGGGGGCGGTCTGGGGTTATCTGTCATTATGGATTTTGTATTGGTTATTCCGTTTCAGTACGGGCAAGGAAGGCATAGGACAAGGGGATTTTAAGCTCTTGGCTGCTTTGGGCGCCTGGCTAGGATGGCAGTCATTGCCTGCGCTTTTGCTAATTGCATCACTTGCAGGGGCAGGGTATGGTTTATTGGGGATGATTTTGGCTGGGTTTACCCGTCAAACCCCCATACCCTTTGGTCCCTTTTTAGCCCTCAGCGGGCTCATCATGCTGTTCTTCCCTTTTTTATCTGGAGTATTAGTCTCTTGAGCGTACACACTTCATCTGGTCGTTTAACTGTTCCCGTTATCGGGCTAACAGGGGGAATAGCGTCAGGAAAATCTACCGTTGCAGGATTATTTTTGGCACTTGGGATCGATATTATTGATACGGATCACCTTGCGCATTTGATCACTGGCCCTGGGGGGGCAGCAATTCCTGCAATTATCGAAGTCTTTGGGGAAGACTTCGTGGAGGTGCATGGGGCTCTGGATAGAGCGCGGATGCGAGCAGACGTATTTAAAATCCCTGAACATCGAAAGCAACTTGAAAACATCATGCATCCCCTCATTCGGGAAGCAGTGGAGCATAAAATTGCTCAAGCACGATCCAGTTATGTCATGGTCGTGGTTCCATTGCTCTATGAATCCCTGTTTTTTAGAGAACGTGTAGATCGCATCTTGGTGGTGGACTGCCAAGAAGAAACCCAGCAATTGCGAGCACTCCAGCGCCAAGGCATCAGCCCGGAAATTTTAGACGGTATTATTCAAGCCCAAGCAAGTAGGACTGAGCGCTTGTCGATTGCAGATGACGTGATTCAAAATGATGGAGATTTAGATGCGCTGACGGAGCAGGTCGGTGCGGTAGATCGACGCTACAGAGATTTATTTGCATTCTAAGAACGCATTTGACAGGTTTTGTCTGTCAAAATGGATCGAGCTCTGCAACAATGAGGGTTAAAAAGGCTAACTGTATTGATCAGCTACGAATTTCCGCTAAACGAAAAAGTCAGAACCTGGTTGCGACTAGAGGACATGTTTGATCGTGTTCAACTATTTACCGATCGGGAAACGGCACGTGACCACGAAGTGGCGTTGGCGAGGCTGTTTGAGTTGCTCGAGGCGGGCTCCCGAGCTGACGTTAAAACGGATTTGCTGCTCGAGCTAGACCGGCAAAGACAAATGCTTGAGTCGCTCAGGGACAATCCCAAAGTATCAGGGGATGTTTTAGAGGAAGCGATTGTGGAAACCCAAGACGCAGCTAAAGCGCTTCATGGCTCCCACGGAAAATTTGGGCAGCATCTGCGGGATAACGATTGGTTAATGACTATACGCAGTCGCTTCAACATTCCAGGAGGCACTTGTCCCTTTGATCTTCCTGGCTTGCACCATTGGCTGCAGCAACCCTCACATCTGCGCGAAAGCCAACTCAAAGCTTGGCAAGAACCGCTGGAGAGCGTGCGGCTTGCAATGCGTTCTGTCCTTAGAATATTACGTGATAGCGGAACGGATTACGAGCAAGTAGCGGTGAATGGTCAATTTCAGCAAATGCCCATGGCACGCCCAGCGCAAATGCTCCGAATTAAGCTAGATAGTGGATTGGCGTGCGTACCAGAATTAAGCGCAAATAAATATGCTTTAAATATCCGTTTTATCAGCAATGAAGCGGGTTCACGACCTGTTGCCCACCAGCATGACGTTAGGTTTTTAATCGCTTATTGCAACCTTTGATCTTGCTCAGGCGGAAAAGGGCATGATATCTTTCGCAAGCTGATAGTGCGAAAGCACATAAAACAGGATTGGCCAGACATGCAAAGAGAACCTGAAGAGTTCTCCATTGAGATCCTTCGTAACCGGTCATTGAGTCTGATTGGTAGGAAGTTGTCGCTGATTTTGATAGGGGGCACAACGCTCTCTGTCAGCTTGGGGATTACATTGATTTTCGGAGCATGGCCCGTTTTGCCTTACGCGGGGCTTGAAATTCTGGTGTTGCTTCTAGGGTTTCGATGGCTTGCTTGGCATGATGGCGACTATGAACGCATTACGGTTCATGGCACAGAATTGAGGCATGAGTTATTCATTAGAGCGAAATTAAATCAGCGCTCATGGAATACACATTGGTGTACCCTTCTGTGCCGAACACGTGGGTGCAGAGTTGAATTGGCTGTTCGATCGCACGGGGCAGAGTTCCGAGTCGGGCAGATGATGATGGATGAAGATAGAGCCAAGCTTGCAGTGGCATTGCATGGCTTGGTTAAAGTACAAAATTCGAGTTTCTAGACCTGTGAGCATTAAGATGAAAAAGACACTACGACAGATCGCCGGAACGGCACTCAGCTCCCTGCCCATTCTGGCATTAGCAAACTATGACGTGAATATCCCTGCTCCACACTCCCCGATCTCCGACCAAATTTATGGTTTGCACATGGAGATCCTCTGGGTGTGTTTGGCTATTTTCGTTGTGGTTTTTGGTGTGATGTTCTATTCGGTATTTGCGCATCGCAAATCCAAGGGAGCTGTAGCAGCACATTTCCATGAGAACACCACCATTGAAATCATATGGACGTTGATTCCATTTTTAATTTTGGGTTTTATGGCCTGGCCTGCAACCCAAACTGTGTTGGCAATGAAAGACGCTTCAAACCCAGACATGACCATTAAGGTCACTGCCTATCAGTGGATGTGGCAGTATGAATACCTCAACGATGGAGTGAAGTTCTATAGCGTTCTTTCCACTCCTCGTGATCAGATCGGCTCAACAGAACAGCATGGCAAACCCACCAACGAGCACTATTTACTCGAGACAGACAACAACGTAGTGGTTCCGGTTGGAAAGAAAATACGTCTTCTGATCACTGCAAACGATGTCATTCATGGTTGGTATGTGCCTCAGTTAGGTGTAAACCAATATGGCATTCCAGGTTTCATCAAAGATTCATGGTTCAAAGCAAATGAGCCAGGTGTTTTCCGCGGACAGTGCAGTCAGATTTGTGGAAAAGAACACGGTTACATGCCCATCGTAGTAGAAGCTAAGTCAGCTGAAGACTACGCAGTATGGGTCAAAGAGCAGAAAGCCAAGCAAGCAGCAGCAGAAAGCCATGACAAAGTGAGTCTGGCTGACCCTGTAGCTCGGTGAGCAGAATTCAATTAACCCTTTCAAACTAGATTGACGGAGAACGCGATGGAAGCCACTCACGACCACGCCCACGACGATCACGGCCATCATCCGACTGGTCTTGTGCGCTATTTTTTCACCACGAACCATAAAGACATCGGTTCGATGTACCTTTGGTTTAGCTTAATCATGTTTTTCGTGGGCGGTTTTATGGCCCTCGTGATTCGTGCTGAGCTGTTCCAGCCTGGTATTCAAATCGTGAATCCAGATGTGTTTAACCAGCTCACTACAATTCATGCATTGGTGATGATTTTTGGTGCGGTAATGCCCGCATTTGTAGGTTTTGCAAACTGGCAAATCCCTCTAATGGTGGGTGCCTCTGACATGGCTTTTGCACGCATGAATAACTGGAGCTTTTGGTTGATGCCCCCGGCAGCGTTGCTGTTAGTGGGTTCCTTCCTGGTTCCTGGTGGTGCTGCAGGCTCAGGATGGACTCTGTATCCCCCTCTATCCATTCAGGGTGGCATATCCGTTGATATGACGATCTTGGCTGTTCACATCATGGGTGCTTCCTCCATTATGGGTTCAATTAATATTGTGACGACCATCTTGAACATGCGTGCACCCGGCATGACCTTGATGCGTATGCCCATGTTTGTATGGACATGGTTGATTACGGCTTATCTTTTAATCGCTGTGATGCCTGTATTGGCTGGTGCAGTGACCATGTTGCTGACTGATCGCCATTTTGGAACCCATTTCTTTAATGCAGCAGGTGGTGGTGACCCCACGATGTTCATGCATATTTTCTGGTTCTTCGGACATCCAGAGGTGTACATCATGATCCTGCCAGCATTCGGTATCATTTCTCACATTATCCCTACTTTTGCCCGCAAGCCTTTGTTTGGCTATGCTTCGATGGTGTATGCAACCTCCTCCATCGCATTGCTTTCCTTCATCGTTTGGGGTCACCACATGTTTACTGTGGGTATGCCTGCTGCTGGTAACCTGTTCTTCATGTATGCCACGATGTTGATTGCAGTGCCTACTGGCGTGAAGGTGTTTAACTGGATTGCCACCATGTGGAAAGGGTCGATGACCTTCGAAACCCCCATGTTATTTGCAGTGGCCTTCGTGTCCTTGTTCACGATTGGTGGGTTTAGCGGTTTGGTACTTGCTATCACTCCAGTAGATATCACCCTGCACAATACCTATTATGTTGTGGCACATTTCCACTACGTATTGTTCTCGGGCGCAATCTTCTCGATCATGGGCGGTGCTTACTACTGGTTGCCTAAATGGACCGGCCACATGTATGACGAGAAGTTGGGCAAGGTGCATTTCTGGTTGACTGCAATTTCCTTCAACATTACCTTCTTCCCGCAACACTTCCTAGGACTGGCAGGTATGCCCCGCCGTATTCCTGACTACGCACCTCAATTCACTGAGTTCAATCAGATCTCATCCGTGGGTGCATTCTTGTTGGGCTTGAGCCAGCTAATTTTCCTTTACGTCATCATCAAATGTATTCGTGGTGGTGTAAAAGCAGAAGCTAAATCATGGGAAGGCGCTGAAGGTTTGGAATGGACTGTTCCTTCTCCTGCTCCCTACCACACCTTTGAAACGCCCCCTGCCTTTCACTGAGTGATTGACTAAGAAAGGAATTAAAGCGGGGTTCAGCATTAAGCTGAATCCCGTTCTTGCAAAATATGGATCAGCAACAAGAAGCAACAGTAACAAGGCAGCACAAAGGCAATAAGTTCATCACCGCGATTGTGCTGGGCTTGATAGCGATAGGTTTTTTTATGGCGACGGTCACTGGATTGTTTTTCTAGCCTTCGCATGGAAACCTCGATTGCCCAAAAAAATGCAGTGCTAGCTAAAAAACTCGTGATCATTGCTTTGATTATGGGAGGTTTTGGTTTGGCCTTAGTGCCCTTTTACAGGCAGATTTGTGAGGCCACAGGAATCAGCCAAAGCCGGATCGTTGCCCAGAAGGCGAGCGGCGAAGTGGATATGGCAAGAACAGTAACAGTAGAATTTGTTGCATCCAATAGCAATTGGTTGAATTGGTCGTTCGAAGCATTGGATAAGATAGTTCAGGTTCACCCAGGTCAGCAAACCGTGGTGAACTACCGGGTAGTAAACAACACAGGGCGCAAAATTATTGGCCAAGCAGTACCCAGTTATGCGCCTACCGAGGCGGCACCGTTTTTTAAAAAGCTGCAATGTTTTTGCTTTGATCAACAAACGTTTGCGCCTGGTGAGTCTAGAGATATGCAGGTTATTTTTGTAGTAGAGCCAGGGTTGCCCGCTGATATTCAGCGCATCTCGCTTTCTTATACTTTTTTTGATGTCACTGCTGAGGCCGGGAACAAATGAGTTCTAAACTGTCTTTGGGTAGGGCATTCGTAGCGGTGTTCTGGAGTTTTCTCGGTATTCGAAAGGATTCTGAGTATCAAACTGATATTACGAAGTTAACGATAGGTCAGGTTGTGTTTGCAGGTATAGCCTGCACGCTTCTCTTCATTGCCTCACTCGTGACTTTAGTTTACTTTGTGACGCAAAAAGCTTAGTTGCAAACAGGTTTTAGATTTGTTTTATTGAATTCAAATAGCAAAACATCAACACTTTGATTTTCAAGACTCGAGGGAGATTCAAATGAGCACAGCGCACGACGTGTATTACGTCCCGGCCCCATCCAAATGGCCTGTAGTAGGTTCAACCGCCTTATTTCTGTTGGCGATTGGCATGGTAAGCCTGTTGCATTGGGGGAAAACACCCGGCTTAGTTTTTCTCGCATCTGGTTTTGCTGTTTTAACCTACATGCTCTTTGGTTGGTTTGGTAATGTCATTCACGAAAGTGTAAGTGGTAAATACAACGCGCAGGTCGATGCCTCATTTCGTTGGGCAATGGGATGGTTTATTTTCTCTGAGGTCATGTTCTTTGCAGCATTTTTTGGTGCGCTCTTCTACGCGCGACAAATGTCTGTTCCCGTCCTAGGTGATCTCGATAACCAATTGATTTGGCCCGGGTTTAAACCTGGTTGGCCAAGTGAAGGCCCCTATCTGACCGAAGCTTTCAAGCCAATGGAAGCTTGGGGTTTACCAGCAGTTAATACGCTCCTGCTGCTTACATCGGGTGTCACGCTTACTTGGGCGCACCATGCGCTAATGGAAAACAAACGCACGCAGCTTTTGATTGGAATGGCAGCAACCATTGCTTTGGGCCTGACTTTTTTGTTTTTTCAAGCAACTGAGTATGGTGAAGCAGCGTTTTCACTGTCTACAGGTGTCTACGGCGCCACTTTTTTCCTGCTAACCGGATTCCATGGATTTCACGTTACCCTAGGTACCTTGATGCTCATCGTCATCTTGGCACGTTGTGGCAAAGGCCATTTCACCCCAGAACATCATTTTGCCTTTGAAGCAGTGGCTTGGTATTGGCACTTTGTCGATGTGGTCTGGCTTGGCTTGTTTATCTTTGTTTACTGGATGTAATTCATTACCTGTTGGTGCATTTCGTATCCAGCGAACAAACATGATCTAGTACTCCGAGCTATCCACCTTGAAAGTGGATCGTTCACAGACCCGGGTAACGCAATACGGCGGCCCGGGTTTGTTTTTTGAGGGATGACTAAAGATGCCGGTTGGGCAAAAACCCGAAGTGAAACCCCAGCATGAGTACCAAAAATAAGGTGACAGATAATCCTACTCGCAGTGTGAGTGCTCTTAAGGCGCGCTTGCTACCGCCCTTATCTGTAAGGACATAGTAAAAGGCGCTACCTAGGCTAGCAATGATGCACAACAGAAAAATCGAAACAACGATACGCATAAAGCAACCCTTAACGATGAGTTCAATTCGGACAGCATGACGCCGCCTCTTGTTCCCGTCTACACACCTATGAGATGGCTTCCAACACTGGCCGCTCTTGTTGTTATTGCAGCGGGCCTGGCATTGGGTAACTGGCAGCTTAACCGAGCCGCCGAAAAATACGCACTACAACGTACCTTAGAGGCTAGGGTTTCACTTAGTCCTCTGGATTTGAATACTTTGACAGAAGCCGAGATTACGGCTGAAGATTTTAAATATCGACGTGCTAAGGCTTCGGGACTCTATCTGCCCGAAGGACAAATATTGATTGATAACCGATCTCTAGGTGAAGAGATAGGGTATTACGTGCTGACCCCACTCAAGGTTAAAAA
The DNA here is from genome assembly GCA_903867885.1 of uncultured Ferrovum sp. Lineage (GTDB taxonomy): Bacteria > Pseudomonadota > Gammaproteobacteria > Burkholderiales > Ferrovaceae > CAIVHB01. The sequence continues at coordinate 62,114 of CAIPTD010000150.1, read as the reverse complement.
TAAGATTTGGATGGTGAATCGCGGTTTTCTGAAAAAAAATCCCTTGAACGCTCTCGTACCTGAAGTGTCTGTTCCACATGAGGTAGAGCAAGTCGAAGGTGAATTAACTTTGGGCAAAACACGTTTTTTTGAATTGTCCAAAGATACGGTTCAAGGAAAAATCTGGCAAAACTTTAAACCTGAAGCGTACTCCAAGATGATGGGATATGAGATTGCGCCATGGGTACTTAACCTGATTCAACCCGCGCCTGGTCTTAAAGCGGTTAGTGATCAACCCGATCTTGGGATAGACACACATCGTGGTTATGCATTTCAGTGGTTTGCGCTCGCGTTTACCACCGCCTGCATTTACCTTTACTTTACTTTTATTAAAAAGTCAGCGGTCCAATAATGAAACACTCTCATCGTCATCCATCCCAGTCGGTGCATCAAGTAAACAAAGGTCAATCCGGTTCAGCAAAAATTGAGCTGATACTGATGATCTTGATTTTTGCTGCACCAGTTGTGATGTCCTACGTCTGGTATTTCTTTGTTCACCCCGTTGGCGGCAAAAACGTTGGAACATTAATCGATGTTCACCCTTTACCAGAAGTCGTTTTACAAGATGAAACAGGTAAAGAAACTTCTCTTGCCGCTCTGAAGGGGAAATGGTTAATCGTGGCAGAGGATAGTGCAGACTGTACGCAAACTTGCGAGGCCAAACTCTATGCCTTACGCCAAGTACGTGCAGCACTTGGTCACGATGATGATCGTGTAGAGCGCGTGCTATTGATTGAAGGGGAAGGCAACGTTCGCCAAGAAATTACACGTCAATACCAGGGAACCCACTGGCTACACCTTCACGATAGCAAACTAAGCGATTCATTAGGCTCAGAAAAGGGCAATCCCAAAGATCATATCTGGATCGTTGATCCACTCGGTAATGTTGTTCTGCGTTACTCCGCCAATCCTGAACTAAAAGGGATTTTGAAAGACATGGAGCGGCTTCTCAAAGCATCTCAGATTGGATAAAGAAGGACTGTTTCGAATGTTTAGAACTCTAGCAAGCATTGCAGCAGCGTTAGCTTTAGGGATTGTGATTTTAGGTGCCTATGTTCGATTAAACGATGCGGGTTTGGGTTGCCCTGATTGGCCTGGTTGTTACGGCCATGTGGGTGTTCCTGAAGCCGCAGCAGATATTGCTAAGGCAGAACGCCATTTCCCCGGTAAACCCGTTGAGCCACACAAAGCATGGCTAGAAATGATTCATCGCTATTTTGCGACTGGTTTGGGTTTTCTGATCGTGGCCTTGTCTGTATTAGCTTGGCGCCAAAGAACACCCGGAACGATTCCGTGGCTTCCCACGGCCTTGGTTGGAGTGGTGATCTTTCAGGGAATGTTAGGAATGTGGACGGTCACGCTGCTTCTCAAACCTGTCATTGTGAGCCTTCACCTCATTGGAGGAATGACAACTTTTGCGCTTCTTTCCGTGATGGCATTGCGTCAAACACACATTTCAGAAGGCCCACCCGTCAGTAGCGCAGTTAAAACTTTTGCATTATTGGCTCTAGTCGCCTTAGCCTGCCAGATCGCTTTAGGGGCGTGGACCAGCACAAACTATGCGGCGCTGGCTTGCTCAGATTTTCCGCAGTGTCAGGGGCAATGGGTGCCAGAAGCTGATTTTGAGCATGGGTTTCATCTCCTGCGTGAACTTGGTTATACCGCAGATGGGCAAGTACTCAGCCAGTCGGCCTTGACTGCAATTCATTGGATACATCGGATGGGAGCGGCTACGGTGGGCTTAATTTTACTGGCTCTAGGCTTGGTCCTTCTTCGTGCGCCGGGTCTAGCCAAGTATGGAATCGGTATGTTGCTCGCTTTGGGTACTCAACTTGCGATTGGTATTAGTTTGATTTTCTGGCAACTGCCCCTGCCGCTTGCCGTAATGCATAATGGCGGCGCAGCAATCCTGCTGTTTGCTTTGGTTGCTGTAAATACCGCAGTGCGCACCAGACCAGTTTCTTAAAGAATGGATTAAAGATGGAAACCCAAGTTCTTCCCGTCACCGAAGGTATCCTTCGCCAATTTATACAACTATGCAAGCCCAGGGTGGTGGCACTCATTGTTTTTACGGCAGTGATTGGGATGTTTTTAGCTGTTCCCGGTATGGTCAATCCAGTCATCTTAGTTGCCGGAACCCTTGGGATTTTCTTGGTGGCTGCCGCAGCAGCGGCGATTAATTGCTTAGTTGAACAACAGGTTGACGCCATGATGGCTAGAACACGGGATCGCGGCACAGCCCGCGGCACCATTGAGTCAAGCCAAGTACTTATTCTTGCAGCCATTACAGGGGGGATTGGAATGACCCTGCTGTATACCCAAGTCAATGCCTTAACCATGTGGCTAACCCTCGGAACGTTTGTGGGCTATGCCATTATTTACACAGTGCTCCTTAAGCCTGCCACCCCTCAAAATATTGTGATTGGAGGTGCTTCTGGTGCAATGCCCCCCGTCTTGGGTTGGGCTGCGGTGACCGGAGAAGTCAGCGCTGATGCTTTACTTCTTTTCCTGATTATTTTTGTTTGGACGCCGCCGCATTTCTGGGCTCTGGCACTGTACAGAAAAAAAGAATACGCCAAAGCGGGCATCCCCATGCTTCCCGTTACGCATGGTGAAGATTTCACTCGCTTGCATGTATTTCTCTACACCTTGATCATGGTCGCCGCGAGTTTGCTGCCCGTTGCCTCAGGTCTGTGCGGTTTGATCTATCTCATTGGTGCAATCGTCCTTGATGGGATCTTCGTTTACTACGCTTGGATGGTTTGGAAGCACTATACCGATGCAATAGGTAAAGCCACTTTTGCTTGGTCCATTTGGTATCTGATGCTGCTTTTTGCCGTAATGCTGATCGATCACTATATTCACCCTACACTTTAAGTGCGCCATGATCCCGTTTGCTCAGAAAATTCGGCTTTACCTGTTAGCTAGTCTTTGCGGGCTGGCATTAGTGGCTTGTCAAAACAAACCCATCCCGTTTCATGGCGCAGACATAAAAGGGGCAAGCTACGGCCAAAACTGGTTGTTAACAGACCAATCGGGCCAGCCACGCCAAGCCAAGGACTTCCAAGGCCATCTACAGTTAATCTACTTTGGTTTTACACAATGCCCAGATATGTGCCCCGCAACCTTGCAAAGGATGCAGGCTGCATTAGATCTCGTTGCGCCGGAGACATTGGCTAAGCAACCCACGGATATCTTGTTTATTACCGTTGATCCTGAAACGGATACGGCAGAAGTCCTTAAAAACTACCTCAAATCATTTGGATCTCATGTAATTGGGCTAACAGGCTCACAAGCTCAAGTAGATGCCGCAGCAAAAGACTTTAAGGTCTATGCCCAACAGTCATCAAAAAACTCCAAAATGTTTGAGCACAGTGGTTTTATTTATTTAATGGACAAAGAAGGTCGGGCTAGGCTGATGTACGCCCCAGAAACTTCTGCAAAGGACATTGCAGAGGATTTGGGGCATATCGTTGCTGAGGGCACTTGGTGATGTTGTGCACCACCCGCTAAACTGAGCCGTTAGGACGATTTAGGTAATAACGAAGAAGCATAGTTTAAGCCGCGACAAGCGTCTTTTTGAGTGTGGCTAAGGCTTTTTGCTCAATTTGTCGAATGCGCTCAGCAGAAACCTGAAATTCATTCGCTAAGTCATGCAGCGTTAAGCCCCCATCTTCTTTTAACCAACGCGCTTCTACAATTCGCCGACTTCTGGCATCTAGGTGATCGAGAGCAGATTGTAAGCCTTCGGTTTCTAATAATCCCAGTTGGGCATTTTCAAGAATATCAGAGGGTTCGGCCCCCTCGTCAGCCAAATAGGCTAGGGGGCTAAGGTAGGCTTGTTCCTCATCCTCTGGCCCGCCTTCCAATGAAACATCTCCGCCTGAAAGGCGCATTTCCATCTCGCGAACTTCCTCAGGTTTAACACCTAGGGTCTTTGCAAATTCGTGGGTATCCCCTTCACTTAACCCGCCAGTGCGGGTCTTCATGCTGCGCAAATTGAAGAATAGCTTGCGCTGCGCTTTAGTGGTTGCAATCTTCACCATGCGCCAGTTGCGAACAACATACTCATGCATTTCAGCGCGAATCCAATGCACAGCAAAAGAAACAAGTCTGACCCCGCGAGTGGCATCAAAGCGGCGCACTGCCTTCATCAGGCCAATATTGCCTTCTTGAATAAGATCAGCCTGGGGTAAGCCATACCCAACGTACTGCCGAGAAATAGAAACAACTAAACGTAAGTGAGAGAGGACTAGTTTTTGTGCCGCTTCAAGATCGCCATGAATACGCAGACGTTCACCCAAGGCAAATTCTTCCTCTGCCGTGAGCATAGGCATACGGTTAACAGACTGAATGTAGCTTTCTAGGCTACTGGCTCCAGTTAGCGAAGGGACGGGAAGGGTCATCGTGGTCATAGAAACCTCCATGCGCTTATATTAGCACTCTCGATATAAGAGTGCCAATACGTCGGATAAGTTCAACACACGAGGTTAAAGTTCAAATAGGTTCAGCGCGGGCGTAAGCGGGATAAAAAGCTCGATACAGCACTCGATGCGGCAAACCAACCTAAAACGAGAGCTAAAAGCAAACCTATCAAGGCTTCTGCCCCATGAAAAGGTTGAACTTCAAAGCTTAAGCCATAGGGCTTAAGCCATTCAGTGCTCAAGGTATTGAAACCCAGCCTGGCCGCCTCGGTCATGCCAAAAGCAACGCAGCCGCCTAAAAGCATCTGAAGCATGCCGAAATAAATAAAAGGTCGGCGTACAAAGGCATCACTGGCTCCCATCAGTTTGCATACTTCTATTTCTTCACGTGCCGCGGTGACCTGAAGCCGAACGGTATTCATCACCACGATGACCACGGCAGCAGCAAAAATCAGCGCCAGGGCAAAGATAGCCTCTTCTAAGAGATGGGTCATGGCGTGAAGTCGGCGTGCCCAATCTGCATCTAACTTTGCTTGATCAACAAGAGGTGATGCAGCGATCTCTTTTTGCAAGGCTAAAAGAATCGTTGGGTCAGAGGAGGAAGCATGCACAATTAGAGCAGGGGGAAGAGGGTTATGGTCTAAACCGGCCAAAACATCATCAGACCCCAAGCGCTGTTGTAATTCCTTTAAACCTTGCTCAGGGCTAACAAAATCAATAGTGGCTATATTCTGATGATGTTTGAGTGATTCACTAAGCTTGATAACCTGATCCTGATTGACTGTGGTGCGTAAAAGTACAGTGATAGCGGGTGGGCCGGCCTGGCCCTTTGCCATGAAAGCCACATCCGAGATGATACGATACAGCGTAGAAGGCACAGCCAACGATAGAGCAATCACCAAAATTGTTAGGCAATGCGTGAGAGGTTCAGCGATTAAACGTCGGGTTGCAGTTGCGATGGCATGGACATGTCGTTCTGCTAAACTTCTCATGCGTGCGTCCTCCCATCACTGATGATTCTGCCTTGGTCTAGATGCACTAAGCGGCCTTCTAGGCTTTGAACAAGGCGTTCATCGTGTGTGGCAATCACGAGGGTTACGCCAGACAAATTAAATGAGCGAAATAGCGTTAAGATGGCTTCGCCATATTCGGCATCCAAATTGCCGGTTGGCTCATCAGCTACGATTAAAGCAGGTTTCCCAACGAGTGCGCGGGCAATACAGAGTCGTTGGCGTTCTCCGCCAGATAATGCGAGCGGTGAGTCGCTCGCTCTTCCGCCTAAACCTACTCTTTCCAACGCCGCTGCCACACGCTTTTGAGTTTCTGCGCTGGCTAAGCCCTGAATTTGCAATGGTAGTGCTGCGTTTTGTTCCACAGTGCGATCCATGAGCAATTTGTGTTCTTGAAACACCATCCCGATGTTTTTTCGCAATGCTTCCAGTGCGGGAGCACTAAGACGGTTTAACAACTGCCCATTTAATTTTATTTCTCCGCCAGATGGGCGGTCTATACCTGCAATCAAGCGAAGAAGCGTGGTCTTGCCTGCTCCCGAAGGGCCGCCAAGGAAGAGCATTTCTCCGGCTTCGATCCGTAAATCGATCCCATGTAGGGCTTCCCGTCCGTCAGGGTAGCGCCTGGTTAGGGCGTTCATTTCTATCATGGGAACGGAATCAGTCAATTAAGGCCTCCGCAAAATCTCTTGCCCTAAAGGGCTTTAAATCAGTAAGGGTTTCGCCCACGCCAATAAAGCAAACAGGAATAGGCCTATCAGCTGCAATCGCGGCGAGCACCCCGCCCTTCGCGGTGCCATCTAGCTTGGTCACGATCAAACCAGTTAGGCCAAGCGCATCGTCAAAAGCTCTTACCTGAGAGACAGCGTTTTGTCCGGTATTGGCATCAAGTACTAAAAAAATCTCGTGGGGTGCGCCTTCTAAAGCTTTACCTGCAACCCGTTTCACTTTTTTGAGCTCTTCCATTAAATGCAGCTGAGTGGGTAAACGTCCTGCAGTATCGGCGAGTAGCACACGGGTTGCTTTGGCCTTAGCCGACTGAATACCATCAAAAATAACGGCAGCAGAGTCTCCTTGTAATTGGCTGATGACCGGTACCTGATTGCGTTCACCCCAAGTTTTAAGTTGCTCTACAGCTGCTGCACGGAAGGTATCACCGGCCGCTAGCATGACGCTTTCATTGCTGATTAAAAGGTGTTGCGCCAACTTGCCAATGCTGGTTGTTTTTCCAGCCCCATTGACACCTACAAATAGAATTACCGTAGGGGCTGTTTCTTGAAGGACAATAGTGCGTTCTAGCGGGTTTAAGAGTTCGGAAAGGGCATCAATTAATTTGCTTTTAAGAGCGCTCGCATCAGTGAGTGCCTCTAGCTTAGTGGCATGGCGTAACTGAGTAATGAGCTTGCGTGAGGCGGTCACGCCTACATCGGCCATCAGCAAAGATTCTTCTAAGGCTTCAAACCATGCTTCATCTATGCGCCCGCCGCTTTGAAATAAGCCCCCTAGGCCGGAGCCAATACGTTCTCTGGTGCGAGCTAAACCCGAGCGCAGTTTTTGCAGCCAGCTTTTTTGTTCTGCATATAACGCTTCTGTGCTTGCGTTCTGTGTTACCAGAACAACAGGGTCGGGCGACTGCTCCCGATTTGTATCCTGACCTGCACGCGACCGAAAAAAACTAAACATGGTTTGGGTTCGTCAAAGGTAATATCCGACTTGAAATATTTGGAATATCTAAACCCTAATTCTAACAGTTGCTATGACCTCATATTCTGTCTTACTACTCCAACCTATTGCCGAGGCCCAAAATGGGTGAAGTACGCATTATCGGGGGAAGCCACAAACGGCGAGTGATACAGGTTTCTGAGGTCGAAGGAGTGCGCCCTAGTCCTAATCGTGTGCGTGAAACTTTATTTAATTGGCTGGGGCAAGATCTTACAGATTGGGCTGTGTTGGATTTATTCTCCGGCAGCGGTGCACTGGGTTTTGAAGCGGCTTCTAGAGGTGCAGGAAAAGTCGTGATGATTGAGCAGCACCCACAGGTGCTGAATCAACTTGAGAAAAACCGTTCCAACTTAAAGTTATCCCAAGTACAAATTATCAAAGCAAATGCGCGTGAATGGCCAAAAACAGCGCGTGAACGTTTTGATTTGATCTTGGCCGACCCCCCTTTCTCGGATCCAGGGGTAGAGGCCTTGTTGCGGGCGGTATCGACCTGCATTAAAGCATCCGGTATGGTGTATCTAGAAACGCCCTTGGCTGTAACCGAAATGTTGGGATGGAACGTATTTCGTGCAGCGAAGGCCGGCCAAGTCTATTACCAATTATTGCAACCGCACCCAGAAAAACTGTAAACCCAATCTAGCGATGAAGAACAAAGGAGCCTTTTTACTGTGACTCTTGCCGTCTACCCAGGAACGTTTGACCCCATGACGCTTGGACATCTTGATGTAGTGCGAAGGGCTTCCCGTTTGTTTGATCGCGTGATTGTGGCAGTGGCGGATAGCCAAGCAAAGAAGCCCTTTTTTTCTTTAGATGAACGTAGTGAGATGGCTAAGGAAATTGTGTGCATTTATCCTAATGTGGAAGTAATGGGATTTTCTGGGCTGTTAGCAGAGTTTTTAAGGTCAGTAAAAGCCGATGCAATTTTGCGTGGGCTTCGCGCCGTATCAGACTTTGAGTTTGAGTTTCAAATGGCGGGGATGAATCGGCAGTTGAATCCAGCGGTAGAAACTTTGTTCGTCACGCCCTCGGATCAGTACATGTTCATCTCATCCACCATCATCCGAGAAATCGCTAGTTTAGGCGGAGATGTCAGTAGCTTTGTGCCAACGATTGTTGCTGAACGAATCAAAGCTCGCGTTGCAGAACGCAAACAAGCCTAGTCGGAGTCGGATATGGCTTTAATGATCACCGATGAGTGCATTAATTGTGATGTGTGCGAGCCTGAGTGCCCCAACAACGCGATCTACCTGGGCCCAGACTATTATCTTATTGACCCCACAAAATGCACCGAGTGCGTGGGGCATTTTGATAATCCTCAATGCGTTGAAGTCTGTCCTGTAGAGTGCATTCCTCTTGATCCCGAACACCCAGAGACTCGGGAGCAGTTACAACTAAAATATCAGCATTTAATGGCGCTTAGCGCTGACATGTCGGGCAATAAAACGTAGAGCGTTGACCTTGCTTTATTTGTCTGATCAGTGTGCCACAGCGCAGGCAGGGTTGATCGGTGCGGCCATATACTTTTAGTTCAAGTTGAAATGCTCCGGGGTTACCGGTGCCGTCCACATAGTCTCTCAGTGTGCTTCCCCCGGAACTGAGCGCTTCTTCTAACGTTTCCTTCACACATAAACATAAGCGCTCGCAACGAGTTTTGGAGAGCTTTCCTGCGGCAGTGATGGGGTGAATGCCCGCACGAAAGAGCGCCTCTGAAGCATAAATATTACCCACACCCACAAGTCGATGAGCATCCATCAGGAATAGCTTAATATCGGTTTCTCGATTTCGCGTGGCTTGGTATAGCCACTTACCCGTAAACTCAGGATGAAGGGGTTCAATCCCTAGCGTGGCCAGTAATGGATGATTTTGGTAGTTTTGCCCAGCCCAAACAATCAAGCCAAATCGCCGCGGATCGTGGTAACGCAAGATCACAGTGCCTGTATCAAATATAAAATCCACGTGATCGTGTTTTTTCAGAGGGGTGTGGGGCTCGGCCCGTCGCAAGGATCCGCTCATACCTAAATGAATAAGCAAGGTGTCTTGATCAAACCTCAGTAATACATATTTAGCGCGCCGAAAAACGGCTACAAGTGACTGATGGCGCAACCTCTCATCCAAGTCTTCGGGAATAGGGAGCCTAAGATGCATGCGTCGACAAACGACCGTATCAATTCGGCGGCCTAAGGCCCAAGCACTAATACTTCGGCAAGTTGTTTCAACTTCTGGGAGTTCGGGCATAGATAATTCGCCAATTGATGTGATTTGCTTTAACTTAACCACAGAACTACTGCGATCCTCAAAGGTCTAGTCAATAAGAACGCTTATTCAACGCGCCCTCAGTCACTAAAATAGGTTCATTATCCATGTTTTTTCAAAGACTTAAGTTTCAGTCTCTGCTTTTGACAGTAATCATCACGCTGGCTTTTCTTTGCGCGATTCCATTTCAATCGGTGAAAGCAGAGAATGTTGACCCTTCGATGGAGGACATGACAGAAGAGAAACCTTATCCTGGTTCTCTTCCACCCCAAGAACTTTCAGCTAAGGTTTTTTATCAAGTCATGCTTGCTGAAGTTGCAGGGCAACGCAATCGCCTGAATCTTGCAGTCAATACTTATCTGGAGCTCGCACGCAGTACCAAAGACCCTCGCGTCTCGCAACGTGCCACAGAAGTAGCGTTATTTGCACAAAACGCAAAGTCAGCCCTGGAGGCCTCTAAGCTATGGGCAGAGCAGGACCCTGAGTCTGATCGCGCGCGGCAAACAGTAACGGGTTTATTGGTAGGTGAAGGAAAGCTGTCTGAGGCCCGACCTTATTTGGATAAAATGTTTGCAAAGTCGGGTATGCAGGTGGGTAATTTATTTATGAATTTGCATAGTCTCTTAGGCCGTCAGACTGATAAAGCAGCGGTTTTAGAAGTGGTTTCAGCCTTAGCCAAACCTTATAACACTGTACCTGAGGCTTACTATGCTGTTGCCCTAGCGGCAATGGATGCCAATCAAAACGATCTCGCCAAAACAGCCTTGCAGCAAGCTGAAAAAAATCGTCCGGGTTGGGAGCCCGCTGCCTTGCTTCAAGCGCAGATGCTTCAAGCAGGAAAAAACCCACAAGCACTGGTCTTGTTTTATCGCAGCTTCTTAGAGAAATACCCGAAATCCCAAGATGTGCGATTGATGTATGCCAGATTATTGGTGGACGAAAAGGCTTACGATAGCGCCCGCGAGCAATTTGAAATTCTTCTAAAGAACGCGCCCGGCAACCCAGAAATGTCGCTTGCGGTTGGCCTGTTGTCGATGGAACTTAAGGATTTTCCAAAAGCTGAATTGCATATGAAAAACGTGCTGGCTTTTGGATACCGCGAGCCCGACACGGCACGCTATTACCTTGGCCAAATCCGTGAGGAGCAGCAAGATTGGGCCGGAGCTATTCAGTGGTACAGCAAAGTAGAGAAAGGGGATCAATATGTGCCCGCACGTTTACGTGTGGCCGCCATGCTTGCTAAGCAAAAGCGTCTTAAGGAAGCCAGAGATCTCATACACGACTTGCCAGCAGAAACTCCCCAACAAAAAGTTTTATTGATTCAAGCAGATGCTCAGTTGCTAAACGATAATAAAGATTATCAAGGTGCCTACGACGCGCTCACGATGGGTTTGGAAAAAGTACCTGATTCGGTTGATCTCTTATATGACCGAGCCATGGTGGCTGACAAGCTCAATCGCTTTAAATTGCTAGAAGCTGATTTGCGTAAAATCATTGCACTCAAACCTGACCATGCTCACGCCCTCAATGCACTAGGATATTCCTTAGCGGACAGAACAGATCGTTTTTCTGAAGCCTATGAGCTGATCCAAAAAGCAATCGTGCTCTTGCCAGATGACCCTTTCATCATGGATAGCTTGGGGTGGGTGCAGTTCAGGCTCAACAAGCTTCAAGAATCTGAAAAAACCTTGCGCAAAGCCTTTTCACGTCAGCCTGACCCTGAGATTGCTGCCCACCTTGCGGAGGTAATCTTTAAACAAGGCCGAACAGAAGAAGCCGCTAAGTTTCTCAAGCTGAATCTAGAGGCACACCCCGAAAGTGAGGTCTTGCGATCAGCTATTGAGCAGTTTCATCCATAATTTTATTTACCCCTAGCGATGTTGAAATCATGCTTGTAAAGCCAGGGCCTTGTGCGTGGACGCTCACTGCGCGTTCAACGCTAACTGTGCTTGTGCTGGTCTGTCTTTCGGGCTGCGAGATATTCCCCGCACCTTTTTCGCGCGCTAATAAATATGATGCCCCGCCCATCCGCACTACCGCGCCCCCCTTAGAGGGAGATCAATCCCGCGGAATAGGGCATATAGAGCGCTTTGACCTCACGGGCCGAATAGCTATTCGCCAGGCTACACGCAACGATACCTTGCAAATGGATTGGTCGCATTGGGCAGGTTCCAACCACATTGCAATGCGCACTCCCCTAGGCGTGCAAGTGATGCGTCTGGATGAAGAACCTGGCCGGGCCACTTTACAATTACCGAATCGGGACCTGCTTGAAGCACCAAGCAGCGAACCACTACTCAACATGGTTTTAGGTTCTGGCATTCCTCTCCAGCAACTCGCGCAATGGGCTACAGGCGAAATCCCCAGTGATAGCTCGGGCTTTAGTGACATGGGTGATGAAACCCGAGTGGTTCAGTTCATGCAAAGTGGTTGGACGTGTAGCTTACAGAACTGGCGCGTGGTGGGCGGGCAGAGTTTGCCTGGCTTGATTCAAATAAATAATCCATCAATTCAAATCCGTCTTGTCATTGATCGCTGGAATCTGATTCGTGGAAAATCTTAAGCCCAGCCTGATTTTACCTGCACCAGCTAAGCTGAATCTTTTTTTGCACGTGGTAGGGCGAAGAGAGGATGGCTATCATCTCATTGAAACGCTGTTCACTTTTTTGGATTATGGCGATACCGTCACATTCAGTGCAGCCCCTGATGGTACGTTTACTCGAACCAGCGAACTAGCAGGCGTCCTTCCCGAGCAGGATTTATGCATTCGTGCTGCCCGCTTGCTTGCCAAGTTTGCGGGGTGTAGCAAAGGGGTTGCACTTTCAGTTTCAAAAAAACTCCCCATGGGCGGCGGGTTAGGAGGGGGAAGTTCAGATGCAGCAACGGTTCTTGTTGGGCTTAACTCCTTTTGGGAACTTGGTATCAGTCGCCAAACTTTGGCTGAAATTGGCCTGCAACTGGGCGCTGATGTGCCGGTATTTGTACTCGGCAATTCCGCTTTTGCTGAAGGCGTGGGTGAGGTGCTCAGTCCTATTGAAGTGCCCACTGCTTGGTATGTTGTTCTGGTGCCGCCGGTTTCTGTGCCCACAGCCTTGATTTTTAACGCGCCTGAATTGACAAGATCAACGCCACGTATCAAAATTGTGGGCTTTTCTGAAGTGGAAGGTCATAACGACCTTGAACCTGTCGTCTGCTCGCGCTTTCCTGAAGTCAAAGATCACCTAAAATGGTTGAGATCTTGGGGTAATGCGAAAATGACGGGATCGGGATGTTGCGTATTTGTTGATTTTTTGACAGAGTCACAAGCCCAAACCTGTTTTGCAGAAATACCTGAAGGGTGGCACGGTTTCATTGCCCAAGGTTTGCAGGATCACCCGCTGAAGAACTGGAATTAAGTCCTCTGTTGGGGAGTCGCCAAGTGGTAAGGCACCGGATTTTGATTCCGGCATTCGTAGGTTCGATCCCTACCTCCCCAGCCATTATTGACGTTGTGCGCCCACGGATCCGATATGGCATCTGCTGATTTGATGGTGTTTACAGGCTCGGCGAATCCTCGCCTTGCTGAAGAAGTCGTCCAGCATCTGAATATTCATCTGGGGCGAGCAACAGTTGGCCGCTTTAGTGACGGTGAAGTAAGTGTTGAGTTGTTAGAAAATGTGCGTGGCCGTGATTGCTTTATTTTGCAATCTACCAATGCGCCAACCAACGACAACCTGATGGAAGTGATTGTGATGGCGGATGCCCTGAAGCGCGCATCAGCCGGGCGGATTACCGCAGCAATCCCGTACTTTGGTTATGCCCGCCAAGATCGACGCCCGCGTTCAGCCCGGGTGCCCATCACGGCAAAAGTAGTTGCAAACATGTTGCAGGCAGTAGGCATTGATCGGCTACTGACGATGGATCTGCATTCCGATCAGATTCAAGGCTTTTTTGATATACCGGTAGATAACGTGTATGCCGCACCTGTTTTGATGGGTGATATTTGGCGTCATGATTATCAGAAATTGGCGATTGTTTCCCCCGATGTGGGGGGGGTGGTCCGAGCCAGAGCGTTTGCAAAGCGCTTAGAAGCCGACTTGGTGATCATTGATAAACGGCGTCCTAAGCCTAACGTAGCTCAGGTAATGAACGTGATTGGTGAAGTTGAAGGACGTACCTGTTTGGTGGTTGACGATATCGTAGATACCGCCAATACCCTGTGTGAAGGAGCTGCTGCCTTAAAGCGGGCTGGAGCTGCAAAAGTCTGTGCTTACATTGTGCATCCTGTGTTGTCGGGGCAGGCGGTAGAGCGTATTAATGGCTCTGAACTGGATGAGTTAGTAGTGACAGATACGATTCGGCTTACGGGTGCTGCATTGCAAAGCCCTAAGATTCGTCAGTTAGGAATCGCCGGGCTGTTGGCTGAAACCCTGCGCCGAATCAGCGATGAGGATTCGGTGAGCTCTCTGTTTATGGAATAAGTTTTTGCGGAGTTTGGAAATAAACTTCGTACCCTTGCATGACCTGGTCGCGGGTCATGCTTTTACTACCCTGGAGTTTTTATGACTATTGAAATTACTGTTACCAAGCGTACTGAGCAGGGCACCGGAGCGAGCCGCCGCCTGCGTCGTGCGGGCCGCGTTCCTGGAATTCTGTACGGAAATTCCGCTGCCCAATCGATCGAACTCGATCACAACGAAATTTTCCATAAGCTGCGTCAGGAAGCGTTTCATGCTTCTATTTTGACTTTACAGGTTGATGGCGAACCCCAGCAAGCCTTGCTGCGTGATGTGCAAATGCACGCATGGAAGCCAGAAGTTTTGCATGTTGATTTTCAGCGTGTATCAGGCGATCAAAAAATCCACATGAAGGTACCTTTGCACTTCATCAATGCGGATATCGCTCCTGGCGTTAAAACTGCTGGCGGTATTGTGTCGCACATCATGAATGAAATTGATGTGTTGTGCGTACCTTCAAAGTTGCCTGAGTTTATTGAAGTGGATCTTTCTACCTTGCAAGCCGGTCATTCTATCCACATCTCTGATCTTAAAGTGGCTGAAGGAGTGGAGTTTGCTGCTGCTCATAAAGGGGGTAACCCTCCTGTTGCTACCATCGTCTTGCCTCGTGCAGCTAAGGCTTCGGATACAGAAGCAGAAGCTGCAGCCCCTGCAGCAGACGCCAAGAAGAAGTAATCGTCGCTTTATCAGCGTCGTGAAATCGGCCGGTGCAGTGGAATCCCCACCGCCCCGGCCGTTTGATTTTGGAGAACCCGTATGGCGGCAATACGCCTAGTGGTCGGCCTAGGAAATCCTGGGGCTGAATATGAAGACACCCGACACAATGCGGGCTTCTGGTTTGTAGATCGCTTGGCGGGTGAGGCCGGAGTGACCTTACGCCTCGAAACCAAATTTTATGGTGTGCTGGGGCGTTTGCGCCAAGGGGATCAAGAATGCTGGTTATTGAAGCCTTCCACCTATATGAACCTCAGTGGGCGCGCGGTGTTAGCGGTGGCCCATTTTTATAAAATTTTACCCACTGAAATTTTAGTGGCGCACGACGAATTAGATTTAGAGCCGGGAACCGTTAAGCTGAAATACGCCGGTGGCCATGCGGGGCATAACGGATTGAAAGATATTGCAGCGCAATTGGGCGTCCCTGATTTTTGGCGTTTGCGCCTAGGTATTGGCCACCCCGGAGATCGGGGTCAGGTTAAAGACTATGTGTTGCATCGCCCTAGCAAAGATGAACGCTCCGCAATTGATGAGACCATTGATCAGTCTTTACACGTATGGCCAAAATTATTGGCGGGCCAACAAGAAGCAGCGATGTTGGCGCTACATACCCGCTAGTTCTTTCGCGCTCAGTCACACTAAGTAATGAACGACTTCAGTAACATAGCCCAAAATTATCTTAAGGAAGAACGATGAGTCTCAAATGCGGAATTGTTGGATTGCCTAATGTGGGTAAATCCACTCTGTTTAATGCTTTGACCAAAGCAGGGATTGCTGCCGAGAACTATCCTTTCTGTACCATTGAGCCTAATGTGGGCATTGTTGAGGTGCCCGATGCTAGATTGGCGGCGCTATCTGAAATCGTGAATCCGCAAAAAATTCAGCCTGCTATTGTGGAGTTTGTGGATATTGCAGGTTTGGTAGCCGGTGCAAGCAAAGGAGAGGGCTTGGGCAATCAATTCTTGGCCAATATCCGCGAGACTGATGCCATTGTGAATGTGGTGCGGTGTTTTGAAGATTCGAACGTAGTGCATGTTTCAGGAAAAGTGGATCCTTTATCTGACATCGAAGTCATCCTCACTGAGCTCGCTTTGGCTGATATGTCGGTGGTTGAAAAGACAATTCATCGTGAAGGCAAGAAAGCCCGATCGGGGGATAAGGAAGCCGCGCAACTGGTTTATTTATGCGAGCGCTTGATGCCTCATTTAAACGAAGGCAAGCCTGCTCGAACATTCGGCCTCAGTGAGGACGACAAACAGATATTGAAGCCCTTATGCCTGCTCACAATCAAGCCAGCAATGTATGTTGGGAATGTCATGGAAGATGGCTTTAGTAATAACCCCCATCTCACTCGCCTAGAAGAGCATGCGGCTAAGGAAGGCGCACCCGTGGTGGCTTTGTGCGCCAAGATTGAGGCAGAGTTGGCTGATCTGGATGACGCCGACAAACAAGAGTTTCTGGCTGACTTAGGTCTTGAAGAACCCGGCCTAAATCGCTTGATTCGTACTGGTTACAAGTTACTGGGTTTGCAAACCTACTTTACCGCAGGTGTAAAAGAAGTCCGGGCTTGGACCATACACGTCGGTGATACTGCGCCTAAAGCTGCAGGTGTGATTCATACCGACTTTGAAAAGGGTTTTATCCGCGCTCAAACTATTGCTTTTGACGACTTCATCCAATTCAAAGGTGAGCAGGGCGCCAAAGAAGCCGGCAAAATGCGCGCCGAGGGCAAGGAATACGTCGTGCATGATGGCGACGTGCTCAACTTCCTCTTCAACGTTTAAGAGTGAATGAAGCGCAACTACAAAGCCATTTCAAACTTATACTATTCAATCATGCCTCCCAGTTTTTTACACCGCTCATTGCTTGTTTTCTCTTCGCTCCTCTTGGGGGTGAGCATGGTGCATTGGGCGATGCAATGGCGCAACGACCCATCCCTGCCCCCAACTGCACTTGCGAAACAGGTTAAATCTGCCAATGCAGACCTTGATACCCCATTATTTGGTCGACCCTCAACGCAAAACTGGGTCCCAGATTCTCCGGTAGCTACTGCGCCTAGCAACCTGAAACTCATTGGTGTCATCTCAGGCTCTCGACAGAGCGGGGGGGTGGCAATTATTTCAGTAGACGGTAAGTCCAGCCCCTTTAGGGAAGGAGATGAAATTGCTCCTGGAACTATCCTTCAGTCGGTACTAAGAAACTCGGCGATTGTGACCCAAAACAATCAGCCATTAGAGTTGACCCTAGATCCCTTAAATAAAGGTGGCGCGGCAACTCTCCCGCAAACTGGCCCCAATGCGAGAGCCGGTAACGTGCCTTCAAATGGGCTCAATAGCAAAACACCGGTTTTTCGCCTGGATGTTCAAAATCTTGGGCCTAACCACTTCAGCTTTTCTCAGGTAGAGTTAAATAAAGGCCTGCAAGATCCAAAGCTACGCAATAGTTTGGGTGATGCGATTCCCTCACCCACTGGTGGACTATTGCTTAAAGAGGTATCGAGCGGCTCTTTGTTAGACCGATTGGGACTACGCAGTGGGGATATATTGCGGCAAGCAAATGGCCAGGCTTTGAACAATTTGGCAGATATTCCCTCCCTATATCAGCAATTCGGTAACGGGGGTAAGGTGAAATTAGAATTATTGCGGGGTGGGCAGCCCAGTCAAATTCAATATACAGTTCGACCTTGAATCCGGATTTAAACCCCTTTTTGATTAAGTTTATGAACCTTCGCTTTCCTTTAGCTTTAGTGCTTGCAATGGGTGTTCTCGCTCAGCAGGCTGATGCAGCAAGTGCTCCGGCTGAATTACTGTGCGCCAATCCTCCTTGCACGCCTGATAGCTTTGGTTCGGGCAGTGACGCGAAGCATCCTTCCCATGTGACGGATCTCAATACTCCCGAAGATGCACGAAAGGGAGATAAGGTCATACTGAATTTCCAGGGAGCTGACATCGCAAGCGTAGCGAAGGTGGTGGGCTTGGTCACGCATCATAACTTTGTGATTGACCCCAGGGTAAACGGTGTCGTGAATATCGTATCCAGTGAACCCGTTTCTCGTGATCTGGTATACCCCATCTTTTTATCAGCGCTTCGACTTCAAGGGTTTTCCGCGATTGAAAGCGTAGGGTTTACTAAAATTCTGCCAGAAGCCGATGCCAAACTGAGCGAAAACCCTGTCACTACAGAACCAAGCAAGGTATCGGGTGACCGCATTATTACTCAGGTCATTCCTCTGCAATATGAGAATGCAGCTCAGCTTTTGCCGGTATTGCGCCCCTTGATTGCCCCCAATAACGTGATCAATGCTTATCCAAATAACAACACCTTAGTCATTACCGACTATGCGTCGAATATGACGCGCCTCCTCAAAGTCATTGCGGGGATTGACGTTCCACCCTCAGGCGAAGTGCAGATCATTAAACTGGAGTTTGCCTCTGCGCTAGATATCGCCTCTATGGTAGGTAAACTGATGCCTGAGGTTACCCAAGCCGGATCGAATTCTGGGCAAAATCAACCAAGCACCAAAACCACGATGACGGTGGATCCACGCACAAATAGTTTGCTGGTGCGCAGTGAAAACGCGGCTACATTAAATCGTGTCCGACAGTTAATCGAAAAGCTCGATACGCCTGCCGCCGGCGTAGGCAATATTCATGTGATCTACTTAAAAAATGCCGAAGCATTAAAAGTTGCAGAAGCCCTCCGGGGAATTTTGACGGGTGATTCAGGTAAGTCCTCTGGAGCTTCAGTTGCCAATAATCCATTCGGTTCTTCAGGATCAGCCGGGGGTAATGCTAATTCTGGTTCTGCAACACCGAGTAACACCGCCTCTTCGGGTTTATCGAGTGGTGTTTCAACCATTCAAAACTTTACTAGCCAAGGCCCTTCCTCTATGAGTTTTAGCCTGCCGCCCAGCCAAGGTGGTGGGGTAGTAGAAGCTTATCCATCGACCAATTCACTGGTCGTGGTGGCTCCTGAAAATGTGTATAACAACTTGAGAGTGGTGGTTGAAAAACTCGATACTCGTCGAGCTCAAGTGTTCGTTGAAGCGCTGATCGTTGAAGTCTCGCAAACCAAAGCCGATTCATTTGGTGTGCAATGGCAGTCCCTTGGGGGGCTGAATGGAACGAATGGGACCGTCATTGGTGGAACTAATTTCACAACCACCAACGGCACCAATATCATCAGTGCCGCGGGCAACATCACAGGTGTGACCCAGGGGCTGAACGTAGGGGTAGTGAAAGGAAAAGTGACCCTCCCCAACGGAACAGTCATCACCAATTTGGGTGCGCTGGTTCAGGCCATGCAAACTGATAGCAGCGTAAACGTGCTCTCCACGCCCAATATTCTGACCATCGATAACGAAGAAGCCAAAATTGTTGTGGGCCAAAACGTGCCTTTTCTCACGGGTGCGCAAACCAGTACAGTAGGTGGATTATCCAGCCCTTTCCAAACCTATGAGCGTCATGATGTTGGCATCACCTTAAGGGTAAAGCCTACGATTTCAGAGGGCGGCTCAGTCAAGCTTGCCATCTACCAAGAAGTTTCAAGTGTAGACAACACCACTACCACGCAACTCGCCAGTTTGGGGGGTGGGGTAGTCACCAAAAAACGCACGATTGAATCCGTTGTATTGGTGGATGACGGTCAGATCATTGTTTTAGGCGGGCTGATTTCAGATGAAGTGGATGGCTCCTCAGGCAAAGTTCCCATATTGGGAGACATTCCCTATCTTGGTTATCTCTTTCGTTCTGATTCCAGAACACATTCAAAGACCAACCTGATGGTGTTTATGCGCCCGGTCATTTTGCGAGATGCCGCTGCACCCGCAAGCCTGACGGGCGACCGATATGATTTCATGCGGGATGCACAAAGAAATCTGCAGTTGCCAGATCATCCTGTCCTTACCCCCATGCAAGGACCTGTGTTGCAGCCGCTTGAAGTCGCTCCCGTCAAGCGCTGAGCCCACGAGCCCATGACTCTGGCGATTCCTTATTCTTTCGCGCGTTCTTATGGCTTAGTGCTGAGTCCTTCAGCACCCAATGCCCTGGATCAAAAGGACGGTGGTGAGCTTACCCTTTGCGCGAGAGAGGGATTAAGTGCCTCTGCCTTGAGTGAAGTGCGACGGGTCTTTGGGCGGCCCATCAAACTGCATTGGGTTGATACGGCTGAATTCGATCACCTTCTGAGTCTTGCTTACGCTAAACGCGATCAGTCAGCCCAATCGATTATGGGCGATCTGGACCAAGATATTGACCTGAATCAGTTAGCACAAGAAATCCCCGCGGTCACTGATTTGCTAGATACTGAAGATGATGCACCCATCATCAAACTCATTAATGCTTTGCTGACACAGGCTTTGCGTGAGGACGCATCTGATATTCATATCGAGGCTTTTGAACATCGCTCGGTGGTGCGTTATCGGATTGATGGGACGTTACGGGACATTATTGAACCACAGCGTGCCTTACATGCAGCCATCGTGTCACGCATCAAAATTATGGCAAGTTTAGATATCTCAGAAAAGCGCTTGCCTCAAGATGGCCGCATTATTTTGCGATTGGCAGGACGCCCAGTAGATGTTCGTGTATCAACGCTCCCTACCGGGCATGGCGAACGCGTGGTCTTACGTCTACTCGATAAACAAGCGGGTCGTTTGCAGTTAGAACGGCTTGGCATGGCCGCAGATCACCTTAAGCAACTAGACCATATGATCCGTCAACCGCATGGGATTGTATTGGTGACAGGACCTACCGGATCAGGCAAAACGACAACCTTGTATGCCGCCCTTTCAAGGCTGGATAGCGAAGCCTTGAATATGATGACCGTCGAAGACCCTATCGAATACGATTTGGATGGGATCGGTCAAACGCAAGTGAATCCCCGCATAGAACTCACCTTTGCGCGTGCCTTACGTTCGATTCTGCGGCAGGATCCTGACGTGATTATGATCGGTGAAGTGCGTGATCTGGAAACAGCACAGATCGCGGTCCAGGCCAGCTTAACAGGCCATATGGTGATGGCTACGCTCCATACCAATGATGCGGTTGGAGCCATCACGCGCTTGGTGGATATGGGGATTGAACCTTTTTTGCTTTCTTCCTCGGTATTAGGCGTATTGGCACAACGCTTGGTCCGTCAGCTCTGTTCGTCCTGTAGAGAGCACGTGCCCGCCGATGCAATGCAACAATCTGCTTTTCCTGAAACCACATTGCCTAAAATGGTGTGGCGTGCGAAAGGCTGCGCACAATGCAACCACACTGGATTTACTGGGCGAACAGGAATTTATGAGCTCTTACCCATCGATGAGGAGTTAAAGCGCTTGATTCACGATGGAGCCGGCGAACACGCGTTGAGAAAGCATGCAGAAGATCACGGAATGAGAAATTTGCGGCAAGATGGAATGCGTTGGATTGCTGAAGGAATTACCACACCTGAAGAAATTCTGCGCGTGACCCGCAGCTAAGGCAAAAAGGAATGGCTGGATTTCGCTACGAAGCATTATCCAAAACTGGACAGCTTGAAAAAGGTGTCATTGAATCAGATAGTGCACGGCTTGCGCGAACTCAACTGCGTGAGCAGGGCTTATCACCCATCTCTGTTAATGCCCTCCGGGAAAAAGCCGCACCACAATCCTCTCTGCTCTTTAAAGTGCAATGGCAAAGGACGCTGCGTTCAGCTGATCTTGCGCTGCTCACTCGGCAGTTCGCTATTCTTCTGGGCGCAGGCCTCACCATAGAACAGACCCTTAATGCATTGATTGCACAAACCGAGTCCGAAACAGTCAAACGCACACTCGCAGTGATTAGAGGGGAAGTACTGAGTGGGCAACCGTTGTCGCGCGCATTGGGAACGCAGCAACATCATTTTCCGGAGTTGTATCGGGCTTTGGTGGCAGCAGGAGAAACCTCTGGGCAACTGGCTTTGGTCCTTACAAAGTTAGCTGACTACACCGAGTCCCAGCAGTCCTTGCGCAATAAGGTTACGCTTGCCCTGATCTACCCCATTATTGTCTCGGTGGTTGCGATCTTAGTCGTAGGGAGCTTATTGACTTGGGTGGTACCGCAGGTGGTGCAGGTGTTTCATCACACCCATCAAGCTTTGCCTATTCTGACCAGAGTAATGATTGCCCTGAGTGATTTTGTGCGGAGCAGTGGATGGATTGTGGGACTTGCTTGCATTGCGGGCTTATTCTTTTTTTCGCGTGCTATGCGCAATGAAAACAACCTTTACCAATGGCACCGTTTGCTCCTAAATCTGCCAGTGATTGGCAAGATGATCCGAGCCATCAATACTGCGCAACTCACTAGTACCTTAGCGATCTTGGTGAATGCCCGTGTACCTTTGCTGGCTGCTTTAGGGTCGGGTATGGGGGTAGTGAGTAACCTCCCTATGCGCCAGGCTCTCTCTCAGGCGGAGCGCCATGTGCGAGAAGGGGCCAGCTTATCCCGTGCATTAAACATCTCAAAATTATTTCCCCCTATGATGATTCACTTAATCGCAGGGGGAGAAGCCAGTGGTATGTTGGATGAAATGCTGGAAAAAATAGCTGCTATCCAAACGCAAGAAGTAGAAAATCGGATAATGGTTTTTACTCGTTTACTTGAACCAGCCCTGATTCTTTTCATGGGGGGGGTGGTATTGCTGATTGTGCTTGCCATCCTCTTGCCCATTTTTGATCTCAACCAAATTATTAGGTGAATCAATGAACACCCTCAACACCCATCCACTCAACAAAAAATCATTTTCTCATCAAAAAAAACAAGCTGGTTTTACGCTGATTGAGATCATGGTGGTAATAGTCATTTTAGGGGTATTAGCCGCACTGATTATCCCGCGCGTGATGAGCCGCCCGGATGAAGCCCGGGTCGTCGCAGCCAAGCAAGATGTTGCTACCCTAGTACAAGCGCTCAAACTGTATCGCTTAGATAATTTTAATTATCCCAATAACCAACAAGGGCTGATGGCTTTAGCCAAGAAACCTGATATCGAGCCTGTTCCCGCTAACTGGAAAGTGGGTGGATATTTAGATCAGTTACCCAAAGATCCTTGGGGTCACGACTATCAGTACATTAACCCCGGTATCCATGGGGAAATCGATGTGTTCAGCTATGGCGCAGATGGCATGGCCGGTGGTGAGGGTGTCAATGCCGATATCGGCAACTGGTAAGAAGCCTTTATCCCTCGGGCTTCTGCAAGCGAGAAGCACCCGGGGATTTACCTTGATTGAGCTTCTGGTGGTGATGGTGGTTATCGGCATTACAGTTGCACTGATCGCCCCTAATTTCCTGCCTGATGATGCAACCCTGATCAAGCGTGAAGCACAAACTACCGCCCTCAAACTGGAATATGCTTATAGCTATGCTGAATCAACGGGTATACCCATAGCTTGGTTGCCCAAGGAAAATGCATCAGAATTTCAAGAGCTTGATGAGACGGGTCATTGGAAAACACTCAGCAATAATGGCCAACTCACGGCAACTTTTTTGCCTCAAGAAATGACCTGGGGAAAACAAGATCGGATTATTTTTGTCCCTGGGGATGCAGCCCCTGAATACCAAATCCAATTGAGTCTCCGAAACAAAACACTCAGCTTGCAAGGGAATGCTTTGGGAAAGGTTGGACTAAAGAAATTGGATGGGGATAAGGCGAAGTGATGCATCCTTTCATTAAGCAAAAGGGCTTTACCTTAGTTGAGGTCTTGGTTGCGCTTTTAATTGTTGCGGTGACCTTGGGGGCAGGTATACGAGCGCTCACCCAAGCCACCGATCTCTCTGGCGCGCTTGACCGGCGGATGATTGCTCGGTGGGTAGCCGAAGACCATATTGCCTTACTGCGGGCGCAGCAATCCTTACCCAAAGAAGGTCAGATAGAGGGGCAAGTTAATCAAGCTGGCCTATCATTGATTTGGAGCGAGACCAGTGAGACGTTAGCCCACTCACCTTTTATAAAAATTACTGTACGGGTTCGTGAGGACAAACCGGATGCCACTCAGTTAGTTCAAATAGCAGCTTTTATTTTGCAGAGCCCCCCATGAGTCCGCGCCGCAAGGGTTTTACATTGGTCGAGGTGCTCGTTGCGCTTGCTTTATTCGCACTGGTTTCTTTGATGGGGTATCGGGGTTTAAGCGCGCTGATTGACGGTCAGCGTCATTTGCAAATCCGTGATGAAAAGTGGCACACCCTTGATCATTGCTTTATTTTGTTCAGGAGTGATTTAGATCAGGCTAGTGACCGACCTGTACGCAATAATTCTGGTGTGGAAGAAGAAGGTATGAGCGTGGACTTTGATGCAGGTGGTACGCTTGACGCGCTGATTGCATGGACCAAAACGGGCAGCCCCAATCTTGGCACTCCAGGCGCGGCGCCGCAGCGTGTGGCTTGGCGCTTGCGTAATCATCAGATAGAGCGCTTGAGCTGGGAAACGTTAGATCGGGGAATGCGTAACCAACCTCAGCCTACCGTTATTCTAGAAAAAGTAGAACGATTTGAAATACGGTTACTCGGACCGGCAGGACCTCAGCAGGCTTGGGATAATCGATGGCGTAAACCTGCCCACGCGGGATTGCCACGTGCGGTAGAAGTTAAAATTGAACTCGAAGATGGTTTATTGATCACCCGAGTTTTTGATGTGCCAGCTGCGATATGAAACACCCCTTACCTTCTTCAAAACATTCAGTTGGCTTTGCCTTGGTGAGCGCAGTCTTGCTCGCCGCGCTGGCCACCACTTTTGTGGTGCTGGTAAATATGCAAGCAGGGTTTCGCTTGAGCACAACGGAAAATCAGCTTGCTTTGTCTCAAGCACAATCTAGTGCGCGTGGTGTGATTGATTTTGGTCGGGCTGCATTGTTAGAAGACCAAAAATTGGATAAACATAAAAATCCTGCTATTGATGCCCTGAACGAAATATGGGCGCAGGCATTACCTACGCTCCCTGTGGAGAACGGAACCGTTGAAGGGACGGTCACTGATGCGCAGGGATTGATTAATTTAAATAATTTGGGTTTGAGTGGATCACACGCAGATGTTGAGTTGATCAAAAATTTATTTGCTCAATTACAGATTGATCCTAATCTTGCAAACAGCCTCAAAGATTGGGTGGATAAAGATGATGAGGTGAGTTTGCCGGGAGGGGCTGAAGATATTGATTATTTGGGGATGACCCATGCCCGGCGTGCGGCCAATCGCCCTATGGTGGATATCAATGAGCTCATTAGGGTACGAGGGTTTACCTCAGAGATCGTGGATAAGCTTAGGCCATTTGTGACTGCGCTGCCCGTTCACACCCCCATTAACATCAATACCGCGCCTGCTCCGGTATTGGCCATACTGTTCCAACTCTCCGACGATGAAGCAAATCAAATAACCGTACTCCGAGCAGAAAGGCCCTTTGTGAGTAATTCTGACTTGCTAGAGCGTGCACCCTCAGAAGTGGCTGAACATTTATTGAATCCCCGCGCGAGTGATCCTAGTACTGTTCCTAAATTCCCTGTGGATTGGTCTATTTCATCCAGTTTTTTTCAAATACATGCACGAGCTAGCTATGGGCAGGTACATTACGGACTGACTGCTCTCACTCAACGTAACCCCAGTCTGTCTCTTCCTGCGATACTTTGGGAACGCCGAACTTTATTTTAAAAATGAACCTACTTCGACTATTCGTTCCAGACAACTGGAGCCTAGATCAGCAACCCTTCAACCAGTGGTATTGGTCTACCAATACCGGGCTTAGGGGTAATCGATTAGATCGGGGACTTCCGGCTGGATTTAAGACGCAGGTTTTTTTGCCCTCGGCCGCCGTGTTAATGCTCGATATTGACTTGCCCCGCAAAGGCCGTTGGCGTGAGGCACTGCCCTATTCCGTTGAGGAGTATTTGTTGGGAGATCTGGCCAGTGCGCATATTGTGGCGGATACCCAAAATATCAGCCCGCAAACCCGTGTTCAAGTGCTGGATCGTCAATGGTTAAGCCAGTTATTGGCATATCTAAAAGAACAGGGGGTAAAACCCGAAGAAATGTATACGCAGACCGTCCTTATCAACAATCAGCCTAATGAATGGACGATCTTGATGACGGCTCATGGTGGTTGCTTGGTTCATGAAAGCGGCTATACCCAGGCACTCGATTGCCCTGAAGGGTTGGCCCCACCCCTGATGCTGGTTCAGCTTATGCGAGCACAATACAAAGCTCGAACACTCACTCACTTGCGCGTAATCTGGGAAGGGGTGCCTCCCGACCAACTCGCGTCTTGCAGTGTGGCGTGGTCTGAGGCCCTCGGGGTGCGCTGCACGATGGAAAGCGATTTTAAAACACAGGCAATGCGCCCCCTTTCCCCGCAGGCCACGAATCTTCTCACTGGAGAGTTTGCTGCTGACACCAAATCAACATGGCGCACTCTGGATCACTCGCTCAAGCTTGCACTGATCCTGCTCGGGGCTACGGTTGTGCTTTGGATAGCTGGTTATAGCCTGCAAACTTGGCTATGGGGCAATCACATCCGCCAATTAAAGGCACAAGCTGAAATCGAATTACGTAGAGCGTTCCCTGAAACCCGCAGTATCCTTGATCCCCAACTTCAAATGCAAAAAGCCTTGGTGGATTTGCGCGCACAGTCTGGAAATTATGCTCCTGATGAATTGCCTGCATTACTAGGGCGATTGAAAGAATTGGATGAGATCGATTACGCTCATCTAATTAGTTTGGATTACCAAAATCAAAATGTACTGTTGGTCTGGAATTGCGATTCTGCGGATCAGGCTGAGACTTTGCTGGGCCGTCTCAAACAATTGGGATTGGAAGGCACATTGAAAGCAGACTCCAATGGCCAAAAAGTGTCTCTTAGATTAACTAAGGCTGCACCATGAAAAATACATTCACGCAGTGGTGGAACGCGCGCTCAAATCGCGAGCGTGGTCTGGTGAAGACGATGGCAGCAGTGGTTTTGCTAACCATACTTTTGAATAGCATGGTGCTTCCACTCATCCAAAATCATCAAGCTTATGCAGTCAGCTTGCCGGCCTTAAGGGCAAGTGTGAATCAGTTGCATAGCGATGCAGATGAGGCTATCGCGTTGCGTCAACAATTGGGGGGGGCAGCAAGTACCGCATTTCAAAGTTTGGGGCCCGGCTTGGCTTTGTATCTTGAGCAATCTGCTTCAGAGGCCGGCATGAAAGGCCAGATACAAAGCATTCACACGCTAGATAACGGGCAAGTAGAGGTTATCCTTCCTAAAGTGAACTTTAATCGTTTTCTCATGTGGGCAGATCATCTCAAGCGCACGGTCAATGTACGTATTCAAACCCTCAACGCAACGGGTTTAGATCATGCTGGCGGGGTGCAATTGCGTGCAGTTCTGCAACAAGTTTCACCTGCATCTTAAAAACCGCCCGAATACACGATGAGTGGCTTTGAAAAATATACTGGCATGGTCGCGGTTGCTGCGACTGTATTCACTGGCGCTATGCTTACCTTGCTGTTCGAAACGCCTGAAGCATGGATCAGGGGGTCAGCTTATGCGCTGTCGGGCAATCACTTGCAATTATTGGATATCGAAGGGGGGGTGCTATACGGAAGCGCCGATGTCTCTTGGGGCGAGGACCCTGCACTCGGAACCCCATTAGGGCGCTGGGGATGGCGCTATACCCCCCAATGGGATGGGGTTTTAATAGAAACGGTGCGTGCGTTGTCAGGCCCCGCTACCGGACAAACAGGGCTTCAGCTTAGCTGGGACGGCCTTACCCTTCTCAGTGCCGATTTCACTATTCAGGCGCGCGCCATCTCTTGGCGAAATCCTTTGTGGACCATGGTGCAACCTACTGCAGAGCTTCATCTTCAAACTGAAAAGCTCAATATTCAAAATGCAGGCATGGTTGGAGAAGGGAGCCTGACATGCAGCCATGCTTATTCTCCCCAAGTGCGCTTACCCGATTTAGGCAGTTGGCAAATGCATTGGCAAGCAGAAGGGGAAACAACATATCTCAAGATGATGACGCTCAAAGGGCCATTGCATCTTGAAGGAGAGGGAGTGTTGACAGCCGCAGGCCAACCCACGCTTAAGTTATCTGGGCGGCTCTGGTCGGAGGCGCGCTATGCGCGGGATCTAGAACCGATCATCAAGCAAGTGGGGGCGCAGCAACCGGATGGGAGTGTGCCTTGGCGGCTGAACCTGCTACTTTAATACCCCAGCTTTAATCGCGCCAAAGCGAATCAATATCCTCAAAGCCCCATTTAGCGGGATCTTCCTGCGACACAATTTCGTGATCATGATGGCTCAGATTCATGTGCTCGGGATCTATGCGTTGTTCTTGATGTATGGAGTACACCAATTTCACAACAGGTTTTAATAAGGCGCCTTCTTCTTGATCACATACTACTGCCAGATGACCGCTGCTTAGTTTGACCAAGGAGCCAGTAGGGTAAATACCTAGAGCCTTTACAAAGGCATGAAATATTTTTTCATCAAAATGGCCTTTGCTCCACTCTGCCATTTTACGAATGGCGGTGCCAGGTCTCCAGCCAGCTTTATAAGGGCGGTCCGAGGTAATGGCATCATACACATCACAGACTGCACCCATCTTTGCCATGAGCGAAATCTGATTAGCGCCCAGCTTGTCGGGATAACCTGAGCCATCCATTTTTTCATGATGATGTAAGCACACATCCATTACTTCTTCAGGAAAATCCCCGCCCTGTTTAAGGATGTTATAGCCCGCTGAGGGGTGCCCCTGTATCACCGCAAATTCTTCCTCGGTCAGGGAACTGGGCTTATTGAGAACAGAGAGGGGAATACGAATTTTACCGATGTCATGCAGCAAGCCTCCTAAACCGGCAAGCTGAATCAGTTTTTCATCTAACTTGAGTTGGCGTGCCAGTGAAATCATCAAAGCACAGACTGCAACTGAGTGCAGATAAGTGTAGTCATCTTTGGTTTTAATGCGGGCAAGACTGATGAGGGCATTTTGATTTCTGAAGATCGAATTAGAGATCTCTGCGACGATATTCAAAGAACCTTCCTTATCCAGCGCCTTCCCTAACCGAGCCTGAGTGAAGAGATGCTTGACCTGTTCTTCTGCATGATGACAGACGTCTTCGGCCTGTTTCATCTCATCGGCCACTGAAAGTTTTTTAGGACTCGCATGCAATTCCGTTAGTACTTCTGCCACATGCTGTGCCTCTTCCTGGACAGCTAAAATTGCATCTACCGAAGCGGTGGCCTCTAACTCTGTCATGGAATCTGATTTGCGCTCAGGCGACTTTCCTTTGGTGTCGTCAATCCAAATCTCAGTGACACCAGAGCCTTTTAAGCGCTTTAAATCCGCTGCAGAATCTAAGAGAAAATGTGATTTCCAAAATGGGTGTTCTAACCATGAACCACACACTTCATGGATGTACATTCCTAACTTTGCTTCTTTTACATGGATACGGATCAGCATGGTGGGATTCGATAGAAAGCAACATTAAACAGAGAAATCGATATGCCAGATTGACTTCTTGGTGATGAAATTAGCTCTTAATATCTGGCAAGCGCACCAGATTACCCAGAGTTAGTTACAAGCAGATGGACGCGAGATGACCGTGATTTGATAGCGTGATTACACGCCCGCTTCGTGGGCTTGTTGATCCGCGTGGTAGGAGCTGCGTACCATGGGGCCGCAGGCGGCGTGGCGAAAGCCCATCGCCAAAGCTTGTTCTTCAAACCATTGAAAGCGTTGAGGATCCATATAGCGCAACACTGGAAGGTGGTGGGTGGAAGGCTGTAAATATTGGCCTAAGGTGAGCATGTCTACATCGTGAGCACGCAAATCTTGCATGACGCTTAAAATTTCTTCATCGGTTTCACCTAACCCAATCATGAGCCCCGATTTGGTGGGGATATTGGCATGTAGAGCTTTAAAGTCCTTTAGAAGCTTTAAAGAATGGGCGTAATCAGAACCAGGTCGGACCGATTTGTATAAGCGGGGAACGGTTTCTAGATTGTGGTTCATGACATCGGGTGGTGCGGCTTCCAATATGCTTAGTGCTAAAGCCAAACGCCCCCTAAAATCAGGAACCAGAACTTCAATTTGGGTGGAGGGCGAAGCCACACGTACGGCACGTATGCAGTCGGCAAAATGTCCTGCACCACCATCCCGTAAATCATCGCGATCCACGCTTGTAATCACCACATAACTTAGCCGGAGCAAGGCAATGCTCTCTGCTAATTGCGAAGGCTCTGCAGGATCGATGGGAAGAGGTCGACCATGACCCACATCACAAAAGGGGCAGCGACGGGTACACAGATCGCCCAAGATCATGAATGTAGCAGTGCCTTTGCTAAAGCACTCACCAATATTGGGGCAGGAGGCTTCTTCACAGACCGAATGCAGTTTGCGCTCCCGCAGCAAGTTTTTAACCTCATGAAAACGCGGGCTTTGGCTAACTTTTACACGAATCCAATCGGGTTTACGCAAAGGTTCGGCAGCAACGACCTTAATGGGGATGCGAGCGGTTTTAGCCTGACCAGTTTGTTTAATGCCAGTAATATCAATCGGCTGATCGGATGAAGTTGTATTGTCCATATCTGGCCTAGTTTAAAGCTCTTTTACTAATTCTTGTCGGGCAAGATCAAGGTGCTTTGCCAGTTTTGCTTTTAGATCAGCAATGCTGACACCTAGTCCTAGCGAGCGGCAATCAGTCACTTGAAGACCTGCATAGCCACAAGGGTTGATGCGAGAAAAAGGTTCTAGGTCCATCGCTACATTCAAGGATAAGCCATGATAGCTGCGGCTTTTACGAATACGCAGCCCTACGCTCGCAATTTTAGATCCGGCAACGTATACCCCGGGTGCATCGATACGGCCTTCCGCGCTGATCCCATGCTCACGAAGCACTGCAACCACTGCACCCTCTAGCATCCGAACAAGATGGCGTACACCCAATTTAAGCCGTGCCAAATCCCACAACACATACAGCACAATTTGCCCTGGGCCGTGATAAGTCACCTGACCGCCTCGATCTGATTGCACAACCACAATGTCTCCAGAAAAGAGAACATGTTCAGGTTTACCAGCCTGACCCAAGGTAAACACTGGGGGGTGTTCAGTGAGCCAAATTTCATCGGGGGTTGCGCTAGAACGCTTATGGGTGAAGGTGCGCATGGCTTCCCAAGTTGCTGTGTACTGTGTCAGCCCTAAATCGCGAACAACCATTTCATGGTGCATTTTAGAGCGCCATAGCAACCATAGGGTGGCTACTTAACTCATGATAAATCGCATCCAATTGCGCACGTGAATGGGCGCGAATCGTGCAAGTTAAGCTGAGGTAGCGCCCGGCCGAACTGGCACGCATTTCCATCGTAGACAAATCAAAATCAGGGGCATGACGAATGATGAGTTCTGCGATGGTTTGCGCAAAACCGTCCTGCGTTTTTCCCATGATCTTGATGGGAAAATCGCAGGGAAATTCAAATATCGCATCATCGCCGGACTCAAAGTCGACAGTACTCATATTAGGGCATCATCAATTTTAAGCTTCCCCAAACGCGCTGAAGCATATTGCCTTCGGGTACTGCGATGAGCGGGGGGACTTCGAAGCTGTTCACCACCTTGCCATCCACAATAATGTCTAAAATTCCCACGCTTGCATTCGCTGCAATAGGGGCGACGAGCGGGGCCTTGGGCCGGAACACTTCTTTGTAACGCGCAAAATCACCCTTGGGTAAGGTGAGCCATATGTCTTCGTGAAAGCCGGCTTCTAATAAATCAGAATGCGCTTTAAAGACAGGTAGCTTGCTCAAAACAGCGTTTGCAACATGAATGCGCTGCGTATCAAAATATTGAAAACCATAGTTCAATAGTTTTTCACTCTCAACTGAACGGGCGCTTTCTGAGTTGGTACCCACTACCACACTGAGTAAACGTTGATCGCCACGCTTCGCTGATGCAATCAAACAAAATCCTGCGCTCTCGGTATGGCCTGTTTTCATGCCATCCACCGAGGGGTCTTTCCATAACAGCTGATTGCGGTTGGGCTGATTGATGTTGTTGTAGCGATATTGTTTTTCTGAGTACAAGGGATAGTACTCAGGGAAATCATGTTGAATCGCGCGCGCAATTTTAGAAAGATCGTGAGCGGTGCTGAAGTGTTGGGGATCAGGTAAACCGGTGGCATTCATAAAATGCGTGCCGGTCATACCTAATGCAGCCGCTTGCTGATTCATCATCTGGGCAAATTGTTCTTCGCTGGTGCCAATACGTTCAGCTAAAGCAATACTGGCGTCATTGCCGGATTGGATGATCATGCCATGTAATAACTCATCCACCGTTACAGGGCGATTAGGCTCAATGAACATACGTGAACCTTCTGCTTTCCAGGCTTTGGGCGAAACGGCTACAACGGTATTCAGCGCAATAGATTTTTGGCGCAAAGCCTTAAAACTTAAATAGGCGGTCATTAACTTTGTCAATGAAGCCGGTTCAACGCGCGCATCAGGGTTACCCACTGTCAGAATCTGATTGCTAGTAACGTTTAGCAAGAGCCATGATTTGGCAGCGAGCACAGGCGCTTGAGGAATTATGAGATTGGCAAGGCTTGGAGCACCTGCTGGGGATGAAACGGGCGCAGCGCTGGGTGCCATGGGCGCAATGTTGCTCACAGCCGGAGCGGGCGCAGCCACAGGAGTGGGAGTTGGGGTAGCAGCGCGTTTGTCCGCCGCTTCAGCTAATAACGATAAAGCCACAATACAAAGGGCTAAGGATGAAAGCAATTTCAGGAATAGAGGCTTAAAGGCAGACAAACGATTCATGGGTACTTTGAAGGATGGACAACTCAATCATTATACCGCTCAGGGCGGCTAGAGCGAACAAACAAGCTGGCGTAGTATGCCCCTTCGCCACGGTTCAAATCGACATGCTTCAAGCTGGAAATTTATGGGGGGGGGAAGACCCGTTCGACAAGGACGTTGGTGCTGCCTTTGTTGGCATAGCCCAGTTTGGAGGCGGCGGCGTAACTGAGGTCGATGACGCGACCGGGAAAGAAGGGGCCGCGATCATTGATTTTGACGATGATGGATTTACCCGTTTTGGTGTCGGTCACGCGCGCATAGCTTGGGATGGGCATGGTTTTGTGCGCACCGGTCATGCCGTACATATCGTAGAGCTCGCCCGATGAAGTGGGCTTGCCATGAAACTTCCTGCCATACCAAGTACCGATACCCTGCTCGCTAAAGGGCAAGTTTGAGGTATCCGGAAAATACACCTCCCCCATCACTTCATAGGGCTTATTGGGTCCTGCCAACAGCGGTTCATTCTTTGGCACCGCATCGGGAATTTGGGAGAAATCCTTGGGGGCGTTGCTGCCAGGGCCATCATCTTGATAATAGCCACCAGATCGTTGGCTATTGGGCGGTACAGCGCTGGAGGGGCTAGGAAGCTTAGATTGCGTGGGCGGCGAGGAAGAGGAGGGCGCCAAGGTGTAAGTGGAACACCCACTAAGTAGAGCTGCGATCAGTATTGCGAATGCTCCGCCCAAGCCTTGCTCCTAGCGTTTGACGATGGTGCGGTGATAACAAATGCTCATCAAAATGCCTTGGCCAAGCATCAGGGTAATGAGTGCGGTACCACCATAGCTGATGAACGGCAGAGGAACACCAACAACAGGCAGGATACCCGCTACCATTCCCATGTTCACAAAGGTATACGTGAACAGAGTGAGGCAAATAGAACCCGCAGCAATGCGGTTGAAGACGGATGAGGCATGACCGGCAATTCTGAGCCCACGAATCACCAAGCTCACCAGTAAACCCAGCAGAATCAGTTCACCCAATAGCCCAAATTCTTCGCAGAAGACCGCGAAAATGAAATCGGTTTTGGGTTCGGGTAAGAAGTCGAGGTGCGCTTGAGTTCCGCTTAACCATCCCTTGCCGAAGAGACCGCCTGAACCCACCGAGATGGTAGATTGAATAATGTGATACCCCGCCCCTAGCGGATCACTTGAGGGGTTGATTAGAGTGAGCACGCGCTGACGTTGATAGTCATGCAGGAACGTCCAGGCAACGGGCAGGGCTGCTGCGCCAGCGGTGGCTGCAATAGCAATCACGCGCCATGAAAGCCCCGCTAAAAATAAAGCAAAACAACCTGAACTAGCTATGAGGAGCGCAGTACCTAAATCAGGTTGTTTTGCAATCAGGCCAACAGGGATCACAAATAACAATAGCGCGATAATGAAATCTTTAAAATTGAGCGATTCTTCGCGGTACTGAAACCAGGCAGCTAAGGCTAATGGCAGCGCAAGCTTCATAAACTCAGAAGGCTGAATACGAACAGGTCCCAAGTGTAACCAGCGGCGCGCACCGTGGCTGACCTCTCCAAACAGGGCTACCCCGATGAGCATGAGCAAGCCAAACGTATAAGCAGGAGCTGCAAGCCGCATCAGATACTGAGGGGGGAGATGGGCCAGCAGGCACATACCTAACAGGGCAATCAGCATGCTACGGGCTTGGCTAGCCACAGTCATGACATCTCTGCCAGATGCACTGAATAAAACGGCGAGACCAAGCGCCATCAAGCTCAGAATTAAGCCAAGAAGAGGGGCGTCAAGAGGAGCAATGATATTGGCAATCCATCTTCTAATCATTATGCGTTTCCTCACCGGGGATGGCGGGTTTTGCTGGAGTGGTATCCCCGCCTAATTCTTCAGCAGGCCCGTTGGACTTTTTACCGAGCAGCCAGTAATCCACCACTTGGCGTGCTATAGGGGCGGCAGTGCTGCCGCCATGCCCACCATTTTCAACTAAAATAGCAACTGCAATGGTTGGGGCTTCGGCAGGCGCGAAGCCCACAAACCAAGCGTGGTCACGATTGGCCTCTTTGACGCGGCTTTCCACATACTTCTCATTTTGTTTGATTGCCACAACTTGAGCGGTTCCTGTTTTGCCTGCAAAGCTATAAGGCGTGCCGGCCCCAGCTTGCGCAGCGGTCCCTCCCGGTTTCATTACATCCACCATGGCATCGCGAACAGCTGTGAAGTCTTCATCACGAAGCCCAATATCTCGCAACAACTGAGGCTTAACATCGCGATGCTCTCCACTGGCGCTATCCCTAATCGACTTTACAATATGGGGCCGATAAACCTTACCCCCACTCGCGAGGGTGGCGACGGCACTGGCCATCTGCAAGGGAGTCATTTGGTTATAGCCTTGGCCGATGCCGCTAATAACGGTTTCGCCTCCAAACCAATCCTGATGATAACGCGTTTTTTTCCAGACTTTTGATGGAAGAATGCCGGGTAGTTCTCCATCCATATCAATCCCCGTGCGCTCCCCTAAGCCAAACTTAGCCAGATACTCGTGCATCAAATCGATGCCCAGTTCATTGGCTAGGGTGTAATAGTAGGTGTCACAAGACTGAACAATGGAACGGTGTAAATCTACGGTGCCGTGACCTTCTGGTTTCCAGTCGCGGTAGCGGTGGGATGAGCCCGGGAACGCAAAGTAACCGGGGTCTTGAATGACAGTTTCAGGGGTACGGTGTTTGGTTTGCAAACCCGCTAATGCCATAAATGGTTTGATGGTTGAGCCGGGTGGATAGAGGCCGCGTGAGGCGCGGTTATTGAGGGGTTTATCGGAAGATTGGTTGAGCATTTCCCAATTGGCCTGATCAATCCCATCCACAAACAAGTTAGGGTCAAATCCTGGTTGGCTTACAAATGCCAATACTTCGCCGGTATTAGGATCAATCGCAACTAAAGCCCCTCTTCTAGTTCCAAACGCACGTTCAGCGATTTGTTGCAAACTTAAATCGATACTTAATGTGAGATCATTGCCGGATACAGGTTCTTTGCGTGCAAGTGAATGAACGGCTCGTCCTCCTGCATCGGTTTCAAGTTGCTCTGAGCCAGTTAAACCGTGTAACTCTTTTTCGTAGCTTTGTTCCATTCCTACTTTGCCAAGATGCTGGGTCCCGCGGTAGTTGGCGAGCAAACCCGCGTCATCCAGGCGCGCAATATCCGCGTCATTGATGCGCCCGATATAACCAATCAGATGTGAGGCAGAGGCGCCCTCCGGGTAGCTGCGAAATAAACGCGCTCTTATCTCAACCCCAGGAAAACGATAGCGGTTCACAGCAAACTTGGCCACCTCCACTTCAGTGAGGCGGTTGCGAATGGGTAGGCTATCAAAATTGCGGCTCTCATCGTAAAGCTTGCGAAAGCGGCGGCGATCTCGTGGGGAGATTTCTAGAATCTTGCTGAGCGCATTAATAGTGCCATCTAAATCATCAATCTGCGAAGGGCTGATCTCTAAGGTGTAAGCGGAATAATTGCTGGCAAGAGGCCTGCCCTCTCTATCCAATATCATCCCCCGCGCAGGCACCACTGGAGAAATGGTGATTCGGTTGGCTTCGGCTAAGGTGCGGTAGTGTTCATATTGAATGGTTTGCAACCAGAGAAATCTTAAGATCAGAACAGCACATCCCGCTAGTATGGCAAAGGTGGCTACTTGAAGACGGCCACGGTAGGCATGCAGGCTGAGTGCTTGGTCATACACTCGGTCGCGCGATTTCATGGCGAAGGATGGCTGCGACGCAAATCTTGCTGATGAAGAACAAGCGTGATGGGAATCCAAAATATGAAATCACTCGCGCTTCCCAATAATAACCACCAATTCGGCGACCCTCCCCCACTGAGCCAAACAGCAAGCAAAGCAACTAGGCGAGCACCAATGAGAATGGGCAGAATTTGCGGGGCTTGCGCAACCGGGCTAAAAGCGAGCATGCGTGTTCTGAATTTAATCGTGAGCCATCCTGCGATCGAAAAAGACAGTGCGGATACCCCCAATATTCCGGTTTGAGCAACATCCATCATGAGGCCAGTAAAAAAACCAGCAGATTGGCCTACGCGCCAAGGCTCACGCAACCACCAATGAATGAGAACCAGTAATAGCCAATTGGGTTCAAGCATCACTGCCCAACCACTCCAAGGCAACAAGGTCAGTAAATAAGCAATAACAAAACTGGCCCAAATCAATCTGATGTGAGATGGGTTTCGCAAAACACGATCATGCTGACTAATCATGATCGCTTTCTGCTTTTGTGGTTTCAGTGATTTTGGCCGAATCGGCGCTCTTAGGTGGGTTTAGCACGAGTACATAATGACCTCGTCCTATGCCGCCCACCGGGGTGCATGTCACCCTTGCAAAGACGCGGCTAGAACTGCGTTCGATATGCGCCACCATTGCTACGGGTAAGCCTTCTGGATAAGTACCATCAATACCCGAAGTCACAATTTGGTCGCCGGCTTGAATGTCTGCTCCTTCTGGGAGGAAGGGGAGAGATAGCGTGCCTGATGAACCGTCTCCTTCAGATAAAGTTCGCAAACCATTGCGAAGAATCCGAACGGGAATTTGCTGGTTCTGTTCCGTAACCATCGTTACTTCCGCGCTTAACAGGCTCACATGGGTGACTTGCCCTATGAGCCCATCGGCATCCATGACGGGTTGACCTTCAATCAAGCCGGCTCGACTACCCCGGTCTAAAACAAGTTTCGCAGTA
The DNA here is from genome assembly GCA_903867885.1 of uncultured Ferrovum sp. Lineage (GTDB taxonomy): Bacteria > Pseudomonadota > Gammaproteobacteria > Burkholderiales > Ferrovaceae > CAIVHB01. Next base: position 24,937 of record CAIPTD010000150.1, on the reverse strand, counting down.
AAAGGGTTACGGCCACCATGACTGACTTCAGCAAGGATACTGGGTAGCCTAGTGCGAGCAGGCAGGTCATTGAGGGCACGCAACTCATTCAAATCTTTTTCCAGACTGGCACTTTGTGCGGCGCGTTCAGAAAAAACAATGAGCTGGTGGTTTAGCCTTTCGTTATGAGCACGAAGTTCACTTTGACTCGTGAAAAACTCCACAGATTGCTCATATAAATATACGGGTAAACGGGCGGCCTGTTCAGCGGGGTAGATGAGAACGTTTAACCCCGCACGAATAAAGCCTACTGAATGGTAGCGTGTATCTAGAATAACCAAAGCTATTGAGAAGGCGCAAAAGAAAGCTAACCGAACATGCGGTGAGGGTCCTCGCTGAAAAAATTCTCTAGTGCTCATCTTTACATTCCGCTGGCGGGCCAGGCAATCAAACCTCCGTTAGCCCGCGGCACTATGCACACCCTTAATCGTTGGAGAATACGCTACCCAATCGTTCCATTTCTTCTAAAGCACGACCTGAACCTCTCACTACGCAAGTGAGAGGGTCCTCGGCAACAATCACTGGCAAGCCCGTCTCTTCCATCAGCAGGCGGTCAATATCGCGCAACAGCGCTCCACCACCAGTTAACACCATGCCTTTTTCAGCAATATCTGCGCCGAGTTCTGGAGGGGTTTGCTCAAGTGCCGCTTTGACAGCGCCCACAATGCTGTTGAGCGGATCAGTTAAGGCCTCCAGAATCTCATTGCTGGTAATCGTGAAGGTTCGGGGAATACCTTCAGCCATATTGCGGCCCTTCACTTCCATTTCTAGCATTTCAGAACCAGGGAAAGCGGAGCCAATTTGTTTTTTGATCATCTCAGCGGTGGTTTCACCAATTAACATGCCGTAGTTACGGCGGATGTAATTAATGATGGCTTCATCGAACTTATCGCCACCCACGCGAACCGAAGAAGCATAGACGATACCGCCTAAAGAGATCACACCCACTTCAGTGGTGCCGCCACCAATATCAACGACCATTGAACCTGAAGGTTCAGCGATAGGAAGGTCAGCACCGATAGCTGCTGCCATCGGTTCATCAATCAGGAACACTTGGCGGGCCCCGGCACCAAGAGCCGATTCTTTAATTGCTCGGCGCTCAACTTGGGTAGACCCGCAGGGAACGCAAATGATGATTCTGGGGCTGGGTGAAAGCATTCTAGAATCATGAATTTTTTTGATGAAATACTTCAGCATCTGCTCAGTGATGGTGAAGTCTGCAATCACGCCATCTTTCATAGGGCGAATCGCAGAAATGTTGCCGGGTGTGCGGCCCAGCATCTGCTTGGCTGCCAAACCTACCGCTTGGATGGTTTTTTTGCCATTAGGGCCGAGTTCCTGCCGGATAGCTACAACAGAGGGCTCGTCAAGGACAATTCCTTTGCCGCGTACAAAAATAAGTGTGTTCGCCGTGCCTAAGTCAATAGCAAGGTCGTTAGAAAAATAGCCGCGAAAAAATCCAAACATGGTCTTGATTAAGGCGTCTGTAAAACGCTTTCTTTGTATTGTGAAGATAACTTGCGATAATAACTCCTTTCTTCCCCCTCTTGTAGGGGATATGCAGTTAAAAGACACGAATTAGCAAGGTATAGAGGCTCACCATGCGTTTTACCGAAGAGGATGTTCGCCGCGTTGCGCGGCTGTCACGGCTTGCCCTAGAACCTAAAGAGATTGAGGGGTTTCAGCAAGACTTATCCCAAATTCTGGATTTGGCGCAAAAACTGCAGGCGATCGATACAACAAATGTTGAGCCTTTAGCCCATCCTGGCTCTTCTTCCGTTTTCTTGCGCGCTGATCTGGTAACGGAAACCGATCAGCGCGAAGCCTTTCAGGCCGTGGCCCCGGAAGTAGATCGAGGTCTCTACCTCGTGCCAAGGGTGGTGGAATGAATCTATCTGAACTGTTGAATCAAGGGGTCACGGCCCTCTCTGCCGCTTTAGGGAGCCGAGAGGTCTCTGCAGTAGAAATAGCGACAGCCTATCTGGACCGCATAGAGCAAGCCCAGCCTGAATTAAATGCCTTTATTACTGTAGATCGTGAGCACACACTTCGCGATGCGACCTTGGCAGACAGTATGCGTGCTGCTTCGCCTGGTCAGTCCCTGGCAGGGATACCCATTGCGCAAAAAGATGTGTTTTGTGCCAAAGGCTGGCGTACTACTGCGGGCTCACACATGCTGGAAAACTTTATTGCACCGTATGATTCTGCGGTGGTACAGCAATTGAACAAGCAGGGTTTTGTCACCTTAGGCCGGGCCAATATGGATGAATTTGCCATGGGCTCCTCGAATGAAAACTCTTACTTTGGTCCCGTTAAAAACCCTTGGGATTTGAGTCGTGTGCCAGGGGGGAGCTCAGGCGGTTCGGCGGCTGCAGTAGCTGCAGGATTGGCTCCTGCCGCAACAGGGACTGATACCGGTGGTTCCATTCGGCAACCCGCAGCGTGGTGTGGCATTTCTGGGATCAAGCCTACCTATGGCCGTGTATCGCGGTTCGGCATGATTGCGTATGCGTCTAGCTTGGATCAGGCAGGCATATTTGCCCGTTCAGCGCAAGATTTGGCAATATTGATGGATGTGATTTCAGGTCACGACCCGCGCGATGCCACCAGTGTGGATCGCAAGGATGCGCCCTGTGCAAAAGAGCTTGACAAGGATATTCGCGGATTACGGGTAGGCATACCAAAGCAATGGTTTGGCGAAGGTTTATCTGCGGGTGTAAAAATAGTGGTGGAAAGCGCTATTCAAGAATTGGTAATGATGGGGTGTGAGTGCGTAGAGATTGATCTACCCATGAGTGAGCAAGCTATTCCTGCCTACTACGTGATTGCTCCCGCTGAAGCTTCAAGCAATCTTTCGCGCTTTGATGGGGTGCGGTTTGGTCATCGCGCTGCCCAATACAAAGACCTGGCTGAACTCTATGAGCGCTCACGCGGGGAAGGGTTTGGCCCAGAAGTAAAACGACGTATTTTGATGGGCAGCTATGTGTTGTCGCATGGCTACTATGATGCCTATTACCTGCAAGCTCAACGCGTGCGCCGTTTAATTGCCAATGATTTTGAGCGTGCCTTTATGCTGTGTGATGTGATCGCCGGGCCTGTAGCGCCGACGACTGCTTTCCCCTTAGGTTCTTTTGGGGCCGATCCTGTTCAGATGTATCTGGCTGACCTGTACACCATCCCCGTGAACTTGGCCGGTCTGCCTGCGCTAAGCATTCCTGCTGGATTTGATGCTGGAATGCCGGTGGGCTTGCAGTTAATAGGACCGTGGTGGCAAGAAGCGCGTTTATTACAAACAGCTCATGCTTTTCAGATCGCAACCGACTGGCATACAAAACGGCCAGCGCTTTATTCAGGACTCAAACCATGACTCGAGCCAATTGGGAAGTCGTCATCGGGTTAGAAACGCATGCTCAACTCTCCACGCAGTCCAAGATATTTTCAGGGGCTTCCGTTGCATTTGGAGCGGAACCCAATACCCAAGCATGTGCGGTGGATTTAGGTTTGCCCGGTGTTTTACCCGTTCCTAATCGTGCAGCAGTGGAGCGTGCCATTCGTTTTGGTTTGGCGGTGGGTGCGCACATCGCGCCGGTATCAATTTTTGCGCGCAAAAATTACTTTTACCCCGATCTCCCTAAAGGCTACCAAATCAGCCAGATGGAAATTCCGGTTGTGCAAGGGGGATCGCTGCGTATCCAAACCAAGGCCGGAGAGAAGATCGTCAATCTTACCCGCGCCCATTTGGAAGAAGACGCAGGTAAATCATTGCACGAAGATTTTCAGGGACAGTCTGGTATCGACTTAAATCGCGCTGGCACCCCTTTGCTCGAGATCGTCACCGAACCCGAAATGCGTTCATCGGAAGAGGCGGTAGCGTATGCACGGGCGCTGCATGCTTTAGTGCGCTGGATTGAAATATGCGATGGCAACATGCAAGAAGGGTCATTCCGCTGTGATGCCAATGTCTCAGTTCGGCCTTTGGGACAAAAAGAATTTGGTACACGCTGTGAGATAAAAAACCTGAACTCTTTCCGTTTCTTAGAACGTGCTATTGAGTTTGAAATTAAGCGGCAAATTGAGTTGATTGAAGATGGTGGTCAGGTGGTACAAGAGACACGTCTCTTTGATCCTGATCGCGATGAAACGCGCTCGATGCGATCGAAAGAAGACGCGCATGATTACCGCTATTTTCCTGATCCTGATCTGCCGCCTTTGTGTATCTCAGAAGAATGGATCGCTGAAGTTGCTTCAGGCATGCCCGAACTCCCAAAATCCCGCAGGCAGCGTTATGTGAATGAACTGGGCTTAAGGGAATATGATGCAGATTTGTTAACCGCAACCCGCGAGGCAGGTGAATATTTTGAGGCCTTAAGAGCGGCTGCAAATGGAGTGGATGCCAAACTGTGTGCCAACTGGGTGAATGGTGAACTTTCGGCCGCAATCAATCGTGCAGGCTTGGAACTGGCTGACGCCAAAGTCAATCCAACACAACTTGCAGCCTTGTTGGTCCGCCTCGCCGACGGCACGATCTCGGGTAAGATCGCTAAAGAATTATTCGAGATCATGTGGTCTGAAGGTGGAGAAGCTGATGCGCTGATTGAATCACGCGGCTTGCGTCAGATTTCTGATACGGGTGCGCTTGAAGGGGTACTGAAAGAATTGATCGCCAAACATCCTGACCAAGTAGAAGAATACCGCGGGGGCAAGGATAAGGTCTTTGGTTTCTTTGTGGGCCAGGCGATGAAAGCCACCCAAGGCAAGGCCAATCCAGCTCAACTTAATGCGCTTCTGAAAGCCTTGCTGCTTGGGGGCTAAGCAGTCACCCCGTATTGCGCGCGGTAGGCTTGGATAGGCGCAATGTGGGCCTGTAGTGCAGGTACTTGCTCAATGTAAGTCAGCAGATCGTCTAGCGTGGCAATGCTAAATACCTCTAAGCTGTAATCTTGACGTACTTCTTGAACAGCCGACAAAGAACCGCTGCCGCGTTCCATGCGGTCTAGCGCCGTGACCACCGCATACGGGGTAGCCCCAGCGGCTTGCATAATGGCAACCGACTCACGCACCGAAGTTCCGGCAGAAATCACATCATCAATCACTAAAACTCTGCCTTTTAATTCGGCCCCGACAAGTTGGCCGCCTTCACCGTGATCCTTCACTTCTTTGCGGTTATAGCAAAACGGCATGTTGTGGCCGCGTTGCGCCAATGCAGTTGCTAAGCCGGCCGCTAAGACAATTCCCTTATACGCCGGACCAAAAATGATATCCGGGGTAATGCCTGAGGCCAAAACGGCGTCAGCATAGAATCCGCACAATGTTGCAAGAGAGGCGCCATCGCAGAATAAGCCCGCATTAAAAAAATACGGTGAGGTGCGCCCTGCCTTAGTTTGAAATTGCCCGAAGCGAATCACGCCTCGCTCAATGGCAAACGCTAAAAATTGAGATCGAAAAGTATCCATAAGAGAGAGTTTAACGGGACTTTGCTTTGCCCGCTAAACTGCATGGGTTAAAGAACTCTTTTCATCATCATGCTCAAGATTATTTCTGCTAATTTAAATGGTATTCGTTCTGCTTCTACTAAGGGTTTTTTTGAATGGATGAAGCAGCAAGACGCTGACTTCGTATGCGTGCAAGAACTGAAAGCTCAGGATACCGATTTGACTGATGCCATGCGATCACCTGCCACTTACCATGGCTATTTTCATTTTGCTGAAAAAAAGGGTTATAGCGGCACTGGCATCTATGCCAAGCAAAAACCAGAACAGGTCATCACTGGGTTTGGTGTGTCGGAATTTGATGAAGAGGGCCGCTATACCGAGTTGGTGTACCCCCATTTTTCAGTAGTGTCGGTGTATCTGCCGTCAGGCTCAAGTTCGGCGGAGCGGCAGCAAGCCAAATTTCGATTTTTAGAGGCTTTTTTACCTCATCTTCAAGCGCTCAGAGGGAGTGGTCGAGAAGTGGTGATCAGTGGAGATTGGAATATTGCACACACCGAAAAAGACCTTAAAAATTGGAAAGGTAATCTTAAGAATAGTGGTTTCTTGCCAGAAGAGCGGGCTTGGCTGACGCAGCTACTAGGCGGGCAGATGGATTGGATAGACACGTATCGTTCTCTCAATCCCGAGGCCTCTGACGAGGGCTACACATGGTGGTCAAACCGGGGGCAGGCCTGGGCTAAAAATGTGGGATGGCGCATTGATTATCAAATCGCCACGCCTGGTTTAGGGGCATTGGCGCGGTCAGTTTCGATTTATAAAGAGCATCGTTTTAGCGATCACGCGCCTTTAACTGTTGAGTATGCTTGGCCCGTATGAATAATGTGCTTCCCAGAGTGTTAGATCGGCGGCTGATCGCAGCATTGCTGCTGGGGTTTGCTTCGGGTTTGCCCTTAGCCTTAAGCGGTGCGACGTTGCAGGCATGGCTGACTACCCAGGGGGCTAGCTTGCAATCCATTGCCTGGTTTTCGTTGGCGGGCTTGCCCTACACCTGGAAATTTTTGTGGTCGCCGGGATTGGACCGCTACTCCCCTGCATTTGGTGGGCGTCGCCGCGGTTGGATGGTATTGATGCAAATAAGCTTGGCCATCGTTTTGCTGGGTATGGCAAATACGGCGGTGCCAGAGTCCTTGCCACAGTTAGCTGGGTTGGCAGTGCTGTTAGCCTTTTTATCAGCTAGCCAAGACGTAGTGATTGATGCGTGGCGAACAGAGGTGTTAGCACCTTCCCAAAGAGGTTTAGGCGGTGCGATGGCGGTGATGGGTTATCGCCTGGGCATGCTTGTGTCTGGGGCGCTGGCGCTGATCTTGGCGCAGTCTTTGGGCTGGCAGTCGGTATTTAATTTGATGGCAGCCATCTTTCTGGTGCTACCTTTGGTAAGCCTGTGGGCTCCCGAACCTCAATCGGAGCTTCACGTACCTAAGACCTTACATGAAGCCATTGTGGGGCCGCTAAAGGAGTTTATTGGCCGGCGTGGCGCTTGGGCGCTCTTGCTGTTGGTGGTGGCCTATAAGCTGTCTGATGCATTTGCTACGGCTTTGTCCACCACCTTTCTGCTGCGTGGCGCGGGGTTTTCTTTGGCGGAAGTGGGTTTAGTAAATAAGGCGGTTGCCTTGATGGCAACTTTATTGGGAGCGCTGCTCGGTGGAATTGGTTTGGTTCACTTGGGTTTGGTGCGGGCCTTATTCGTATTTGGATTGCTGCAGGCGCTTGCCGCACTGGGTTTCTTTGCTCTTGCACTGCAAGGCCATGACTTTGTGCTTATGGTGATTGTCGTAAGCACTGAAAACCTCACCTCGGGCATGGGGACAGCAGCTTTTGCTGCTTTGCTTATGGGCTTATGCAGCACTCGCTACAGCGCCACACAATTTGCTTTGCTGTCCGCTTTGTCTGCAGTTGGAAGGGTTTACGTAGGGCCCTTGTCTGGCCTTCTAGCTGAATCTTTGGGTTGGCCACTGTTCTTCTTGTTTTCGGTGCTGGCCGGAGTGCCGGGCTTGTTGTTGGTATGGATCTTGCGCGGGGAATTACAGTTTGATCAAGCGCTTGGTCAGACTTCAGAGAATTCAAAAAGCAGGACAGTGCAGGGCTAAGCGCCGATGCGATAAATCGCGACATTGCCCCGCAGATTGGGCATGAAAGCCACAGCTTTGCCCTCATTTAAAACTAGCCTTTTTTTAACGCTTGCCCCAATTTCTGAGCATAGATCCTCAAAATCAGTGAGGGTACAGAGATGAATATTGGGGGTGTTATGCCAAGAGAAGGGTAGGTCATCGGATATCGGCATGTGACCTCCTAAAACCTGTAGGCGATTTTTCCAGTAACCAAAGTTGGGGAAACTCACGATGCCTTCTCGCCCTACGCGCAACATTTCTTTTAACAGTGATGCCGAGTTGTGCATGGCTTGAAGAGTTTGCGAAAGGATCACATGGTCAAAAGAACCGTTATCAAAGCCAGATAAGCCCGCTTCTAGGTCAATCTGGATCACATTTACCCCGCGTGCGACGCAGGCGATCACATTGTTGGGTTGGTTTTCTACGCCGTATCCCCTGACATCATGTTTCACTTTTAGGTAATCCAGTAAAGCACCATCTCCACAGCCCAAGTCCAATACGGTTGAACCAGGGCGTATCCACTCAGCAATCGCAGCTTGGTCGGCGCGAATTAAAGTACTCATGCGCATTCCTCCGCCACACGATTTAGATAGGCTGCTACGAGTTGTTGATAGTCTGGATGATCCATTAGGAAGGCGTCATGGCCTTGGGGAGCATCAATCTCGGCGTAACTGACAGGTAAGCGATTATCCAGTAATGCTTTGACAATCTCGCGCGATCGCGCAGGTGAAAAACGCCAATCTGAAGTAAAGCTTGCAACTAAAAACGAGGCCTTTGCGTGAGACAGTGCGCGGCTTAAATCTCCCCCGCCTATCTCCGCTGCAGGATCAAAATAATCCAGGGCTTTGGTCATAATCAGGTAAGTATTGGCATCAAAGCGTTCGCTGAATTTGTCCCCTTGATAGCGCAAGTACGATTCAATTTCAAATTCCACTTCTAACGAGAAACGATGTTGACCGCTGATTAATTCGCGACCAAATTTTTCGCGCATCGCATCATCAGAAAGATAGGTAATGTGCCCAAGCATCCGGGCCAGCCTTAGACCTCGACGAGGGATAACACTATGTGCATAGAAGTCCCCACCATGGAAATCGGGGTCGGTCACAATCGCCTGCCTAGCGACTTCATTAAAGCCAATGTTCTGTGTGGAGAGTTTGGGCGCAGCCGCGATTACAAGCGCATGGGCTAATCGATCGGGGTAACTCAAACTCCATTGCATGGCTTGCATGGCACCTAAGCTGCCACCCATCACAGCTGCAAAACGCGTAATCCCCAAATGATCAGCTAATCGGGCTTGGGCGTGAACCCAGTCCTGAACAGTTACAAAGGGAAAAGCGGCTCCCCAAGGGCAGCCCGTATCGGGGTTAATGGACGAAGGACCTGTAGATCCATGGCAACCACCAAGATTATTAACACCAATAACAAAGAACCGAGAAGTGTCTACCGGCTTACCTAACCCCACCATATTGTCCCACCACCCCACTTGTTTGGGGTCCTCGGCGTAGGTACCCGCTAAATGATGGTTACCTGATAAGGCATGGCAAATCAGGATGGCGTTGCTACGCTCTGCGTTCAGCGTGCCATAGGTTTCGTAGGCCAACTGATAGTTCGCCAATGACTGCCCGCATGACAAACTAAGAGGGGCTTCGAAGTGCGCAAGCTGCGGGGAAACAACCCCCACGGAGCCCTGATTGGACATCAGATTTCTACTAACTCGAAATCAATTTTCATGGCCCCGCAATCAGGGCAAACCCAGCTAGCCGGAACGTCTTCCCAGCGTGTACCTGGTGCGATGCCATCCTCAGGAACGCCTGTTTCCTCATCATAAATCCAGCCGCACAAAATGCAACGAAAAACGCGAAACTCTTGCTCAGAACTCATCATGTTTAAATTGCCGGCCATAATTACAGACGGCTGTATTCAGTGAAAGTCCTACATTGTAGCGACTGCTGAGCAGTTTTGGGCGTTGTAGTAAGATTTTGCCTACTTGGGATGGGATGGGCCTAATTGCCAATCAACCCAGTTCACTAGAGTAGTAATGATGTTGAGTGTTGACTCGGGTGCAGCGCCATTCCACAGGAACATCATAGTAGGTGCGAGAAATGCGTTCGACTTCCAACATGATCGTTGCGCGGGATATACCTAATGCGCGGGATTCTTTGGCTCCACATTTGCAAGCGCGCACTTGTTCTTCTGCCTTTAAAACGTTTACTCCAAAACTATTCTGATATAGGTGATAAATGGTCCCTGTTCGAGTGCGAAAAAGATCAATGTTCAAGCCTTCAAAGCGTTCTGCTGGCAAAAAAATCTGATCCAGTGCAGCGGGAAGACCACCCACAGTCAGGAGGTTAATGATGCGATATACCTTTGCCCCAATACTCAGTTGAAGTCGCTGAGAAGCTTCTTCGTCTGCAGCGATTTTACGAAGGCTTAGGGTTTCAATCTCGGGGAAGCGCGAAACCCCATCATTGTGCCGAATACGAAAAAAATCATGCAAAGTGCGCTCAACATTATGGGTGGCTACAAAAGTGCCACGCCCTTGCTGGCGCGCCAAAATTTTATCTTGAACCAATTCATCGACTGCCTTACGAAGTGTTCCTACGCTTACGCCAAATTCGCGCGCGAGCTTGGTTTCATTAGGTAAAGGGGTACCGTTGGGCCAATGACCTAAGGTGATGCTGGTTAAAATTTTCCTCCGTACATCGAGGTAAAGTGGGGCGTTCATTTGATGTCGTTTTTCAAAATATTCTTATAGTGTATTGAGTACTTGACTCTGTACGCAAGAAAAATGCCAGCTTAAATAATCCTTTTTTATTTAATGGTTTAATTGCTTTGATCAATTAAAGTGCAAGTCATTTAGATGATGTGGTTGACTTTGTTTTGGACAATGCCTATTCTATTTAGAAATTCGAGCCTAAATGCCCACGCGCTTAGGTAGTCGAGTAAGGAGGAGGAGCATTTCTAGTCAGTGCTTCTAGAAATGAAGCGTGGGGCACCGTAAGGTGTGTAATTGTATGGTTGGTCAGATTTCTTGCTGTTCTGGTGTGATTGGCAAACAAAAATAACAGCCACTTTATTCCGCCAGCTTTTAGCCTGTTTTCTGCAATTAACCTGCCTATCGGGTGCAGCGCAGTATTCGCTGCACCCGATTTGCAAAGAGGCTGATTAAGCGTTCAGCTTGGTCAAAATTCCGTGGATTTTATCTGGAAGATACGCTGACAAAAGCCGCTTGGTGAGCGTTTCTAGTGCCTTAACCGAAGTTTTCAGCACAACTTGTTTCACCATGGGTATGTGGTTGGGATGCATAGAAAACGACCTAAGCCCCATCCCTAACAATACTCTTGTAAGCTCTGGCTCTCCCGCCATTTCCCCGCATACAGAAACAGGAATACCTAGTTTGTTAGCAGTGCGAATAACGTGCGCAACCAAATGCAATACCGCAGGGTGAAGTGGGTCATACAAATGCGACACGCTATCATCGGTTCTATCGATAGCCAAGGTATATTGAATCAAGTCATTTGTGCCGATCGAGATGAAATCAAGAAGATCTAACAATGACTCTACTGCCAGCGCTGCAGCAGGAACTTCAATCATGCCGCCAATAGGCATTGCCTCATCAAACTTTACCCCTTCAGTGCGAAGTTGATTACGCGCGGCTTCTAGCATTGTCAGTGCTTGAAAAAGTTCATCGCGGCATGACAGCATAGGAATGAGAAGCTTCACCTTGCCGAAGTGGGATGCCCTTAAGATGGCGCGCAACTGTGTATTAAATATACGCGGCTCAGATAAGCAATAGCGTACGGCACGTAAACCCAAAGCGGGGTTACTTGTGATTTTAGGCCCTTGGTCGATCGGTTTATCATTTCCGATATCAAGGGTGCGGATGGTCACGGGCGCGCCCTTCATGGACTCAGCAACAGAACGATACGCAATAAATTGCTCTTCCTCGTCAGGTAGATCAGGGCGGTTCATAAACAGGAATTCACTTCTAAACAACCCAATTCCGGTTGCCCCGTTTTTCTTAACCTGCTCAACATCAGAGGGAAATTCAATATTGGCATGCAGTTCTACATCCTGACTATCGAGTGTAATAGCCTTGGTAGAACGCAAACGCTTGAGCTTTTGTCGTTCAAGATCCCATTGTTCCTGACGCAAACGATATTCAGTGAGAATCTGACGGTCGGGATTGACCAGAACAACGCCTTGAGTGCCATCCACAATCAGAATCTCATTTTCTCTGATCAGGGGCCAAGCATGATGAAGGGCCACCACAGAGGGAATGTTTAGGCTGCGCGCAACAATGGCGGTGTGCGAAGTCGCTCCTCCAACGTCAGTAATAAAAGCAGCGAAATTGTGCTCCTTGAATAACATCATGTCAGCGGGGCTAAGATCATGTGCAACTAAAATACCGGGGCCATCTCTACCATTGCTAAAGCTAATTTGACTGGGTTCACCTAATAAGGCTTTTAAGATTCTTTCTACAACTTGAACCACATCTACTTGTCGTTCGCGCAGATAAGCATCCTCAATGGCTTCAAATTGTTTGACCAACAAGTCCATTTGTTGCTTTAAAGCCCATTCTGCATTGCAACCTTGCTGCACGATCAAGGCTCTGGGGGCTTCGCACAATGTGGTGTCATTCAGAATCATCAGATGTAACTGAAGAAAAGCGTCCATTTCTGCCGGAGCGCCTGCCGGGACGGTTTCTCTTAAGACCTCTAATTCTTCTCTAACAGCAGCAATCGCACTGTCAAAACGCGCTACTTCTTTGTCGAGAAGCCGCTCATCAATGGCATAGTGAGAAACTTCAAGCGAAGTGTGCGATAAAAGGCGCGCGGGACCGATGGCAATCCCGCCTGAAACGCCGATACCGAACATCGAGAAGCTCATGGCTAATTATTCTCCTTCGCCAAATTTGTCAGAAATCAGATCCACGAGTGCTGTAAGGGCCTCTCCTGATTGATTTCCCTCCGCCGCGAGAGTGATGCGGCTACCGCGGCTAGCAGCAAGTGTCATTACCCCCATAATGCTTTTTGCATTGACGGTTCGGCTTCCTCGCGAGATGGTTATATCGCAGGGAAAGCGACTTGCCGTTTGAGTTAGTTTTGCAGAGGCACGAGCATGCAAGCCCAGCTTATTGATAATTTCTATTTCTTGAGATGGCATAGATTTACTCCACAGGATGATCTGATTGCGCGTTCAAATGCATGACTCCATTCACCCCTCCAGCCATTGCTTTTTGGATGACCGAATCCAGGTTTTCTTCGCGGTAAGTAAGCGCGCGAACGAGCATAGGAAGGCTCACGCCAGATAACAGTTCGGCATGGCCGGGGTTGATCAGACGGCTGGCAATATTGCATGGCGTAGCACCACAAATATCTGACAAAATCAGCACTCCACTTCCATCGTCTAAATCTTTTACCAATTCCTTGGCGTGCGGCAAAATTAATTCTGGATCGTCGTGTACTGTCACTCCAAGCTGCCTTAAACGGAGAGGACGCCGCCCTAAAACATGGCTGGCACAATGAATTAAACATTCTCCTAAAGCCCCGTGGGCAACGATCAGTATGCCAATCATAGTAAAAAGAGATAGGTTATTTGAAATCTCATTTTATCGGTTCAATCAATTCTAGAAGGGATATTTCTGAGGATACTTTAGGAGCAGGGGCTAAGCGTTCCGCAGGTAAGTGAGCAATAAACTCACTACCAGAACCCGGTATGCTTTTAATGTCCAAATAGCCTTGATGGCGTGATAAGACATGCTGAACAATAGACAGCCCCAGTCCGGTTCCACCTGTATCACGTGAACGACTTTTGTCTACCCGGTAGAAACGTTCGGTGAGTCTTGGAATATGTTCGGGGGCAATGCCAATCCCGCTGTCTTTCACACTAAAGGAGCCCCCCGTTTCAGTGCGTTGCCATTTTAGCGTGATTGTTCCCTTTTCTGGGGTATAGCGAACAGCATTGCTGGCTAAGTTTCCAAAGGCACTATGCAGTTCGGTTCGGCTACCCAACAATATAGCTTCATCTTCAATCTCCACCAAAACCCTATGCCTACCCCTACTCAATTGAGTGGTTTCACGGGCGAGCAATTGGATAAAGTCTCGAACTGATAGTTCGTCTCGAGCGGGTTCTCCAACATCGCTCTCAAGGCGTGATAGGCTGAGTAATTCCTCTACCAAATGTTGCATGCGCTCTGCTTGCGAACGCATTAACCCAATAGCATGCATTAGGCTTTCTTTATCTAGGTCTTCCGTATCCTCTAAGGTTTCAAGAAAGCCAGAAATAACGGTAATAGGGGTTCGGAGTTCATGCGATACATTGGCAACAAAATCACGCCGAATACGTTCGGCGTTTTCAATAACAGTAATATCGCGACTGACGACCAGTTTTTCTCGGCTGCCATATCTCACTAGTGTAAACAGCAAAGTGGTTCCTGAGCCGCGCGCATTTCTCAGGGTAAGCGGATGCTCATAGGACTCTTTGGATAACCACTCTAAAAAAGTGGGTTGTCGCATCAGATAGGTAAGCTGTTGTCCACGATCTCTCTCTAGATCAATGCCAAGATGGTCTTCTGCAAGCGGGTTGCACCATTCAATTCGATCATATGCATCCATGATGACCACGCCATCTGGCAGCGCTGCCCCTGCGTGCTGAAATCGACTGAGTGCCTCACTCAGCAGTTCCCTTCCATGTTCTGCTCTGCGCTGTAATCGAAAAAGGCTGATAAAGACCATTCCCCATGGCCCATTGGCTTCAGGAACAGAGGTAGGGTTGGGTTGCTTCAGCCAATGCGTGAGCCGCCAGAGTTGAATGAGATGAAAACCGAATTGAAAAGAAATCAATACGGATAGGGTGAAAAGCCCCAGGCGCGAGTCGAAAATGACCGCCACCAATAGCCCAATAATGCAGGCTACAAAAATACGACGAAAAAGATAGGGCCAAGGAGAAAACATCTCGCTAGCTTACCATCTGCAATCCAGTCCCCTCACCCTAGGTGGGGAATTGAATGCAGAATCGGGTAAAAAAGCCTAGGCGACGCGGGTAAAGCGATAACCAGAACCGCGAACAGTCTGCAGCAAGCGATCGTGGCCCGTGCTGTTAAGAGCGGAACGCAGACGGCGGATGTGCACATCAACGGTGCGTTCTTCAATGAATACGTGGTCGCCCCAAACCTGATCAAGGATTTGAGTGCGGGAATACACGCGCTCGGGGTGTGTCATGAAAAAGTGAAGTAACTTGAATTCGGTAGGGCCAACCGCAATATCAGCACCATTTGCAGAAATTCGATGGGTAGAAGGGTCTAAAACCAAATCCCCAAACTCAACTCTGTCTTCTGTCATCTGTGGTGCGCGACGACGCAAAACGGCCTTTATACGGGCATTCAGTTCGCGCGTAGAAAAAGGCTTGGTGATGTAATCATCTGCGCCATGTTCTAAGCCCAACAATTTATCCTGTTCTTCTGCGCGCGCCGTAAGCATAATGACAGGTATGGATTGGGTGCGACCGTTGGCACGCAAGCGCCGAAGAAAATCGATACCGCTCATTCCCGGCAGCATCCAGTCTAAGAGAATCAGATCGGGGAGACTTTGCTGAACGCGGGCCAAGCCTTCCTCTGCATCTGCGGCTAAAGTGGGGCGATGCCCCGCTTGACGTACGTTGAGAGCGATCAGTTCTTGGATGGCAACTTCATCCTCTACAACCAAAATTTGAGCAGCCACTTAACTTCTCCAGGTGCGGATATATGGAACGGATAATGACAAGAGTGGAATGACAGACTTGAATGGATATTTCTATTCAGCTTAATTTATATATCAGTGTGGTGACTTTTTTGTGACAACCCCCATTGGGCTCTCCTTAGATTATGATGGCGGATTGAACTTAAACTTAATTGGAATGCTTGGAATATGGCCGTTAATGCTGCCCCTTGGCCCACTGAACTCACTCTGGATCAGCCTGCCAAAATGCTCAAAATGAGTTTTGACGATGGTCTGAGTTTTGAGTTTACCTATGAGTTTCTGCGTGTTCAGTCTCCTTCAGCTGAAGTACGCGGACATGGCCCCGGTCAAGAAGTGCTGCAACTGAATAAACACGATGTAGGAATACTTGAATTGAAGCCAGTGGGGAACTATGGAGTACAAATTGTGTTCGATGATGGGCACGATACAGGAATTTATTCATGGGCTTGGTTACGAGAAATCGGTGAAAACCAGCCTTTTTTGTGGGGGCGTTATTTAGAACTCGTTGCCCAGCACAGTGCGGAGTCTAAATAGTGACAAAAACGCATTTTGGTTTTAGGCAGGTAGAGGAATCGGAGAAAGCCGGCAGGGTAGGTGCTGTGTTTACTTCCGTTGCCGATCGTTATGATGTCATGAATGATTTGATGTCAGCAGGTTTGCATCGGTTGTGGAAGCGCTTTACGGTTGATTTGGCGCGCGTAAAAAAAGGGCATAGGGTTCTTGATCTGGCATCAGGAAGTGGTGATTTGGCAATCGCTTTCTCGCAGCTCACTCCTGATGTGGTGATGACTGATATCAACGCTGCCATGTTGGCGCGGGGAAGGGATCGGATGCTTGATCGAGGCCACCCCATCCCTGCAGTGCAGTGTGATGCTGAGAAGCTCCCTTTTGCTGATCAAAGCTTTGATTTGGTTACCGTGGCTTTTGGTTTGCGCAACATGACCCATAAAGAAAATGCGCTCGCCGAAATGTATCGTGTACTTGCTCCGGGTGGGCGGGCCATCGTGCTTGAGTTTTCTCAAATATGGGGGCCCCTCAAACCAGCCTATGATGCTTATTCTTTGCATGTGCTTCCGCGAATGGGTCAGTGGGTTGCAGGGGATGCAGAAAGCTATCGTTATCTAGCTGAGTCCATTCGCATGCATCCCGATCAAGATACGCTTAAGAAAATGATGCAGGATGCTGGTTTTTTTAGTGTTAATTTCCACAACCTTAGCGCGGGGATTGTTGCGCTACACATGGGATACCGTTACTGACATGAATATTCTCTCTCGCTTTTCCGTACTCATACTGATTGTATTGAGCCTTTCATTAAGCATTCAAGATGCCTTTGCAGCAAAAAGACTTGGTGGCGGAGGAAGCGTAGGTCGGCAGCGCGACACACAAACGATGCAGCGGGCGCCCACTCCAGCTCCGGTTGCTCCTAGTGCCCCTCGACCTAACACGCCTGGCGTTCCCGGAAATGCTGCAGCCCCGGCGCCCATGCGACCTCAAGCGGCACCTGCGCCCGTCCCACAACGTAATAGCTGGATGGGACCTTTGGCTGGCTTCGCAGGGGGGGCTTTATTGGGAGGTTTGTTGTTTGGAGGGCATGGAGGAGGCTTTGGAGGCGGGGATTTAGGCGGTGGCCTGATGAGTATTTTCTTTATGGGGCTCTTGGTAGCAGGATTTGTGTTTTTAGTTCGCCGTTTTTTATTTTCTACCGCGTCCCAACAATACGCAGAAGTTGCACCGGCAGGCTGGGCTGAGGTTCCGCCTCAAACGCAGTATTCGCCTCAAGAAGGGGCATATGGAACAGGCTCTGCTCAGCCAGCAATGGAGCAGGCTCCCCTCAATCTACCACCAGGTTTTGATCTACCTGGATTTATTCGTGAAGCTAAGTTGGCATATGTGAGACTGCAGGCAGCCAATGATGCAGCCGATTTGAATGATTTGCGATTATTTACAACGCCACAAATGTACGCAGAAATTGCTATCGCAATTCAAGAGCGCGGTGGAGTCCAGCAACGTGTAGAGGTATTGACGGTAGACGCCCAGTTACTCGATTTAATCATTGAGAACAATGAAGCGATTGCGAGTGTGCAATATCACGCCACAATCAGAGAAGACCAAGGCGCGCCAGAGCGAGTCAACGAAATTTGGCATGTCAGGAAATTGCTTAATGATCCACATTCTTCCTGGTTGCTCGCAGGCATCCAGCAGGTCGCGTGACGGGTCGTGTTGCCGCTCCGGTGCTTCGGCGGCTTCTGAAGGATGCGCCGTGGGCCCGGGAACGTCTCAGGCCTTTTGCAGGGCATCCTGTTGCCTGGGATATTGCAGGTATTAAAGGGGAACTGCTTCTAGATTCTGAAGGATTACCCGAGGTATTGAAGGAGCAAAATACCCTTGATGCTCGTCGCTCTAGTTCAGGGGTCTTTCTTGTTCTGCCCTCCGAGAAGCTTGCAGTTCTTGGTAAAGGAATGGATGCGGTAATGCGCGAGGTGAGAATTGAAGGCAATGCAGGGCTTGCTGCAGAACTGGCTTTCATTGCCCGACACTTGCGCCCAGACCCTGCTGAGTGGATGGCGCCGTATCTGGGAGATATTGGGGCCGAGCAGCTAGCCAAGATGCTTCAGCAATGTTTTAGCTGGGGTGCAGAAGTGACCCTCCGTCTTGCACGTTCAGGTACGGACTATGCAGTGCATGAGGCGCGACTCGTGCTCAGCTCGGATATGGTTTCTCAGCATTGCGATGAAATTGATGTTCTTCGCGACACAAGTGATCGACTTGCTCAAAGAATTGAACGCCTTGAAGCACGCTTAAAAGCCAAAACCAACCCTTATTGAGATCAAACATGGGTCTGTTCCGATTGATACGAATTATTTGGGTGGCCTGGCGTTATCGTCTAGATAGTTTGGTCTTCATTCCCATGCCCCTGTCTCTGCTGCTGCGTTTACCTCGCGGGGGGGCGGAAAGCATCTCTTACGCACCCAGAGGGACGCGCCTGAGATTAGCGCTTGAGGGTTTAGGCCCGATCTTTGTAAAGCTGGGTCAAGCCCTTTCCACACGCAGAGATTTATTACCAGTCGACATTGCAGATGAATTAGCGCTCTTGCAGGATCAGGTCCCCCCGTTCTCGTGGGCTGCTGCTAGTAAGGTCTTAGCCGATGTTTACGGTCCTGATTTGGGGCAGGTCTTTCAATACTTTGACGAAAAACCAATCGCCAGTGCATCGGTAGCGCAGGTTCATTTTGCCAAGCTGTTAGATGGTCGTGAAGTTGCAGTTAAAATTTTGAGGCCCGGAATTGCCTCGGTCATTGCCCGAGATCTCAATCTTATGCGCACAGCAGCGCGCGTGCTTGAATCACTTCCGGGTGGAAGGCGCCTGCGCCCTCGTGAAGTGGTGGAGGAGTTTGCCCGCCATTTGCGGGATGAGCTGGATTTGCTGATCGAAGCATCGAATGCCAGTCAACTGCGTCGAAACTTCATCGAAGGTAATTTATTGCGCATTCCAGAGGTGTATTGGGATTGGTGCGATCACCAAGTCATGGTGATGGAGCGGATGATTGGAACACCGGTATCCAAAGTAGACATCCTGCGTGCAAAGGGGATAGATATTCCCAAACTGGCCAAGGATGGGGTAGAAATATTTTTTACCCAAGTATTCCGGGATGGTTTTTTTCATGCTGATATGCATCCCGGCAATATATTTGTGGCAGATGATGGAGTGTGGATCGGCCTGGATTTTGGAATTGTTGGGGCCTTAGAACAGAGAGATAAGGATTATTTAGCGCAAAATCTGATAGGTTTTTTTCGTCGGGATTACCGCCGCGTGGCCGAAGCGCATCTTGAGGCAGGCTGGGTTCCTGCAGATACCCGAGTAGAAGAATTTGAGCGCGCCATTCGTTCGGTATGTGAGCCAATCTTTGATCGCCCATTAAAAGAAATTTCATTTGGCCGAGTATTGCTGCGGCTATTTCAAGTTTCACGCCGCTTCCAGATGGAGGTTCAGCCACAGTTAGTGTTGTTGCAAAAAACCTTGCTGAATATTGAGGGCCTTGGGCGGGACCTCGATCCCGAGCTCGATCTATGGAAGACGGCCAAGCCTTTTCTGGAACGCTGGATGAATGAGCAGGTGGGGTGGAGACGGGCGGTGAAGGAGCTTGAAAAAGAAGGCCCGCATTGGGCCTATTTGCTACCGCAACTTCCCCGCTTAGCCTCACGCTATCTGGAAGAGTCCAGTCAACGTTCAAACCAGCAAAATTTGATAGAAGAATTGATTGCTGAACAAAGGCGGCTCAGCCGATGGGTGTATTTGCTGCTTGGTGCTTTGAGTGGTTTGGCTTTTGCCGAATTTTTGGCTTGGCTTATTCGTTAAAGGACGCGTTGCTTAGATTTGCATACCCCTCGGAATTAGTGGCCACCGCCTAAATATGCTTCCTTAACTTTGGGATCGTTTTGTAGTTGGGCAGCGGGACCTTCAACTGCAATACGACCATTTTCCATTACATAACCATAATCGGCTACACCTAGGGCAGCAGCAGCAAATTGTTCTACCAATAACATGGTCACGCCTTCTTGCTTCAGGCGCTTGATGATATGGAATACCTCTTCTACTAAGATGGGTGCTAAGCCCATTGAGGGTTCATCCAGCAACAGTACTTCGGGCTTTAACATTAAGGCACGAGCCATGGCGAGCATCTGTTGCTCACCACCGGAAAGGGTTCCTGCTAATTGATCTTTACGTTCCCGTAAGCGCGGAAATAAATCTAAGGCGCGATCTAAGTCACCTTCCACGTCGCCGCGCTCACGGCCAAAGGTCAGGCGCGAAAATGCGCCAAGCAAAAGGTTGTCCTTGACACTTTGGGTTGGAAATACTCGCCGTCCTTCAGGACTATGAGCAACGCCTAATTTGCTGATCTGATGCGAGGCTAAGCCCCCAATAGATTTGCCTTCTAGCAAGATTTCTCCACCGGTAGGGCTGATCATGCCGCTGATCGCGCGCATCGTCGTTGTTTTTCCTGCCCCATTCGAGCCGATCAATGTCACGAGTTGGCCTTTTTCTACTTTTAGGCTAACACCATGCAATACGCTGACCTGCCCATAGGCGGCGGTGAGATTTTTAACTTCTAACATTTTTGTGTTTTCTCCCTTTAGGCTGGCTGACCGCCCAGGTAGGCTTCAATCACGCGCGGATCGCTCTGTACTTCAGCTGGCAAACCCTCAGAAATTTTTTGTCCGAAGTCGAGCACTGAAACACGATCACAAATACTCATCACCACATCCATATGATGCTCAATCAGAATGACGGTAATTCCTTGTTCGCGAATGCGACCAATAATCGCAATAAGGTCAGGGATTTCAGCAGGAGTCAGGCCTGCTGCGGGTTCATCAAGTAACAACAACTGAGGGTCTAGGGCCAAGGCACGTCCGATCTCTAATAGCCGCTGACGGCCATAGGCAAGATTACGTGCTTGCTCATGCGCCACATCGCTCAGGCCTACAAATTTTAGAATGGCTGCAGCCCGGGCACGAGCTGCCTGTTCTTCGCTACATTGGCTAGGCGTAGACAAAATCACTGAAAGCAAATTGCTGTGAAAGGTGTGATGCAGGCCAACAAGCACATTTTCGAGAGCAGTCATCTCACCAAACAACTGAATATTTTGAAAAGTCCGCGCAATCCCTTGCTGTGCAATATCTGCAGGGGGCAATCCAGATAATTCTTTTCCATTAAATTGAACAGAACCAGACGTAGGCTTATAGATCCCGGTAAGTACGTTCATCATGGTGGATTTACCCGATCCATTCGGGCCAATCAAACCATGCACGGTTCCTTTTTTGATGCTGAGGTCTACTTCATTGAGTGCCTTCAAACCACCAAATTGCATCAGAATTCCTTTGGCTTGTAGCAGGATGCCATCAGCGCTCTGAATGTTGCCAGCGTGTTCTGAACTCAACGCAATTGAGGGGTCAACGTTCAGTTCTTCGCTGCTCAATGCTGTGGATTTCTTGTCACCTTTCCAGGTAACATAAACTTCTTTTGCCCAACCAATAATGCCTTCTTGCAGGTAGTACACAACAAACAAAATCAACAGGCCAAAAATCGTAATGCGCCAGTTGGTCATGTTCTCAAGTTTGAATGATGCCGCCAACAGAAGTACCGAGCCAACACCAGGAATCAATAAATCCTTGAGCCCGCTTACCCCCTCTTCTTTAAACACGAAACCCGCACGAATTGCAACGACGGTGACAGCGAATTCAGCGAGATAGCGGAATAATTCAATGTCATCGAGTAAATTAGGAAGCAACACCACAATTGTTGCACCAAGCACTGCGCCAGCGCGGCTTTTTCTTCCGCCCATAATGATGGCAAGGAGGAACAGAATGGTGAGTTCAAAGTTAAAAGTATTAGGGGCGATGTAGAGTTCGTTATAGGTAAACATGCCACCGGCTAAACCAGCCAACCCAGCGCTGATTACAAAGGCAAATACTTTATAAAAATAAACGCTCACACCCATACAATCTGAAGCAACAGGACTGCCGCGAAGGGCTTCAAAGGCGCGACCTAGATGCGATCGTAAAATTCGATGCACCGCGATCATGGCAAAGAAAAAGATCGTCAGGGCACAGTAGTAGTATTGCGATTCTTGCAATATAAAACCAAACAGAGAGGGCTTATGGATGGTCAGCCCCATTGCTCCGTTGGTAAGAAAAGTCATTTCGTTAATTAAAATTTGTGCAATTGTGCCAAAAGCTAGCGTTACCATTGCCAGGTAGGGGCCGGTCACTTGAAGTGCGGGAAGCGCCAGAATGGCCCCAAATCCTGAAGTCACGGCGATACTGAAGGGCAGGGCAGCGTAAAAAGGAAACCCCAGTTTCCAAGTCAAAATGCCTGCTGTATAAGCACCAATTCCAAATAGCCCAGCATGCGCCAGCGAAACTTCTCCAGTAAAGCCGACCACAATATCTAGGCCAAACAAGAGCGTGGCATAAATAGCTATGAGGACGAATTGGTGAACGTAATATTCGTTCGTCACAACAATCGGGAGAGCTAAAGCAAATGCCATACCGAGTAAAGAAAGAAATAGATGGGAACGCTTCATCGTTTAAACCTTCTTAATAACGGATTTGCCGAATAAACCGGCAGGTTTGACCGATAACACCAGCAACAGCAGGATGAGTCCAGGCACATCTTTATAGCCAGTTGAGATGTAGAATCCTGTAGTGGTCTCAGCAACCCCTAATAAGATGCCCCCAACGATTACACCTAAGCCAGAGTTAAGGCCACCAATAATGGCTACAGCAAACGCTTTGAGCCCCAGTACCGCGCCCATGCTGGCGCCGGTCAGGGTGATGGGTGCAATCAACACTCCGGCAAAAGCGGCCGTTGCAGAGGAGAGTGCGTAAGAAAAGGTAATCACTAAGCCAGTATTAATTCCCATTAAGCCTGCAGCATCTCGGTCGGTGGAGGTTGCTACGACTGCCTTGCCATAAATACTGCGCCGATTAAAAATCTCTACACCCACCATCATGACAATTGCCCCAACGACCACCAGTAATTCCATTGGGAGAACGCTGGCGCCAAAAATATGTAAGGGATCTGTTGGCAGAGGGGAAGGAAATGGCATGTCATCGCGCCCCCAAACATTCTCTGCTACGTTTCTGAAAATAATGCCGAGCGCAATGGTTGACATAATCCAACCAAACTCGCTTTTGGTTTTGATTGCGGGCCGCACCCCAATTCGCTCTACGACTGCGCCCTGCAGGGCGCCAAAAATCAGCACAATCGGGATCATTGCCCAATAGTTGATGTACGGACCACCGGCTACGTTCCCAGCCATGCTCAAACCTACCATGGCCCCCAACATTAAGGCTTCACCTTGTCCGAAATTAAGGGTGCCTGAAGTTGCGAAGGTACTTTGATAGCCAAAGGCAATCACAGCATAGATCATGCCGAGCGCAACGCCACTCAGAAGCAACTGAAGCAAAATGGCCATGTTGTTTTGGTCTCCACTACATAATATATAAAGGGCGACTCATCAGAGTCGCCCCTAGAGCGTTGCCAAGAGATGAAGGTTTAGTGCTTTTCTAGACGAAGGGGGTTCTTGCGTTCTTCTTCGTAGGCATACACCACATGTCCATCTTTGACTTCACCAATCACTGGAATATTGGATGTGATCGCTTCGTGGTTGTCATGCGAAAAGGGGCGATCATAAATGGTTACAACGCCGTCAACTTTGTCTTTCAAGTTTTCCAAGGCCTCACGCACTTTGGGCCCATCGGTATTACCGGCTTGTTTAATTGCGGCTGCAATTAAATATACTGAGTCGTAACCCTGAGCCGCTGAAACTGGTGAAGGGATGCGGTCATTGGTAGGATGATAAGCCTTGAGATAAGCATCAATAAACGCTTTACGCTTGGGGGTATTGGGTTCTTGAATGAAGGTTTGAGGCATACGTGCTCCTTCGCTTTCAGCGCCTGCATTATCAATGAAGTTACCCATTGATAAGGTCCAGCTTCCAATCATAGGAACTTTCCAGCCAAGTTTCTTCATTCCAAGTGCAATCTGAGCTAATTCAGGTCCAATCGCATAGGTGAGAACAGCTTGAGCACCTGCCTCTTTAGCTTTTAACAACTGCGGGGTCATATCCACGTCTTTGACGTTGAATTTTTCTTCCGCAACAGGCTTAACTCCTTTTGCGGCAAGCGCTTTAACCAAATCTTCACGTCCTAGCTGACCATAATTTGTAGAGTCAGCCAAAATGGCTATCTTGGTCAATTTGCGACGGCCCACGGCCTCTTCAACAATCATTTGGGACTGAATGCCGTCAGGACAAGAGGTCCTGAAAATGTAGTTATCAGGGTGCTCAGGAGGCAAAAATTGTTTGGAAACAATGGAGCCAGTAGCGACGTTGTTGATAACGGGGATTTTGGCTTCTTGGTAGAAACGCTGAGAGGCAAGCGATACACCTGTGTTGATATAGCCCAGGGTGGCAACTACGTGCTCTTTATTAATGAGCTCTTGAGTGACTTGCACGCCACGCTCATTTTTAGCTTCATCGTCACGCTCAACTAACTGAATTGGACGGCCAAGGACTCCGCCGGCTTTGTTAATTTCATCTGCAGCCAATTTTGCGCCATCGCGCATGGATACGCCCATGGGTGAAGAGCCGCCAGTATAGGGGCCGGATAATCCAATTTTAATAGGATCGGCAGCGAAGCCGGAAGCAATAGTGCTCAGCGCTAAAGCAGCGACTAAGGAACGAAGACGAAATGATGCCATGGCGTGAATCTCCTCTTGATATTAATTTGGGGGGCTTAATCGGGATAAAAGCCGATAGCCCATCTTTAAATGCATCGTAATACGATATATTAACAGTCTAACAGTTTAATGCGTTTGCTAACTGTTCGTGCAGTCAATCATACCCATTCAGGCCTGCTTAGGCTAAAACTTGAGGGTTTTATATTTATGGCTTCTGAGCTTAAAAAAGATAGCCTAGGTTTTGTTCAGTCTTTACTGATTGGTATTGCTGGATCCGCACCCACATTTAGTATTTCAGCCACCATGAGCACCTTAATT
>CAIPTD010000149.1 GCA_903867885.1 uncultured Ferrovum sp. | reverse complement strand
GCTACGACCTACGCCCAAAACTTTAGTCACCACACCCGCCTGCTTGAGTGCCAAACCCAATGAGGCACCGATTAAACCAACACCAACGATGGTGACGGTACCGTAATTGCTTGCTGGATTAATGATGGTCATTAGGAAAGTATTTGTTTTAAAGAATCAATGAATGCTGTATTTTCTTCTGGCAAGCCAATCGAGATGCGTAACCACTGCGGCAAACCATAATTACCAACTGGGCGAACAATAATCCCGCGCTTAAGTAATTCCAAATTAATACGAGCACCAGCTTGGTCATCATCACCCACTTTGACAAGAACAAAGTTGCCTGCGGATGGCAGATAGCGTAAACCTAGTTCATCGAAAGCTTTGGTGAGCTGAGCATAGCCAGCACGATTGAGTTCAAAACCTTGCTGCAAAAATTCTTTGTCCTGAAGGGCTGCAATAGCAGCAGCCTGAGCCAGACTATTTACATTAAACGGCTGACGAATTCGATTCAGCAGATCAGTTAAGTGGGGTTGTGCAACCCCATAACCAATGCGCAGACCGGCTAAGCCATAAGCCTTGGAGAAGCTACGCGACAAAATCATATTAGGGAAGCGCTTTACCCAAGCAATGGCATCGTAGCGTTGCTCAGGCGTGAGGTACTCGTTATAGGCTTCATCAAGTACAACAACTACATTCGACGGGACTGCAACTAAAAAGTCTTCAATCTCTTTAGCTGTCAAATAGCTACCAGTAGGGTTATTGGGATTAGCCACAAACACCAACTTCGCCTTGTCGCCAGATGCCTTGATTGCCGCCAACATGGCTGGTAGGTCGTGACCATAAATATCCGTAGCAGCCACTTCAATTGCCTTGGCGCCAACAGCCTGGGTAGCCAAAGGATAAACAGCAAAAGCGTGTCTTGAGAAGATCACTTCGTCGCTGGCTTGTGCAACTGCACGTGCAGCCAATTCCAGAATATCGTTACTGCCGTTACCTAAGGTAATCCAATCTGTTGGCACACCCAATCGATCGGCTAAGACGTTCTTTAACTCAAATCCATTGGAATCTGGGTAGCGGCCTAAGTCACCTGCAGCCTTGAGCATGGCATCTTGTGCCGACTTTGGCATGCCTAATGGATTTTCATTGGAAGCTAGCTTCACAATTTTATTTTCATCAAGACCATACTCACGCGCAACTTCGCTGATAGGGCGACCACCAACATAAGGGGCGATCGCATGAATATGTTTTAAGCCAATCTTAGAAGTCATTCGAGCTTTACTAATTTATTTACTAATACACAGTTAGTTACAGTTAATCTTGGATTAAGTAGAGTGGGGATAAGAGCCAAGGTTCTTATAGAAAGCTGCAACCCCTTTTAACTCCTCAAGCGCCTTCACTACTTTCGCATCATCTGCATGACCAGCAATATCAATATAGAAGTGATATTCCCAAGTACCTTTACGTGCAGGACGAGATTCAAAGCGATTCATAGAGACGCCATGCTTTGCCAAAGGCGCCAATAAACGATGGACAGCACCAGGCTGGTTATCAACAGAGAGCACCAAAGAGGTCTGATCTTTACCGGTTGGCTGGCAGGCGTAGTTACCGACCACAACAAAACGGGTGCGATTATGCGGATCATCCTGAATCTGTGCAGCTACCGCTTGCAAACCATACGCCTCTTGCGCAGGATCGCCAGCAATTGCAGCCAGAGTTGGATCACTTGCCGCCATGCGAGCTGCTTCCGCATTACTGCTCTCCGCTTGACGCTTTAATTGTGGAGCGTGCACGCTTAACCATTGCTGGCACTGAGCCAATGCTTGAGCATGAGCGCAAACAGTAGTTACGCCATCAAGCTTGCCACTCTTAGTCAATAAGTGATGACGAATTGGCAATACGACTTCGCCGCTAATACGCATAGAAGAGTCGAGCAATATATCCAATGTGCGAGAAATCGCACCTTCACTAGAGTTCTCAACAGGCACTACGCCAAATTGTGCCGCGCCCTTCTCTACCGCTTTAAAAACCTCGTCCAAACTGGCGCAAGGCAATCCAGCGATGGAATGACCAAAATAGGTTTGTGCTGCTTGCTCAGAAAATGTTCCTACTGGGCCAAGGTAAGCAATGGTTTGGCGAGCCTCCAAAGCTCTACATGCAGACATCACTTCGCGCCAAATGGCAGCAATACCATCTGGAAGTAATGGGCCTTTATTAATCTCTTGAAGGCGCGCGACAACTTGGCGCTCACGCTCAGGACGAAAGACTGGTGATGCGAAGCCGCCTTTAACAT
>CAIPTD010000148.1 GCA_903867885.1 uncultured Ferrovum sp. | reverse complement strand
TACTGGACCACTAGATCGGCCTGTTTCACCCTTTTTGTCTAATGCCCCCCTCATTGCTGCGCCCCATGGCAATCATCGCACCATCGCTGCAGATGAAGGTATCGCTAAATTAATGCTATTGAATGCCAGACTTTCTGATGGTGCTATGAGCTTTGATGTTACTAAGGGTGCTATTGCTGCGGGCAGTTATAGCCAGGTAATGGTTGTGATGGAATGCATTCATGGGGGGTATGGGTTGGTATTCTAAAGTTAATCCTGGCTTTTCAATTCATCAGACTCATTGTGTTTTCAAACCGTTGCCTTAAAGAGATAGCAACAACAAAACCCATTTTTACTTATAGGAAATTAAATATGAAAAAATACGCTCTAGGCATTGCATTATTGGTAATCAGTTTCGGTGTTTTTGCCCAAGATGCCGGTGAAGTAGGAGGTGTTGCAAGAGCTGGCGCTCAAACTCCAAAGGATGTTGGGGCCGTCCAGACTGGCATCGGAGGCCTTCAACGTCAGAGCATCCCCCCTGGCGCTGAAAATGGGGCTGCTAACACTGTTACCAACACCGGAAATCAGTCTGTCAATACCGTTACAAATACTGGAAGCGGGGTAACTAATTCTTTATGGGGCGGGGGAGCTGCAGGTGGCGGCCCTGTAGTTATTAGCAATACAGGAAACTCGATTGGCTCAGGAATAGTCAATACTGGTAATCAGGTTGGTGGTGGGATTGAGAATACGGGCAATCAGGCTGGCTCAGGAATCGAATCAGTAGGCAATTCTATTGGGAGCGTTTTCTAAAATAATCAATTTAAAGTCTGTAGAGCTCTGGAATTTTGCGCTCGAGTTCATGTCGCCAATTTAACTTGCTTTTGGGGATAGGTAGGTGGCTCGATTACAGGTATTGATATGCTCTTATATAATCCCTTATGGATAATTTAAGGCTCTGCTTACTATCATTGGGATTGCTCGGATTTTTCCAGTGCAGTTTCAGTTACGGTATCGAGCTGAAGTCTTCACCGATTTCGCTTGATCAGTATTTAGAGCTTGTGAAACAAAGTAATGCATACATCAATGGTGCCTCTCTAGATGTCCAAACAGCCATGGCAAATAAAGAGGCGCAAAGTCTGTATCAGTTCTCACCAAGCGTCAGCTATTCCAGGGGTTCATACCAAAATCAAACCCCCTACACACCCTATACCACCCCTGTATCGAGTACCTACGGGCTCTCATTCACAATAGAAGGATGGGGTAAGCGTTCTGCAAGAGAAAACTTGGCGCAGGCGCAAACTGATGCAAGTGCAATTCAATTGGAAAGAACTCGTACAAATGTAGAGCTCAACGCACTCAACACTTATGTAGATACATTGCGCCTAAGTCTGATGCTGAAATCCTACAATGCGGCCTTAGAAAAACTAAAGCCTTTACAAGCCAAGACAAAAACTGCTGACGCAGAACACTTTCTCATTAAGCAAAAAACTGCTACTGAAAAAGACCTCTCTTTCTCTGCGCTCAATCTTTTAAATTACTCTGGTGATGCCCTTCAAGATTTACCTTATCCAAAAGGTAATCTCAATTTGCCTGCCCAGGAATATAACGTTGAAGAACTGATTGCAAAGGCCCAAAGCCAGCGCGTGGAGGTCTTAGGGCTACAGTCTTCAATCGATGTCGCTGAAAAAAATGTCACCTTGACAATGCAAAATCGCAATGTCAATGTTTATCCATACGTATCTCAGACTAGAACCCCACAGTATCAATATAGCAATGGTGTTTCTTATACCTTGCCTGCATCGCCACTTGGGCCTGCTCAGACCTTGACAAGCCCGGGAACAACCTACACAGCTCAGAATCAGATTTCTGCCGGTATAACGATCCCAATTCCTATTACTAATTATTTGCAGTCGGCTGATATTGTCAGTGCGGCAAATCAAAAACTTCAGTATGAAATGCAGTTACGTGATCTCAAGGTGCAAATTCGAGTGCAAGTTTTACAGGCTTTGATGAAATACACTTCTGCCAAAGAGTCTCTTTTGACGGCTCAAAAAGATTATGATACGACAGTTAAAAATCCGAACAAAAATCCGGTGATGGCCATTATGGATGCCAGAGATAAAGAGGGCGCCTTATTGGATGCCAAGACGAATCACCTTAAGGCATTGATTAATTTATGGCGCCAGAGCGGCAACTACTCTGTGCCTACTTTATGAAACTTTTCTTTTCGGGTCTCTTTCTTAGTCTGTCTACATCCCTTGCTTGGGGTCAGTCTTCAACAGTATCTCTTCCTACTTCGTTTACGCTACCACCCCCTCCAAGTCCAGCTGCTATCCAGAACATGGGCTCTCTGCAGTTTGCAGTTTTTCGAAATAATATGTTTGCACCCCAGTCTGACTCAAGCTCTAGCCATGGGATGAATGCTCTGGAAAATGCAATACTTGCACCAAACTCTACACAATTAGTCAAAGTCGAGAGCACTCAATCTCCGCTGTTACCAAAATCTTTTGAAAGCAGTATTCAGGGCTTGCAGTTTATTAAACCGAGCCCACTGCAACCTTAATTCATTAGATGGCCATAAAAAAGCCATTTATCGGTAGCTATGATTTAGTTTCCAACTGAAGGTCTTTGACTAATAAGTCTATGATCTTTTTCCCTTCATGTCTCATCACGACATCGTGAGCGAGTTCGCCGCCCAGTCTGGCGTCCTCGCAAGGAGCAAGTCCCCATTTCTTCATGATTTTTTCACTAGGCCGTTTTAAGTAAACCGTATTTGAAAAATCG
>CAIPTD010000147.1 GCA_903867885.1 uncultured Ferrovum sp. | reverse complement strand
CTCCCCCGCCTCCGCCACATGAAATCAATAAAACACACGCCGATAGCGCCAATAGATTAGCGGATTGATGGATGCGTGCTCTCATTATGATTCACCTGTTGTGGGTAGGATGGGTTCAAGCAAGAGACTTTATCTCAGCGTCTTTTCTTCCCTTACTCTGAATAGACTATTTAACCATATCAAGCCAGAATGACAACTAGTGGGGCCTCAGCACGATGGTGAGCCTCAGATTTTTCCACTGAGCAACGCTTCACGTAATAAGCCGTTCACTTTTGTTTGCCAGCCCTTACCTTTTGCGCGTAATTTATCCAAGATATCCTGATCAATTCTCATCGACATCATCGGGCGCTTTGATTCCATGGAAGGTCGTCCTACGCGCCTTTTCTTGATTTCATCTGGTGTATGAATACGACCCAAAGCGCCAGATTTTGCTTCTTCGAGTGACTGGCGAAGTCCCGGCATGAATTCCCCTGCGTCCGCTTCGATCGCTTTAGCAACCTGTTCAACATCACATTTTTTTAAGTCCATGGGATCAACCTATTTATATTTTTTTTGGAGAAACATTCGCAGTGTCACTTTCCCCATTTATTGTATTGGCATTTATTATTTATGTAAATACATAAATAAAGTCAGCCTCGCAGTTAGAGGAGCAAGCTTAAATGGATGAAAAACCAAGCTCGGTATTAAGAAGCAGAACAATGTTGCTTGTTGTCAGAGGCTTCTGGGAGAGAGAAGCAAATTGTTTAAGATTTATTTCTATCAAACTAGTGGGCGGGAGGTGCGTCTCTGGGGGGGCCGCCTTTGGCCATTGGTGTGGCTTTCTTGAGCAAAAAGCAAAAAGGAATGAGGGCTAGGAATAGCAGGCCTAAAAGCCAGAAGGCATCGAGTACGGCCAGCATCGCGGCTTGACCTTGAACCACGATATAGATCTGGCGCAGGGCAAGTTGCGAGGATTCGGTAAACGTATGCCCGGCCTCAACAAAATGTCGCGTCATGGCTTCAAGGTAAGCAGCCCCTGCTCCCCCCGTTGATTCAACATGTGCTACCAAAGCAACCTGATGTTTTTGCTGCTGCTGGGCAAAGAAGGTTTGCGTGAGCGCAATACCAAAGCTCCCCCCTAAGTTTCGGGAAAGGTTAATGATCGCCGAAGCACCGCTACTTTTGATCAGAGGAATACCAGCAAATGCGGCGGTATTAATAGGAATAAATAGAAACGCCAAGCCCAATGCCTGTAAGGTTCGAATCATGGCGAGGGTCCAGTAATCCACTTGGGCATCGATGGTCGTGAAGATGAGCAAAGCTCCTCCACAAATCAAAAGACCCAATGCAATCATTTTGCGCACATCCACCTTGGGCACCAGCGCACCCACAATAGGCATCACAAACAGAATGGAGATGCCACCGGGAGACAACACCATCCCGGCCTGCGTGGCGGAATATCCCAAAATATTTTGAGTAAACAACGGCAAGAGCAAAGTGCTGCCAAATAGCACAAAGCCCAAGAAAAACATCAGGGCATTACAAATGGCAAAGTTGCGATGTTTGAGTAAACGAATATCCATCATAGGATCGCGCTGGCGCAATTCCCATAAAGGCAGAATGATTAAAGACACACAAGAGAGAATGGTGAAGTAAAGAATGAAACTAGAAGCAAACCAGTCTTCTTGTTGGCCTTTATCCAACACGATTTGCATGCAGCCAAAGCCGACTGCGAGTAAGCCAAAGCCCCAGTAATCAATCTTAAAACCTCTTTCTCTCAGCGATTTCTGTGCCTCGACAAGATGGGGAGGATCCCATAACAATTTACGGGATAACCAGAAAGCAAAGATGCCCACGGGCACATTGATAAAAAACACCCAACGCCAGCTAAAGTTATCCGTGATGAACCCACCCAGTGTCGGGCCAATCGCTGGTGCTAACACCGTGGTGATGCCATACACCGCAAAAGCCATTCCACGCTTTTCGGGTGGAAAACTATCGGCCAAGATCGATTGCGAGATAGGCTGCAAGCCCCCTCCTCCCGCACCTTGCAACGTTCGGGCAAGAATCAACAAAGGCAATGAAGGCGCCAAACCGCAGAGCAAAGAGCTGATGGTAAAGATCACCACACACCAAAGGTAGAAACGGCGACGACCGACTACATAGGCAAACCACCCACTGATCGGCAAGACAATCGCATTCGTGACCAAGTAAGAGGTCAAGACCCAGGTGCTTTCATCCTGGCCTGCGGAGAGATCTCCCGCAATGTGTCGCAAGGACACATTAGCAATTGAAATATCCAGCACCTCCATAAAGGTCGTCAGGGCGACGACCATGGCGATGACCCAAGGATTCACTGAAGGGGGATTCACTGAAGGGGGATTCATTTCAGCAGGAGGGGGCCCAGCAATTTGAGAAACTAAAATCAATCACGTTATTCAGTCTTTGAACCCAAATGTACTTCTGGCACCACCGACATCCCTGGAGCAAGTTTGGCCAAGATCTCGGGGCTTTCATCAAAAACGATTTTTACTGGAATGCGTTGTACCACTTTGATGTAGTTTCCGGTGGCGTTTTCAGGGGGTAATAAACTGAAACGTGATCCTGTTCCTGCTTGCAAACTTTCAACATGAGCATGTAAAGGATGGTCGGGAAAGGCATCAACTTTAATATCGACTTTTTGCCCCACCGCCATGCGCGTGAGTTGTGTCTCTTTAAAGTTGGCAATCACCCAAGGTTGGCCAGTGACGATATATAAAGCTGTTTGATTGGCTTGCATCACTTGCCCCACTAAAACTGACTTGCGCGCCACTCTTCCAGCCGCAGGGGCGGTCACTTTGGTGTAGCTCAATTCTTGTTGTGCAGAAGCCAATTGAGATTTCAGTGTTTGCAGATCAGCTACAGCACTGCCTACTTGTGATTCTTTCACAGCGATCTGCCGGGGGGCCGTTTTTGCTTCATCCAATTTCCCCGAAGCCTGACGTACCATAGCCTCAGCACTGGTCACGGCTTTACGGGCAGACTCGGCTTGCGCCTGAGCGGCATCTGCGGCAGTCACGGCCTGGTCTAATCGCTGGCGAGAAATTTCATCTTTGGCAAGCAAAGTGCGATAACGCTCTACATCGGCAATGGCAAGTTTGGCTTGCGATTCCGCTGCACTGCGCTGCGCTTCACTCTGTGCCACCATGGCCTGTGAAGCTGCCAGGCCTGCCTCGGCCTGGGTAACCGAAGCTTTGGTGCTGGCTTGCACCAACCCACTATCATTGCGGGCCACAGAAGCGCGCGCCTCTCCGGCCGCAACCATCGCAGTGAGCTGATCCACTTTAAGTTGATAATCTTTAGGATCTAACTCAAATAAAGTGTCTGCCTGATTGATCATTTGGTTTTCAATAACGGTGACATGTAAAACGGTTCCGCCTACTCTTGAAGCAATCGGCACCACATCACTTTCAACAAAGGCATCATCCGTTGATTCGTTATTACGCCCCAAATACCAGATGGTTCCGCCAATCAGCAGAACAAGAATCACACCACCACCAATGATGAAACGGATTGTGCTCCGGCCCGCTGGAGGTGAATCAGCAGAAGATTCAGAAGAATTGCGCATAGCAATACATTATTCCATCGTAAAAATTAGATTTCGAAACGAGCCACTTCACCCATTGCTGCAGCGGCATTGACTCGAGCTGAGGTGTGTTCTGCAGTAGCATCAATCAATCGTGAGCGCGCAGTGGCCAGAGCAGTCAGCGCATCGACCACTTCAAGGTTATCGGTGACCCCTGCTTTAAATCGATCACGCGATAAATCGAGTAAACGTTCAGCAAGATCCAAAGACTTCTTTGCAGCTGCCACCTGTTCTTCTGAGGTATGTAGTGAGAGCAAGGCCAGCGCAACATCCTCTTCTACTTGTCTTTGCGCATCTTCATGTTGAATACGGACCGTATTGAATTCGCTTTTTGCTTTACTGTGATGGGCACTGAGTTCACCACTGGTAAACAAAGGAATACTCATCCCAATTGCGATGGATTTCGTAGTGTAGACCGATTGACCTGCATTCACGCCACTCGGCCCAATCGCTGCTTGCAAACCCACTTCAGGCAGCGCTTCAGAATCAGCGGCATTCAGCGCCTCTTCCGCGGCCATGACTTGCGACTGGAGTGCTTTCAATTCTTCGCGTTGTGAAGCGGCTCGCACCATTGCGCTCAAACTATCTGGGATAGGTAAATGGTGGAATGTGATTGGAGAGGTAAGTTGAATGGTACTTTGTGAGGGAAGCCCCATCACCCTCTTCAAGCGAATGAGGGACTCATCATGTTGGTTCTTAGCTTGGCTCATCAAATATTGATCCTGAGCGACACGGGTTTCACTGCGCGCCACATCCACTCCAGTGGCAATACCTGCTTTCTGTTGATCACGCGCAAGTTCTGCTAATTCCTCCGAGAGACGCAGGTTCGCTTGTGCTGCTTCAAGACGAGCAGACTTCTGTTGTGCTTCGATATAAGCCAGTGCGGTAGCAGCAATAATCTGATCTAGAAAAGCACGCTCTTGATGTTGGACAAAGGCCAATTGCCCCTCACTTGAACGCGCAAGATGACTTCGCAAGGGATTAAATACGGTTTGCGTTAGGGATAATCGGGTATCAAAACTGTTGAAGGGTCCCTGAACGGGCGAAGGAAATATCTGAGGGATATTCGGAAAACCTTGGGCTCGAAGATTGGTAGAAAGATTCGCCTGAGAAGCCGTGAGCGCAACATGCGGACCTAAGGCTGAACGGGATAACTCTAAAGCCGCTCGCGCCATTTGCACCCGCTCCATACTTAAGCCCAGTTGCAAATTATGCTGCCTTGCTAAGTCAATGGCTTCTTTCAAAGTCAGTGACTGCATAGTGATGTCTTCGGCATAACCAGAAGGACAAAGAACCGCAAAAAGCGAACTGATCAGGCTAAGGGTCAGTACACCTTTACTGAACCTATTCACAACGCGCAACCACATCATGCCTGCTCCCAATAGCGCACCCCAAAGTTAGTAGCAATGCTGATCACTTGGAAAGACACGGTTTTTGACTTCCTTCACATAAGTTCTCACCATCCCAGCAATACCGCCGGGAACTGAAGAATAATCCTTTGCGAGTTTGGATAAAGGTTTGGAACTTAATCCAATCACATCATATAAAACCAAGACCTGGCCGCTACATGCAGGGCTTGCCCCAATTCCGATGGTGGGCACCTTCACTGCGGCGCATACCCTATCTGCTAATACCCTTGGAATACATTCCATCAGAATAATAGAAGCTCCTGCAGCCTCAAGCGCCAAAGCCGCTTCAACAATTTGATCCGCACGCAAGGAATCTCTTCCTTGAACTTTAAAGCCACCATATTGATGATGCGATTGAGGGGTCATGCCTACATGGGCACAGACCGGAATCCCTCTCTCACTTAAAAATTGAATGGTATCAACCATTTCCAGGCCACCTTCGATTTTTACCATCTGCGCGCCTGCCTGAACCAGAACAGCAGCATTGCGAAAAGTTTCCTGCGGGGAAATTTGAGACGTGCCAAAGGGCATATCGGCCAGAATGAAGCAGCGCTGCGATCCGCGCGCCACACAACGCGTGTGATAGGCCACATCTTCTAGAGTGACGGGATTAGGAGAGGGATGACCTTGCAACACCATACCAAGAGAATCGCCAATCAGTAGAACATCTACCTCGCTTTCTTCAAGCACCCGCGCAAAGCTTGCGTCATAACAAGTCATCACGGCGATGGGCTGCTGTTCGCTATGCCAGCGTTTAAGATCAGAGAGCGTTGTTCGCATGAAAAGGGGCTCGCTAACGAATGTGAGCGCATATGATACGCGCTAAAGCCCTTTCAGACGCGGGTATTGATTCCCTTGCGGTACAGAAGACCGGGATGAATAACCACTTCACCTAAACGAACAGGTGTGGTGCTGGTGGAATGAACCCCTGCAAAATGCCAGTGCGAATTTTCTAGCTCAATCCAGGCAGGAATATCTTCGTCTAGGTAGCGGCCCAAACTCTTTTTAGAGCGGGTGACCCAAGTTGTCATCTCTTTAGCATGAGGTTGTATCACTTGAGATGGGTCACTTTGAGTCAATCGACCTAATCGCATCGCTTGCTGCGCGATCCAAAAGCTCAAGATCGATACACGTTGTATCCTTGCTTGCTTAGAAACAGTGTTCATCACCACAAAAAATCGGGCCACTTCATTGCAACGAGGACAATGAGTGCGAGCAGCTAATACTACTCTCCCACCAGGGGATCCCGTTCGGCCATAGCCTTGCTTGAGGCGATAAGGCTTCGCGCAGGTGCGGCACTCTAATTCAAGCTGAGTCAGCATATGGCCTGACGATAACTTAATTGGGAGTTCGAAGCTGGGAGAATGAGGAAATCCGAGGTCCATGAGGATCATCGCGCCATAAGAATATGTTTCTTTTACGGCGCGATATCACTAGACTTTAAAGACGTGTAGCAAATTAGATAATCTCAGCATCGCTGAAAGGTAAGGAACGTATACGCTTTTTGGTGAGTGCAAAAATAGCATTTGCCACCGCAGGTGCAATGGGAGGGGTGCCAGGTTCGCCCACTCCACCGGGGGCTTCGGCTGAAGAAATCAAGTGTACAGATACCTCAGGCGTTTCACTCAAGCGCATCACCGGATAATCCCCAAAATTAGATTGCTCGACTTGCCCTTCGGCATACGTGATTTTTCCATACAGGGCAGCGGTCAGACCATAAATCATGGCGCCTTCCATCTGCGCGCGAACGATATCAGGATTCACAACAATCCCCACATCAGCAGCGATCGTGACCTTATGGACTTTGGGCATTCCGTTTTCTAGCGAAATCTCGGCAACTTCTGCCACATAACTGCCGAAAGATTCACATACAGCAATCCCTCTCGCTCGACCACTGGGCAAGGGATAACCCCATCCCGCTTCTTTTGCAGCGCGTTCTAAAACGGCCAAATGGCGCGGCTTTTTAGAAAGCAAGGCACGACGATATTCAAAGGAATCTTTGCCCGCAGCATGTGCCATTTCATCAATGAAGGACTCTGAGAAGAATCCGTTTTCTGTGCTGCCCACCGAACGCCAGAACCAATTTCTAACTCCCGGTTGATGACGCACCCACTCTAGCTTGAAGTGAGGGGTGTCATACGGGAAGTCGTACAAACCTTCAACCGCCGTATTGTCGATCCCTTCTTTATTAATTAAAGCAGCCTCGAAGCCGGTACCATCAGCGATAGAGTCCGTCACCGTGACACCTTGGAATGCGACAGGGTTGCCCTGTTGATTCACACGCACAGAAA
Source organism: uncultured Ferrovum sp. (assembly GCA_903867885.1). Lineage (GTDB taxonomy): Bacteria > Pseudomonadota > Gammaproteobacteria > Burkholderiales > Ferrovaceae > CAIVHB01. Next base: position 874 of record CAIPTD010000147.1, on the reverse strand, counting down.
GTTCAGCACGCGCAGCAGGGCGATAATACTGACCCTTCATATCGTCTTCACGGGTATACAGCACCTGAACCGGTGCCTTGGCGAGCTTGGAAAGACTTACGGCCTCTGCAATAAAATCGGGAGAAAAGCGTCGACCAAATCCGCCGCCCAAGAGGGTAGTATGCACCTTCACTTGCGCTGGTTTACACCCTGCAATACCCGCAGCGACAAATTGGTTAGGGCCAGGGGCTTGAGTAGGGGCCCAGATGGTCACCCCCCCCTCTTTAACCCAAGCGGTTGCATTCATAGGTTCCATGGTTGCATGAGCTAAGAAAGGAACGTCATAGACGGCCTCAATCAATGTCCCCTCGGTGATGCTTTCTGGGTTGCCTTCTAGACGCGCTACTTTGGAACCCGTTTTACGCTTTGCTAATGCAGCCATTTCTTGTTTCATGCCTGCCGTTGAAAAGTGGGCATGCGCGCCTTTATCCCATTCAATCTTCAGGGCATCTCGGCCTTTTTTGGCTGCCCAACTACTGTTTGCCAACACAGCAACCCCTGCTGCCGTTGGACTTTGGATGGAATGCACTTGGAGAACGCCAGGAACTGCCAATGCTGCAGTGGCATCAAAGCTTTTAACCTTGCCGCCCAATACAGGTGAGCGCTCAACAGAGGCAAACAACATTCCGGGAACGCGCACATCAATGCCAAACGTACTTGCACCATTTACTTTTCCGACGAGGTCGGTACGTGGAATGGATTTACCAATGATTCTGAAGTCAGCAGGATTTTTTAGTTTTAAATCTTTGGGCAAAGGCATCGTAGCGGCTAAAGCGGCGAGCGCACCATAACCCAAGCATTTTCCATCAGGGCCGCAGACTTGACCGGATTCGGT
>CAIPTD010000146.1 GCA_903867885.1 uncultured Ferrovum sp. | reverse complement strand
TTTTTAGTTCGTCCATTAAATGTGGGTGATATTCGTCCCCACAACTATCACGTCACCTACCTGGGCTATGCGGGTGAGGGTCACTTTGATCGCTGGAATCTTTCCACCACCACCTATCTGGCCTATGGCTACGACAGTCATAACCAAATTTCTAGAAAACCAGCCACAATTTTTGCGGGTTTTCATGCAACCGAACTTTCTCGAGATTTTGATTGGGTGCGCATTCGTGCAAATCTAGCCATTGCCAGTGCCGACAGTGATCCATACGGTGGGCGTGAAACAGGATTTGATGCCATTCTGGAAAACCCCAATTTTGCGGGCTCAGACACCAGTTATTTTATTCGTCAGTCCATCCCATTAATTGGCGGTGGCGCGCTCGCATTAACGGGGGGGAATGGTATTTTGCCTTCGTTAAGATCATCTAAAGATGAAGGTCAATCTAACTTTATCAACCCAGGGTTATTTTTGTTGGGTATCGGCGCTGATTTCGATATCACTCCTGAGTTCCGTGTATTTGGAAACGTGTCCAATTTGCGCTTTGTTGATACCACTGTGCTGGGATATCTTCTTTCCGAAACACCTCCATCCAATCAACTGGGCGTGGACACTTCAATCGGTTTTCACTGGCGGCCTTGGTTGCATCAGAACGTGATCTTCAATGGATCGGTAGCGGCTCTCATTCCTGGAACGGGTCTTAAGCAGATGTACGGAACATCTCAAGGCACGCTCTACTCAATCGTATTTAATGCAGTGCTTACTTTCTAATCATGGCCTCAAATCAAAAAATGTTTTCACGTATTGGTGCCGTCCTTGCGCTAAGCGCAATGGTATTCTCGGCATGGTGGGTACAAGCCTCTGATGAAAAGCATGCCATGAGTGCTGAGTCTGCAATGATGGCGCCCCCTGCACCCAAGGCGCAAACACAGGCCGAAGCCGAAATGAAATCAACCGGCTGTGTGATGTGTCACACCGAATCTGATAATCACACCATGCATGCGAATCCTGGTGTGGTCATTGGTTGTACCGATTGCCATGGTGGGAATGCAGGAGTGCATCCTTCCAAAGAAGTGGCTACCGGTGATCACAAAGCGCCTGCTTATCTGGAGGTTTTGGGTAAGGCACATATACAGCCTCGCGACAAAGCTTTTTGGAATTATCCTTCCTCAGCAAACCCTAAACAATCCTACTCTCACCTGAATAGCGAACCAGCCGCATTTATTCGTTTTATAAATCCAGGGGATTTGAGAGTTGCGCGAGATGCTTGCGGTGCATGTCATCTATCCATCATTCAGGCGCAGGAGCGCAGTTTGATGTCTACCTCAGCGATGTTGTGGGGTGGCGCGAGTTACAACAATGGAATCCTGCCTTACAAGCGTTACATGGTGGGTGAGTCCTACACCAAAGACAGCGAGGCGGCGGTGTTGGTCAATCCCGTGAAGCCTAGCAATGAGCTGTTTGTATTTAAGGGCGTATTAGAAAAGCTCTATCCCTTGCCTGCATGGGAGACCGTGCCACCGTCAGATGTATTCCGGGTATTTGAGCGCGGTGGTCGTGTGATTAGCAGCGCTTTCCCTGAAATTGGTTTGCCAAACTCGAGCGGAGGTCTGCAAAAACTCGATGAGCCAGGGCGTCCAGACATTCATCAGTCCAACCGCGCACCTGGAACAGGTAGCAACATTGCGGTACCTTTGATTAACGTCACCAAAACCCGTTTGAATGATCCGCACCTATGGTTCCTAGGCACCAACGAACAACCTGGTGATTATCGTTCCTCAGGATGTACCGCCTGCCATACCATCTATGGTAACGATCGCGATCCCTTGCACTCGGGGCCCTATGCTCGCTTTGGCCATGAAGGGAAGAGCCAGACGCTTGACCCCACCATTCCGAAGGGGGAATCTGGCCATCCGCTGAAACACGAGTTCACCCGCGCCATACCGTCATCGCAATGTATGGTGTGCCACATGCACCAACCAAATATTTTTGTGAACTCCTTCTATGGTTACACCATGTGGGATTACGAATCGGATGCCCCTGCAATGTGGCCTGAAAAGCAGCGTTATCCCACAGCAGAAGAAGCGCGCAAAATTCTTGATCGTAACCCTGAAGAAGCAGCGATTCGAGGCAAGTGGAGCGATCCTGAGTTCCTGAAAAACGTTTCATCTTTGAATAAAGATTTGCACGATACCCAGTTTGCCGACTATCACGGCCACGGTTGGAATTTCAGGGCGGTATTTAAGCGGGATCGCAAGGGTACCCTCCTTGATAAAAAGGGTTCAGAAATCGACGATAACGATCCCGAAAAATGGAAGAAAACCGTCCATCTCAGTTCCATACATATGGATCTTGGAATGCATTGCGTAGACTGCCACTTCGCTCAGGATATGCATGGAAATGGCCATATTTATGGTGAAGTGGCTGCGGCAATTGAAGTGGATTGCACGGACTGTCATGGAACCGTGGAAGCCTATCCCACCCTGCATACCTCTGGCCCTGCCGCCCGTCCTGGAGGGATGGATTTGTCCACCCTCACAGTTCAAGATGGACGCAAGCGTTTTGAATGGCGCGATGGCAAACTTTATCAACGTGCTGCACTCGATCCAAAGAAAGAATGGGAAGTGTCCCTAGTTAAAAACAGTGTCAACCCCAACCATCCCAAATACAACGAGAAGGCTGCCCATGCAAAATTGATGGCATCGGGTACAGAAGGCCAAGAAGGTAAATGGGGGCCGGGTGCGCTAAAACTCGCGCATGACAATAGCAAGATGACCTGCTACACCTGCCATTTATCTTGGTCTACTAGTTGTAACGGTTGCCATCTCCCTATCCAAGCGAACTGGAAAACTGAACGCCACCATTACGAGAGTTCAGAGTCTAGAAACTATGCGACTTATAACCCTCAAGTTTTGCGCGATGATATTTTTCAGCTAGGCCTAAGCGGTCCAGTGAAAGGATCTAAAGTCACACCGATTCGATCCAGTTCAGCATTGATTTTGTCCTCCACCAACATCAATCGTGAGCGCATCTATATTCAACAGCCTCCGATTGCTGCAAGTGGCTACTCTTCACAAGCGTTCGCGCCGCATTATCCACATACCGAGCGTAAAGAAGAAACCAAGACCTGTTCTGATTGCCATATATCGAAAGAGAACAACAATAACGCCATCATGGCTCAGTTACTGTTGCAGGGAACTAACTTCGTAAACTTCATAGGTTACAACGCATGGTTGGGCGAAGCCGGTCACGTTGAAGCGGTCACTGTTACGGAATGGGACGAGCCACAATCAGTGATAGGAAGTTACCTGCAACGATATGCTTATCCTGATTACTATAAGGCGCATGAAGAACGTAAGCGTGAACTGCCTGAGGCGCACAACCATTCAACCCAAGGAGCCGCAAACTGCGTGCAAACACGAGGTGAGTATTTGTTCGTAGCGGAAGGCGCGGGCGGTTTCCGTGCTTATGATATTGCAGGTATTGCGAATAAAGGCGTGTCACAGCGGATCATTACAGCGCCATTTTCACCATTAGGGCATGACACACATGTATCTTCGCCCAACGCAACCTGCGTTGCCTTGCCTACAAACCAGCCCATTGCGCCTTTGCGTAATGAAGGCGACTTAATGCGCGTGACCAATCAAGAACAACCCTTCCACCCAATCTATCACTATGCATTTATCACAGATGCACAAGAAGGATTGATTGTGGTGAATGTGGATACCTTGGCTGATCGCGAACCCCGAAACAACTTCCTGGGGCGCGCAGCAACATGGAATCCTAGTGGGGTGTTGAATGGTGCAACGCACATCACCTTAGGTGGACACTACGCTTACATCAGTACGCCAAAAGGCGAAGTGTTTGTGGATATAGACGATCCACTTAAACCACGACTGATCAAAGTGATTCCTCTTGATGATGCCCGTGCTTCCGCATTGCAGTTCCGCTATTTGTTTGTCACAGATAAAACAGGCTTACGTGTAATCGATGTCACTCAGCCAGAAAAGCCAGATCTGATGAATGCAACTGTCCCCCTCGCCGATGCCCGTAAAGTGTATCTGGCTCGTACCTTTGCCTATGTGGCTGCGGGTTCAGAGGGCTTAGTGATCGTAGATATTGAAAAGCCAAACGCACCCAAGCTATATCAAAAATATACTGCTGACGGTCAGTTAAACGATGCGCAAGATGTCATTGTGGGTTCAACCAATGCATCGTTATTTGCTTACGTGGCAGATGGTAAAAATGGATTGAAAGTTTTGCAGCTTACTTCCCCTGAAATCCAGCCTAAGTTCTATGGGTTCTCTCCCGACCCCAAACCGCATCTCATCGCCTGGCGTAAAACAGAGTCACCTGCGCTGGCGCTATCTAAAGGTTTAGACCGTGATCGTGGGGTGGATGAAACAGGCGGGCAGATTGCTATTTTCGGGCGAATTGGGTCCCGTCCTTTCAATCGCTCTGAAATGGAAAAACTATTCTTACGCAAAGATGGAAGCGTATGGACCGTCAGCGATAAAGCTGAAGCTAAAGACTGGATTCCTTCACTGCCCTCAAAGACCGCCTACCGTGCGCAGGAGAGTAAATAATGGCTGCAACGATTCGTAAACTTGGCCTTGTGTTGAGTTCATTGCTGTTCGTGTTTTGCCTTTTGCCATTCCCGGCGCGGGCATTAGATTCGGTTCCTATGCCTAATATGTCCCACGACATGACGGTGGGGTCAGTCAATTGTGCGAACAGCCTCTGCCATGGATCGGTCACCCCATGGAAAAGCTCGCATGTACTTCAAAACGAATACACCACTTGGTTGCGTCTTGATAAACATACTCAAACCTATAAGGTTTTGTTAAACGATCAATCTAAGCGCATTGCTAAAAACCTGGGTCTCGACAAACCCGCTCACGAATCCAAGATTTGTCTTGATTGCCATGCACATAATCCTGCTCCCGCCTTACGTGGTGAGCGCTTTGTTCAAAATGAAGGTGTGGGTTGCGAAGCTTGTCACGGGCCCGCAGGCCGTTGGATTAAATCTCACACGATAGAAGGCGAGACTCACGCTAAAAATATCGCAAATGGTTTATACCCAACGGATCAGCCTGTAGCCCAAGCTAAATTGTGTCTATCCTGCCACTTCGGCGATCAGAACCGATTTGTGACCCACCGCATCATGGGAGCAGGTCATCCCCGAATTTCCTTCGAGCTTGAAACCTTCTCAGCCATTGAGCCATCACATGTTCAAATTGATGATGATTGGCATCAGCGCAAAGGTGAGTACAACCCCATTAAAATTTGGGCTGTGGGACAAGTAGTCGCATCCCAACAACTCCTAAGGACTTTTGCCGATCCCAAGCTTGGCCATGATGGGATATTCCCTGAGTTGGTGGTGTTTGATTGCTATGCTTGCCACCACCCCATGAGCCAAGAAAAATGGACTCCAAGGTTAGGCGTAGGCCCTGGCCGAATTCGTTTGAACGATAGTAATTTGCTGATGGTCAGGGCGATTGTTCGCGTACTGGACCCCGTTAACGCTCCCGAGTTATCTAGAAGCATTGTTCGCTTGCACCAGGCTGTGTCGGGTAATGGCGATCCTTCAGGTAAATCCCCGCAAGAAACCGCACTTGCGCTTGCTGCCTCGCTGGATGCCTATCTTGCTGTAATTCAAAAACAGAAAGTTGAGGCACCAGAATTACGGCGTGTATTAAGCGCATTGATAGATGAGGCAATGGCGGGCGATTTGTCTGATTACGCCGGTGCGGAGCAGACTTATATGGCCGTTGCTGACCTGTCGTTGTCTCTTACCAAGTCGGGCAGCTTGAAGGCGCCAAAAGAAGTAAACCGACAGCTTGCTGAACTGCGCAAAACATTGCGTCGCGATGAAGAATATCAACCCAAAGTGTTTGCAGGTCAGCTTGCTAATCTGCGAACCCTCTTTACGCAAGGTCAAATGTGATCATGGCTGCTTCTCCTAGTGCACATTCCAAGATGCTCTTTGCCGATGCTCAGGCTGAGTACGATATCGTTGTGATCGGCTCGGGGCCCAGTGGCGTTTCAGCCGCAGCGCGGGCAGCGGCCTTAGATGCAAAGCACATTCTATTAGAAGCAGAAACGCACCTTGCAGATACCATCTTCAAGTATCAAAAAGGCAAGCACGTCATGGCTGAGCCTAGCGTGTTGCCATTACGCAGCGATTTGCCTTTCGAAGCGGGTCTGCGTGAAACGATTCTAGATAACTGGAATGCTGGAACCAAGGACAAAAAAATCAATGTCAGCATGGGTAAACGCGTTAAAGCGATGGCCCGTGATGAATCAACTCAAGTGATCACTGTGACGTGTGAGGATGGAAGTGAGTACACCACCCGAACCGTCATTTTAGGAATTGGTATGCAGGGCAACCTGCGAAAGTTGGGTGTAGAGGGTGAGAACCTTCCCCAGGTGCAGTACACCCTGGCTGATCCAGATGAATACAAGGGAGAGACTATTATCGTCATTGGTGCGGGCGATGCCGGTATCGAAAATGCGCTAGGTCTGATGAAGCAAAATACGGTGTACATGGTGAACCGTGCAGGTGAATTTGCCTTGTGTAAAGACGGTAACCGCGACCTGATCCTTAAGGCTGAAAAGAACGGGAACCTTCAAGTTTGTTATAGCGCCAATACCATTCGAGTGGAAGCAACAGGGTCTGAACCTCCCCTTAACTATGTTTATAGTGGAACCGAAGGCGAGGCAGTCATTCCTTGCCATCGCGTCATCGGTCGACTCGGTGCGATTCCTCCGCGTAAATTAGTGGAAAGCTTTGGGATCAAATTCCAAAACGAAAGTCCTGTGTCGTTGCCGATTCTTTCCGAGCGCTATGAATCCACTGTTCCTGGTGTATTCGTTGTGGGTGCGCTCAGTGGATATCCACTCATCAAGCAAGCGATGAACCAAGGTTATGAATTGGTTGAGATGATCCTAGGCCGTCCGATCGAGCCAGTGGATGAACCTTTCCTCAAAGAGCGCATACGCGCATGGAAGCCCCAACTGCCTGTGGCTGAAGTTTTGGCGCTTGCTTGCAAGAACATGCCCTTATTGCGCGAGATGTCTACGCTGCAGTTACGGGAATTCATGCTCCATTCACGGATTCTTGTGCCTAAGAAGGGCGAAGTCATCTTTAAAAAGCATGATTACACCAACACCTTCTTTTCGATTATAGAGGGCAGTGTATCTATTGAGGTTGAGGACAAAGAAGGAAAAACCAAGCAAATTAAGCTCAGTGCGGGTTCCTTTTTTGGCGAAATGGGCTTGTTATCAGGACGTCGTCGTACGGCTACCATTATAGCTAATGATCAATGCGCACTCATCGAAACACCGCGCACCACCATGCTCAGAATGATTGAGACCATTGATGGTGTAAGACGTATCGTGGATGAATCCTTCCTGCGTAATGCGATTTACAACTACATTGGATCAATGGTCACACCAGAGGCTGTTCAAGCTTTGATCGACAGCGGGATCGAGAAACGCAAATACCAAACCGGACAAGCCTTATTCAACCAAGGTGATGAAGCAGACGGGCTGTATCTCATTAGAACCGGTTCTGTCATTGTTTCAAATAAATCTGACAAGCAAGACCGCGTGTTGTCCTATTTAGCCGCTGGTAACTATGTCGGTGAAATGGCGCTGATCAATGAAGATAAGCGCTCTGCAACGGTGAAGGCAGCCGTAGCCACCGAAGTCATGGTGTTGAAGGCCGATGCCTTTAAACAGCAGCTCGAAAACATTCCTGCCTTGCGCCAAGCAATGGCAGTGGTAGCGGCAGAACGTACGCGCGCTAATGTGATGACCGAAGAAACTTCGGCAGACTCAGGCGAAATGGCCAGCTTCCTGGTGAAGCAAGGGGTGGGTAAAGGTTCTGACGTTCTGGTGATCAATGAATCACTTTGCGTGCGCTGCAATAACTGCGAAACAGCGTGCGCTGAAACACACAATGGCACAGGTAGATTGCGCCGCGAAGCGGGCCCTACCTTTGGCGATTTTCATATTCCTGTTGCATGCCGTCACTGTGAAGATCCTGCTTGCATGAAAGACTGCCCCCCTGATGCTATTAGTCGGACCAAAGAAGGCGCAGTGGTAATTAGTGATGCTTGCATTGGATGCGGTAATTGCGAGCGTAATTGCCCCTTCAGCGTGATTCAGTTATCAGTTCAAAAACCCCCTAAAGCGGGTGGTGGCATTCTGTGGATGTTGTTTGGGATGGGGGAACGCCCCGGAAATCGCCGCCCAGACTATGACCCAGACGCACACAAAAAAGCAGTGAAGTGCGATTTGTGCCAAGACAAAGCCGGCGGGCCTGCGTGCGTGCGGGCTTGTCCAACGGGAGCCGCAGTGCGTATGGCGCCTGAGAAAATCTTTACAACTTAAATAACCATCCGCATTCGCGGTTGTATTTGCCCTTGCCCTTGAGGTCATTCGCGCCTTCATGCTAGAATCTATGGTTGTTTGATTCAGCGCACGGCTTGTGTTGTCTGGTTCAGCAAATGTAATGCTGAGATTGGCTCGGCACTACAAATTCAACGCATTTCCCCATCGTAACTCACGTAATGGGAGGGTGCCCGATTAGCGTTATTCCTAATCGGTGTGGCCGGGGAAATGGGATGCTTAACCCCCCAATGGAGATCGAGATATGTCAGTAACAATGCGTCAAATGCTAGAAGCGGGTGTTCACTTCGGACACCAAACTCGTTATTGGAACCCCAAGATGGCACCGTTCATCTTTGGTCATCGCAATAACATCCATATTATCAATCTAGAAAAAACACTGCCGCTATATAACGAAGCCATTAAATTCGTTAAGCAACTCGCTGCTAACAAGGGCAATGTGTTGTTTGTTGGAACCAAGCGCCAGGCTCGCGAAATCGTTCGCGAAGAAGCGGAGCGTTCAGGTTCCCCCTTCGTGGATCACCGCTGGTTAGGCGGTATGTTGACCAACTTCAAAACGGTCAAACAGTCCATCAAGCGCTTAAATGATTTGCAGGCCATGTTTGCAGACGGTTCGGTTGAAAAACTATCCAAAAAAGAAACACTCGTTCTGCAACGTGAAATGGATAAGCTAGAGCGAAGCTTAGGCGGTATTAAAGACATGAACGGCATCCCTGATGCAATGTTTGTCATCGATGTCGGGTATCAAAAGAATGCGGTTGTTGAAGCGCGTAAATTGGGAATCCCCGTGATTGGTGTGGTGGATACTAATAACTCAGTAGAAGGCGTGGATTACGTCATTCCTGGTAACGATGACTCAACCCGTGCCATTCGTTTGTATGCGCGTGGCGTTGCCGATGCGATTTTGGAAGGTCGTGCACAAGTTATTTCAGAAATTGTGGCGGCGGATGAGTTTGTAGAAGTGGACGACGGAACAGCAGTTGCCGAAGCAGAATAAGTAACAAACTGAATCATCGTTAACATCATCACAGGGGCCTAGGGCCCCTGTTTAACAGGAGCGAGACATGGCGGAAATTACCGCAGGAATGGTGAAGGAACTGCGTGAACTCACCGGGTTGGGCATGATGGAGTGCAAAAAAGCACTTTCTGAGGCCGATGGAGACTTAAAAGCTGCTGAAGATTTGTTGAGAATCCGGAGCGGTGCCAAAGCCAGCAAAGCAGCAGGTAGAATCGCCGCTGAGGGCATGGTCGCTGTTCACGTGAGTGACGACGGTAAAACAGGTGCCTTGGTTGAAGTCAACTGTGAAACCGACTTTGTTGGTAAAAATGATGATTTCGTCGCCTTTGTTCGTGATGTTGCGCATCTTGTTGCAACCTCCGGTCAAACAGATATCTTGGCTGTTTCTACCATGTCGCTGCCTTCCGGTTCAACTGTCGAAGATACGCGCAAAGCCTTGGTGATGAAAGTCGGTGAGAACATGACGCTGCGTCGAGTGGCTTATGTCAAGACCGCTGGCCATCTTTCTACCTATTTGCATGGTTCGCGTATCGGTGTTTTGGTTGATATTACGGGTGGTGATGAAGCCTTGGGTAAAGATTTGGCAATGCACATTGCTGCGAGTAAACCCATCTGTGTATCGAGTGAGCAAGTTGATGCCGAGTTGTTGCAGCGCGAACGAGACATTTACACTGCACAAGCGGCTGATTCAGGCAAACCTGCTGATATCGTATCTAAAATGGTCGATGGCCGTATCGCTAAATACCTGGCAGAAGTGACACTTTTAGGCCAGGATTTTGTGAAAGATCCTGAGCAAAAAGTGGAAAAGCTCCTCAAAACAAAAGGCGCTCAGGTCAATGGATTCCACATGTTTATTGTGGGTGAAGGGATTGAGAAAAAGACCGAAGACTTTGCGGCAGAAGTTGCTGCAACTGCAGCCAGCCTAGCGCAACCTGTTTAACGGGGTAATCATGACCCCTGCCTATCATCGTGTCCTGGTCAAGCTGTCAGGGGAAGCCCTGATGGGTGACGATAGTTACGGTATTAATCGAGAAACCATCCAACGCATCGTGGATGAGATTGGAGAGGTTTCGAAGTTAGGCGTGCAGGTTTGCGTGGTGATAGGCGGGGGGAACATTTTCAGAGGTGTAGCGCCCGGAGCGGCAGGAATGGATCGGGCAACAGCCGATTACATGGGAATGCTGGCAACCGTGATGAATGCGCTTGCCTTACAAGATGCAATGAAGAGAAGCGGGTTAAAAGCCCGGGTTCAATCCGCGCTGAACATTGAACAGGTTGCCGAACCCTATATTCGTGGTAAAGCCATGCGTTATCTCGAAGATGGGCGTATTGTGATTTTTGCAGCAGGGACCGGCAATCCATTCTTCACCACCGATACGGCTGCTGCATTACGTGGAATGGAAATGGGTGTGGATATTGTATTAAAGGCCACCAAGGTAGATGGCATTTACACCTCAGACCCCGTTAAAGACCCCAGCGCTCAACGTTATGAGCGTTTGAGTTTTGATGAGGCCATTGTCAATAATCTTAAGGTGATGGATGCAACCGCTTTAACCTTGTGTCGTGATCAAAATTTACCGATTGGGGTGTTTAGTATTTTCAAATCCGGTGCGTTGATGCGTATGGTGTGTGGTGAGCCAGAGGGCACACTGGTTACCGTTTAAAAAGTAATGAGGGAGTCAAAATATGATTGCAGATATCAAAAAACAGACCGATCAAAAAATGCAAAAGTCCCTCGAGAATCTGAAGAACGATCTCGGAAAAATCAGAACAGGGCGGGCGCATACAGGCATCATTGATCACGTCATGGTGGATTACTATGGTAGCCCCACCCCGATTACCCAAGTAGCAAACGTAACGCTTGTAGATGCAAGAACCATTGGTGTTCAACCCTACGAGAAAAAAATGCTCAGCGCGGTTGAGAAGGCAATTCGTGATTCCGACCTAGGGCTCAATCCTTCAAGCTTTGGCGAAATCGTGCGGATTCCTATGCCCGCCCTCACTGAAGAGCGCCGCAAAGATCTAACAAAACTAGTACGTTCGGAATGTGAAAATGGCCGAGTGGCTATTCGAAATGTACGCCGTGATGCCATCACGCAACTTAAGGATTTACTCAAAGCAAAAGATGTTTCTGAAGATGATGAGCGCAAAGCAACAGAAGACATCCAAAAAATGACAGATAAGAGCGTAGCGGAAATCGATAAGATGATGGCTGCAAAAGAAGCCGAGGTGATGGCGGTCTAAGCCCCGTCAGTCCCCTTAACATGCAATACCTCCTGCCTTGTTCCTGGATCAAAGAGTGATGAATATTCATCCTAAAAGCGCTACGCTGAGTATTCCTGAAACAGGGGCTATCCCAGAGCATATTGCCATCATCATGGATGGGAATGGGCGTTGGGCGCAAAGTCGCTATTTACCTCGCGTTGAAGGCCATCGGCGCGGTGCTGAGGTGGTGCGTAAAATCCTGATTGCGTGCAAAGATCGCGGTGTAAAGCACCTTACGTTATTTGCATTTAGTAGTGAAAACTGGCGCCGCCCGCCCTCTGAAGTGGCGCTATTGATGAAGTTGTTTAAGGTCATGCTGGAACGTGAAGTGTCGAAGATGCATGCAGCAGGTATTCGTTTTCGTGTGATAGGTGATCTCTCTCGTTTTGAAGAGAGCATGGTGAAAATGATCCATGACAGTGAACAACTCACAGCAGAAAACACTGAACTTACCCTCACGATCGCAGCCAACTATGGCGGCAGATGGGATATTTTGCAGGCGATGCGAACGCTTGCTTTAGAACGCCCCGAATGTATGACGCAAGTTCAAGAAGAAGATCTGCGCCCTTACCTGTGTATGGCAGATGCCCCTGAACCTGATCTTTTTATCAGAACAGGGGGTGAACAACGGCTGAGTAACTTTTTACTATGGCAACTGGCCTATACCGAGTACTACTTTACGGAAACGCTTTGGCCCGCTTTTGATGGTGAAGAACTTGATAAGGCTATAGAGTCCTACCAAAAACGTGAGCGCCGCTTTGGAAGAACGAGCGATCAATTAAGAGAGGCAGCAATTGAGGCTCGCGAGGCCATTGGTCTCTAGGCCTCAACGAGGGCTGCGCGCATCATGCTAAAACAGCGCATTCTCACTACCTGTGTTCTAGCGCTTCTACTGGCTTCCCTTTTGTATCGCTCAGAGGCTTGGGTGTGGCCCCTATTTGTTGTGGTCACGGGGGTATTGGCTTCAGAAGAATGGGCCGCCCTGCATTGGTCGGGATGGAGGTTAAAAGTGGGCTATGCCGCCTTCTCCGGCATCATTGCCGCTTTGATTATTGCATCACCTGATATTCATGCAATTGCACTGCTTCCCTTATTTTTAATTTCCGCTTTTTTTTGGATGCTCTTGGTGCCGCTCTGGTTGGCTCGCCAGTGGACATTTCAATCCCATGGTTTGCATGCTTTAACCGGGTGGTTGGTGATTGTGCCCACCATGCTCGCAGTCAACGAACTTAAACTACACGGCGTAGCAGTGTTGATCGTGAGTATGGCGGTGATATGGATATCTGATGTAAGTGCATACTTTGTTGGTAAAGCAATAGGTAAAACGCGTCTTGCACCATCTATCAGCCCCGGAAAAACATGGGAAGGCGTTCTTGGGGCCATCCTTGGGGTGGTGTGTTTTGGATTTGTATTGCGCGAGCTTTCTGTTTTCGATACACAATTAGCTCGAGTGATTCACTTGGCGGGGTGGTACTGGTTTCCCTCTTTGATGCTTTTGGCACTGTTGGGAATAGAAGGTGATTTATTTGAATCCTGGTTAAAGCGCTGTGCGGGGGTGAAGGACAGCGGTTGGATTTTGCCTGGCCATGGTGGAGTATTAGATCGGATCGATGCACTGACAGCGGCCTTGCCTATTGCCGCAGGTTTGTTGGTATGGGCTGCGCTTGGAGAAAAACAACATGTCTTTTGATCATGCATCCGCGCAACAAGGTATGACGCTATTAGGCTCTACAGGGTCTATCGGACGCAGCACTTTAGAAGTGATTCATCTGCATCCCGAGCTTTTCAAGATTGTTGCGCTTTGTGCGAGAAAAGATCACAAGACTTTGCTGGAACAATGTAAAAAGTTTTCCCCGGAATTTGCTGTGCTGGTGGATCGTGAAGCGGCGGAAGCGCTGCGCCATTCCCTCAAATCAGAAGGTCTGAATACGGTCGTTTTGTGCGGCCGTTCGGCCCTAGTGGAGATGGCTTGCCATCCGGATGTAAAGATTGTAATGGCAGCGATTGTGGGGGCGGCAGGCTTGCCCCCTACTTTAGCGGCCGCGCAGGCAGGCAAAAGGGTATTGTTGGCGAACAAAGAAGCCTTGGTCATGTCAGGCCCCCTCTTTATGGATGCGGTTGCAGACAGCGGCGCAAAGCTATTGCCGGTAGATAGCGAACACAACGCAATTTTTCAAAGTCTGCCGGTTGATTTTTCGGCGGGACTAGCAGCAAGCGGTGTTGCCAGAATTTTATTAACCGCCTCTGGCGGGCCGTTCAGAGACCGTGATCCTGCCACCCTTAACCTGGTGACGCCTGATGAAGCGTGCAAGCATCCCAATTGGGTAATGGGAAGAAAAATCTCTGTAGATTCGGCAACCATGATGAATAAGGGCTTGGAAATGATTGAGGCCTGTTGGCTCTTTCACGCGCAACCCGAACAAGTTGAAATCGTGATCCATCCTCAGAGTGTGGTGCATTCATTGGTGGAGTATGTAGATGGTTCAGTACTGGCGCAGCTAGGAAATGCAGATATGCGCACGCCGATTGCCCATGCATTGGCCTGGCCAGACAGAATTCACTCTGGGGTAGAAAGATTAGATTTAATTAAGGCGGGCCGTCTTGAATTTCAAGCGCCAGATGAACTTCGTTTTCCCTGTATTCGTCTTGCCTATTCTGCCATGCACCAAGGGGGCACTGCCCCTGCCATTATGAATGCAGCCAATGAATTGGCAGTGGAAGCGTTTTTACAAGAACGGATTCTTTTTACCCAAATTTCAAGCTTGGTTGAATCTTGCTTAGATGCCATAAGAGTCACTGCGGCTGATTCACTAGAGGCCATTTTTGATGCAGATTCCCGTGCCCGGGAATGGACGGAGGCCTGGCTTAAAGCTAAGGCACATTAAACCTATGATCAATCTCGCTTCAAGCTCTTTGTTTACAATCGCAGCTTTCATCCTTGCCCTAGGCTTATTGGTGAGTTTTCATGAGTTTGGGCATTACAGCGTGGCACGTTTGTGTGGGGTAAAGGTGCTGCGTTTTTCTATTGGTTTTGGCCCTGTGTTGTGGCTTGGAAAATATGGAAAAGACCAGACAGAATGGACGCTCTGTGCCATCCCTTTGGGGGGCTACGTCAAAATGGTGGACGAGCGTGAGGGACCTGTGCCACCAGAAGATATGCATAGGGCTTTTAACACTCAAACTGTTTGGCGCCGCGCCGCAATTGTGGCAGCTGGCCCCATTGCAAACTTTATTTTAGCCATCGCATTGTTTGGTTCGGTTTCGATGTTGGGTATGCCAGGACTTAAACCCTATGTGAATGCGCCCAAGCCAGAATCACTTGCTGCGCTGGCAGGAATTAAAGAAGGCCAGTTGGTGGTGGCGGTGGATGATATAACGGTCACAGATTGGCAAGACTTGCGCCTCAAGATCACGGCAAATTCATTAAGAGGTCAGGCAAGTGATTTAACTGTAGAGCAGGAGACCGGAACACGCTATCAAATCCATCTCCCGCCTCTGGAGCCCATGCCCAAAGACAATGCAGACCCTGTTCAAGCGATGGGTTTAAGCCCGTGGGACCCTAATATTCCGGCGCGCCTAGGTGTGTTACTTCCGGATGGGGCTGCAAAAAAACAAGGGTTAAAAGTGGGCGATGAGATTATCGAAGTAGACAATACTCCGCTAGGCGGTTGGGCGGAGTGGGTCAAGATCGTTCGGGCTCATCCTAATCAGCCACTTGCCATTACAGTTTTGCGCGAAGGTCATCGCATCTCTTTAAGCTTAACGCCTGATGCAGAGCTGGATCATGACGTGCAGGTGGGCCGAATCGGTGCGGGTGTATCAATTGATCCTGAGTTAAAAAACAAACTCACGGTGACAATACAAAGACCAGTGGGCCAGGCTTTGATTGAGGGTATGCAGAAAACCTATCACTTAAGTGCGCTTACCTTGGAGATGATGGGGCGCATGTTGACGGGCTCGGTTTCTTCTAAAGGGGTAGGGGGGCCACTGCAAATTGCAGCAGCAGCAGGTGATTCGGCTCGGCTTGGCTTCATCCCTTTCCTGGCTTTTTTAGGGTTAATGAGTGTGAGTCTTGGGGTTCTGAATCTTTTGCCTGTCCCCGTGCTAGATGGAGGCCACCTTTTGTATTATAGTTTCGAGTTAATAGCAGGTCGTCCGATTCCAATACGCTGGATGGAGTTAGGCACTCGCGTTGGACTTACATTATTAGTTGGCCTGATGGCTCTGGCCTTCTATAACGATATCAACCGCTTCTTTTCTGGTTAATCACCCTTAATATGTTCCTGCGCTCCCTCACATTCATTTTTGCTCTGATGGCAGGAGTTGCTTTTGCAGCTGATCCCGTCACTATTAAAGACATTCGCATTGAGGGCATTCAGCGAACTGAAGCGGGTACAGTATTTAACTATCTGCCCTTAAAAGTAGGCGATGAAGTAGATGAAGGAAAAGCGGCTGACTCAATCAAAGCCTTATTTGCAACTGGTTTCTTTTCTGACGTAAAAATTGCCATCGATAAAGATGTCTTGATTGTGACCGTGCAAGAACGTCCCACTATTTTCACCATGGAAATCATCGGTGCAAAAGATATCAGTAAAGATTCACTAAAAGATGGTTTAAAGCAGGTGGGAATTGCCGAATCACGCGTCTATGATCAATCTCTTCTGGATCGTGCTGAAAAAGAATTACGCCGCCAATATCAAGGGCGCGGTCGTTATTCCGCAAAAATCACTACCAGCGTCAAAAATTTGGAACGTAATCGTGTAGCCCTGACCTTCGATATTGAAGAAGGCGAAGTAGCCCGCATACAAGATGTCCACATTAACGGGGCAACCGTATTCCCCGAGTCTGATCTCCTCGATTTGATGACCATGACCACCCCCGGCTGGTTTACATGGTATTCCAAGAACGATCAGTACTCTAAGCAGAAGCTATCGGGGGATTTGGAAACACTCAAATCCTACTACCAAAATCGTGGTTACCTAGACTTCAATATCGATTCTACTCAGGTTGCCATCACGCCTGAGCGGGATGCGATCTTCATCACCATCAATATCACTGAGGGCAAGGTTTACATGGTCACTGATGTAACCATGTCTGGATTGTTCCCCGTTCCAGAGGATGAGTTGCGTAAGCTGATTACTTTGAAATCAGGTGAGCCGTTTTCTCGCGAGCGCGTGACGGAATCCATCAAGAATGTCAGTGATCGTTTGGCGAATGAAGGGTATTCATTTGCTAACGTGAACGCCGAGCCACAGACCGATAAAGATAAAGCAACAGCAGGTTTTAATTTTTCGGTAGACCCAGGTCGCCGTGTTTATGTTCGTCGGATCAATATCACCGGTAATGCTAAGACACGCGATGAGGTGGTGCGCCGTGAGATTCGTCAGCTAGAGGGGGCATGGTATTCGATTGATAAAGTGAACCGTTCTAAAACCCGTCTAGAACGCTTGGGTTTTTTCTCGGAAATTAACGTTGATTCGGTTCCTGTTCCGGGAACGACTGATCAAGTCGACGTTAATGTATCGCTGACTGAAAAATCAACCGGAAGTATTCAATTAGGTGCGGGTTACTCAAGCGCGCAAAAAGTGATTTTGAGCACCAGTATTAGTCAAAATAATATTTTTGGTACGGGTAACTCATTAACCTTGGCCTTGAATACGGGTTCGCTTTCACGAACTTTGTCCTTGTCCTACTACAATCCCTATTTCACAGAAGAAGGTATCGGCCGTGGATACTCTATCTATGACCGTAAGGTGGATACCACTCAGTTAACCGGCGTTGCACCTTACACGAGTGACACCTATGGGGCTGATATTAATTTCTCCATTCCTTTATCTGAAACCGATGCGGTGGGTGTGGGGGCGGGTTATGAGCACACCAAATTATCTGTGATCTCTACTAGTCCCACGCAGTACATTAACTTTGTAAATTCATTTGGTTCAGAGACCGATGCGATCAAAGTAAATGGTAATTTCTCACGTGATAGTCGTGACAGTATCCTTTATCCCACCAGCGGTTTGCTGCAACAGTACGGTTTAGAATTGGGTGTACCAGGGGGGGCTTTGCATTACTATCGTGCCGATGTGCATGGCCAATATCTGGTGCCTTTAA
The DNA here is from genome assembly GCA_903867885.1 of uncultured Ferrovum sp. Lineage (GTDB taxonomy): Bacteria > Pseudomonadota > Gammaproteobacteria > Burkholderiales > Ferrovaceae > CAIVHB01. The sequence goes on along the minus strand of CAIPTD010000146.1, from coordinate 33,109 downwards.
CGGCCGTCAGCCTGCCTAGAGTCAGCCTTTCACTCAATGGGCAATTGGGATTGGCGAATGGTTATAGTGGCCAAAGTCTTCCTTTCTTTAAAAACTTTTTTGGAGGCGGTGTAGGTTCTGTTCGCGGATTTGGAACCAGTACACTTGGGCCAAGAGATCCATCAACCGGGGTATCGGTGGGCGGAACAAAATTAATCGTGGCGCAAGGCGAGTTGTTATTCCCTTTCCCTGGCATCAAGACCGACAAATCAGTTCGACTGTCTTTTTTTACAGATGCGGGTAATGTATACGGTGCAGGCGAGAGCCCCACTTTTGGGACGCTGCGTATGTCGGCTGGAACTGCCTTTACTTGGTACTCTCCTGTAGGCCCGCTGAAATTCAGTTACGCAATCCCGGTTAAGTCTCAGTCAGTTGACACCCTTGAGAGACTTCAATTTACGCTGGGAAGCTCGTTCTGAGTGAAGCTCTTAAGCACTACCTAATTTTTGAGATGGAGAGCATTGTGAAACGTCTAAGTATTCTTGTTTTATCCGCACTGGTTCTTGCAACCCCTTTGGTACAAGCAGCAGAACTAAAAATTGGATTTGTTCAAACCGAAAGAATTTTCCGTGAAGCTGCGCCAGCACAAAAATCACAACGTAAGCTGGAAAAAGAGTTTGCTGAGCGCGATGCCAGTTTGCAAAAGATCGCCAAACAAACGCAAGACTTACAAAACCAACTCACCAAAGATGGCGCAACGATGAGCGAGTCTGAGCGTTCACGCAAGGAGCGCGATTTGGCTTCAATGAACCGTGACTTTCAGCGTTTACAGCGTGAGTTTCGTGAAGACCTCAACACACGCCGCAATGAAGAATTGGCAGCCGTTCAAGAACGGGCAAATAAGGTCATCAAAGAATTGGCTGAGGCCGAAAAATATGACCTGATTCTGCAAGATGCTATTTACGCCGGTCCTAAAATTGATATCACCGAACGAGTGCTTAAAGCGCTGGCTGATAAATAAGGTCTGATGGTTCGATGTGGCGTTTAGCCGATCTTGCCGAAGCTATTGAAGCGGAGTTGTTAGGGGATGCAAACGCCCGTGTCAGTGGTGTGGCAACACTAGAGCGGGCTGATTCTCATCACCTTAGTTTTCTCTCTAATCCTCGCTATCGCCCCCAGTTGATAAAAACAAAAGCGGGGGCAGTGATCGTTGCGAATGCGGATCGTGAGGGTACACAGGTTCCCCGGTTGATAGTCAATAACCCCTATGCAAGTTACGCCCGGGCTGCCCAACTCTTGCACCCAGAAAAAAGACCCGCAGCGGGCATCCATCCCAGTGCTGTGATTGATCCCAGTGCTGAGATCGCCGCAAATTGTAGTATTGGTGCCCATAGCTCTGTTGGAGCTCACACTCGCTTGTCTGCGGGCGTAGTGATTGGCGCCGGGGTTCGAATAGGGAGCGGGGTGTTAATCGGTACTGATACACGCTTACATGACAACGCCACCATTTACGATGATTGTTCCATAGGTCAGCGATGTATTCTGCATTCTGGGGTAGTCATCGGGGCCGATGGTTTTGGTATGGCTTGGTCAGGTTCCTCTTGGATCAAAATCCCTCAGATTGGTCGGGTACTGATAGGGGATGATGTGGAAGTGGGAGCCAACACTACTATTGATCGCGGTGCGCTAGACGATACGGTGATAGAGGAAGGGGTAAAACTCGACAACCTGATTCAAATAGGCCATAACGTTAGAATAGGTGCGCATACAGTGATTGCAGGATGCACCGGAATTTCAGGGAGTACCCATATCGGCCGAGCTTGCCGAATCGGTGGAGGGGTAGGCATAGTGGGGCACGTGGAGATATGCGATGGAACAACCGTTTCAGGTTTTTCCTTAATTACTAAATCCATCACGGAGCCAGGTGTTTATACTTCTTCCATTCCAAGCCAGCCTCACCGCACTTGGATGCATACCCTAGCTGCTTTGCGCAGCTTGCCTGAATTAAGCAATACGATTCATGCATTAAAACGGCAATACAACGATACGACGGAGGATGGACAATCTTGAGCGGCATGGACTTAAAAGAAATTCTGGAATATCTGCCCCATCGATATCCGTTCCTATTGTTGGATAAAGTACTGGAAGTGGAGCCTGGTAAGAAGATTGTTGCTCTGAAGAATGTTACGGTGAATGAGCAGTTTTTTACCGGACACTTTCCGCATCATCCAGTCATGCCGGGGGTACTCATCATAGAAGCGCTAGCTCAAGCTTCAGCCATTCTTTCATTTAAAACGGCGGATCAAAAGCCTGCTGATAAAACAGTGAGTTACTTTGTGGGCATTGATAAGGCCCGTTTTAAGAAACCGGTATTTCCGGGTGATCAGTTAATTCTTGAATCTGAACTGATCCGCTGTGTGCATCGTATTTGGAAATTTAGCGCCAAGGCTAAAGTGGATGGCATTGTGGTTGCCGAAGGTGATTTGTTGTGCACGGAAAAGGCGCTTTGACTGATTCACTGATCCACCCTTCTGCCATTATTGATCCTTCCGCTGAACTGGGTTCAGGGGTTGAGGTTGGTCCTTTTGCGATTATTGAAGCGGGGGTGCAGATTGGCGCGCGCAGCAGGATTGGGGCTTATACCCGCTTAGCGGGGCCCACTTCGATTGGTGAAGATAATCACATTCATTCGCATTGCTCGATCGGCGAAGCCCCTCAAGACAAAAAATATCGTGGCCAGCCTACGCGGCTTGAAATTGGCCATCGCAACACCATACGAGAATTCTGCACCCTCAATCGCGGAACGGCAGAAGACCTAGCTTATACCCAAGTAGGGGATGACAATTGGATCATGGCCTATGTGCATATTGCGCATGATTGCACTGTGGGTAGCCATACAGTTTTAGCCAATCACGCTACCTTAGCCGGGCACGTGCATATTGGCGATTGGGTCACCTTAGGGGGCTTTGTGGGGGTGCATCAATTTGTGCAAGTGGGGGCCCATAGCTTTTGCGGAATTTCTGCAGTGATCACGCAAGACATCCCTCCCTTTATGCTGATTGCCGGAAACCCTGCAGCTCCGCGAGGCATTAATAGCGAGGGCTTGAAGCGAAGAGGCTACAGTACTGATGCAATTACAGAAATAAAAAATGCCTACCGTGCGCTTTATCGTAACGGGCTATCTTACGAAGAGGCTCAAGTTCAAATCGCTACACTCGCTGAACACACACCAGAACTAAAAGTCATGGTTGAATTTCTTGCGGGCAGCACCCGCGGCATTCTGCGCTAGGAATTTTTGTGCGTATCGGCATGGTTGCAGGAGAGGCATCAGGAGATTACTTAGGCGCGGAATTGATTCGCGCACTGAAAGCGCGATGGCCAAATCTTGAGTTTGAGGGGATTGCCGGCCCCAAAATGCAAGCAGAAGGAGCGCGAAGCTTATATCCCATGGATGCTTTATCTGTGCGAGGGTATTTGGAAGTACTGCGCCATCTTCCGCGTTTGCTGCGCATCCGCCGCGAACTGTGTTCATATTTTGAGTCAAATCCCCCCGCGCTTTTTATTGGCGTAGATGCGCCTGATTTCAATTTGGGCCTCAGTCGGCGTTTAAAAAGAAAAGGCATTGTTACCATTCAGTGTGTGGCGCCCACTGTATGGGCTTGGCGTAAGGGGAGGCTTCCGGGGATTAAGTCAGCGGTGAATGCGGTACTGGCTATTTTTCCTTTTGAACCTGCCATCTTTGAACGTGCTGGTATTACAACGCGCTGGATTGGTCATCCCCTTGCCAATGAGTTGCCGCATCCCCCTAACAGAGCGGCAGCCCGAGAGGCACTGAAAATTCCTGGCAATGATCCCGTTATGGCTTTATTGCCGGGTAGCCGTGTATCAGAGTTAAAGTTTCATGCACAACTATTTGTTGAGACAGCAAAGCACTTAAATTTGAGATTTCCAAAGCTGAGGTTTCTCGTTCCTTTGGCCACCCGTCAAACTTATGATCTTTTTAATGAGGCGATGTGGCGATGTGACCCAGAAGGTACGTTGCCCATTACCTTAATGCATGGCCATGCTACCCAAGCACTTACTGCCGCAGACTTAGGTTTGCTTGCTTCGGGTACCGCAACACTAGAAGCCGCTTTATGTGGTTGCCCGATGGTGGTGACCTATCGTTTGTCCTCTTTAACCGCGCGCATGGTGCGGGCTCGAAAGCATCTGCCCTTTGTGAGCCTTCCTAATATTTTGGCTAATGATTGGCTGGTTCCGGAGATTTTGCAGGAAGAGGCAACGCCTGAAAATCTCGCTCGTGCATTAGGAAATTTGCTCTCTGATGGCAAGGCAAGACAAAGCATTGAGTCTAGGCTATTGGATTTATATCACACGCTCGTCAGCAATACGCCCCAAGCGATATGCGAGAGCTTAGCCCCCTGGATAGAGAGACGGTAGCAGATTACTTCCCAATGATTCTATCCGGCCATGCCAACACAGTAATATGGCCCTGCGGTGTTGATGAGGCGGGGCGCGGTCCTCTTGCGGGGCCGGTGTATGCTGCGGCTGTAATTTTAGATCCCGCATATCCTATTGAAGGCCTGGATGATTCCAAAAAGCTCTCTGAAAAAAAACGAGACCTACTTGCACCACTGATTAAAGAGCGCGCCAAGGCCTGGGCGATTGCGAGCGCCACAGCCCAAGAGATCGATCAATTCAATATTTTAAAGGCCACTTTTTTGGCGATGCAAAGAGCGGTGCAGTTGCTTTCTGTTCAGCCCGATATGGTTTTAGTGGATGGCAATCGTGCGCCTGATTTTGCGATTACCACGCGCTGTATTGTAGGAGGGGATCGCTTAGAACCTTCTATTTCTGCTGCCTCGATTTTGGCTAAAACAGCACGCGATAAAGTTTTACTTGAGATGCATCATCGCTACCCAGAATGGGGCTTCGATCAACATAAAGGCTATCCCACGGCAGCGCATCGAGCCTTGTTATTAAAGTTGAAACCTACGCCTGAACATCGATTGAGTTTTGCGCCCGTTAGAGAGGCGTTGGCATTACATTTTTAAGGAACTCAAGTGAATGCATAAGCCCAATCATTTGGGCTCCCTCACTTAAGAGGTCTCGTTCTTATTTGGATAACTGCTCTTCTTTGTTTTTGCCGGCGTCCTCAAGGTAATCCACCGCAAGATGGGCCAAGGCCCGCGCACCTAACAGCAGACCAGATTCATCCACATAAAATCTGGGCGAATGATTGGAGGCAACTAGATCACGAGGTGTGGTTTCAGGGGTAATTCCAAGAAAGAAAAAGAAGCCCGGAATACGCTGTTGATAACGTGAAAAGTCTTCAGCGCCCGTGAGTTTGGGGCTGATAAACACCTTGTCTTTGCCGGCTACGCGCTCAAGGGTGGGGACCATTTGTGCAGTCAAAGCAGGATGGTTAATGGTGACATCGTAACCGCGTTCTACTTCCACTTTTGCAGTCGCACCGGCTGATTGTGCGATGTGCGTTGCGGTACGTTCTACGCGCTCTGCGATATCGGAGCGCATGGTCTCATCAAACGTGCGAATCGTACCTAAGAGCTCCACACGATCGGGAATGATATTGTCGCGTACACCACCATGAATCGATCCCACTGAAATGATGCTGGGTTCGCGGGTGACGTCTACTTGGCGACTTTCAATGGTTTGCAAACCCATCACAACTTGGGACGCGACGACGATCGGGTCAATCCCCATCCAGGGCATGGCGCCATGGCACTGGCAACCTTCAACCGTAATGCGCATGGTGTCTGAGCTAGCCATGGTGGGGCCAGAGCGGTAACCAATGTGCCCTGTCGGCATGCCCGCAATCACATGTAAACCAAAAATGGCAGCAGGGGCTGGGTTTTCTAATACCCCTTGCTTGATCATCAATTCAGCGCCCCCCTCTTCGCCTCTGGGAGCTTGTTCTTCTGCCGGCTGAAAAATGAATTTAATGCTGCCTTTCAAGTTGGATTTTTGCGCAGTCAACACGCTGGCTACGCACATCAAAATTGCTGTGTGGGCATCGTGACCGCAGGCATGCATGACTGAAACTGTTTTGCCTTCATAGTCGGCCGTGACCTCGGATGCAAAGGGGAGATCTACTTCTTCCGCAACTGGCAGGGCATCCATGTCGGCGCGAAGTGCTACAACAGGGCCGGGGTGCGCGCCTTCAAGGAGAGCCACTACACCTGTGTGGGCTATCTTTACCTGAACCTTAAGTCCAAGTTCGCGAAGGTGTGCAGCAACAATATCCGCAGTGCGAAACTCGCGATTTGAGAGCTCAGGGTGCGCATGAAAATCCCTGCGCCAGGCAATCAGTTGTTCTTCTAGGGTTTCGCAGTGACTATCAATGTTCTTGAGGAGTTCGCTTCGCTCATTCATTATCTTTATCCTTACTCGCCAATCATTGGCGTTTACATCATCGCTGCATGGGTTGACGCATGTTGAGCTTAGAGTTTGATCCAATCCCATCACAGCTTTTAGAGGATACACGATAGATGAGTCAATTAGCTTTTCTAGGTTTAGGGCGAATGGGCTTGCCCATGGCGAAGCGCTTGCTGGCTGCAGGACATGCCCTACAGGTTTGGAATCGTTCGCCCCTTGCCTGTCAAAGATTGCTAAAAGAGTGCGATGACACACAATCTAAGCGGCTCAAGATGTGTGAATCTGCGCATGAAGCCATTAACAATGCCTCTGTCGTGTTCACGATGTTGAGCGATGGGCCAGCAGTGACTGAGGTCTTATTCGGGTCTGAAGTCGGCCCCCACTGTTCAGGGGTGGCTTCAGCAATGATGCCTGGTGCATGTGTGGTGGATATGAGTTCTATTCCCCCCGCCACGGCTCGGATGCATTTTCAGCGTTTAAAGGGTTTGGGGGGTTCTGCATTGGATGCGCCTGTGTCGGGCGGGGTTGTAGGTGCTGAGCAAGGTACTTTGGCAATCATGGCAGGCGGAGAAGCCAGTCGTGTTGCAGAATTGACCCCGATCTTATCTGCGCTTGGCCGGGTGACCTTTGTGGGCCCAGCGGGCTCAGGTCAACTGGCAAAACTTGCCAATCAAATCATTGTAGGGGTAACGATAGGGGCCGTTGCAGAGGCGCTCATGTTGGCTGCCCAAGGCGGGGCAGACCCCGTTGCAGTGCGCGCCGCGATTCGCGGGGGGTTTGCTGAAAGTAGAATATTGGAATTGCATGGTGAGCGCATGCTGACCCAAAACTTTGTTCCGGGTGGCGCCATTCAAACGCAGCTTAAAGATTTGACCACCGCTCTTGCCGAGGCGCGAGAAAGTGGATTGCAATTACCGGTAACGGGCTTATTGCAACAACTCTTTGCCGATGCGAATGAGCATGGAGATGCAGGCTTAGATCATTCCGCGCTATTGCGAGAATTAGCGCGTCTGAACGGGCGTGAGCCCGAGAGTATTCTCTCAGGCCCACGCAAAGACTGATTAGAAGTCTTCGTAGGCGGGGAGTTGGGGTAGTGCAAGTTTTCCGCTGCTGGCTTGCACGTTGTCGTCTAAGTGCTTGGTGAGTGCAAAGACGGTGGTCAGGCAAGGGGTGGGCGTGTCGGTCATTTGACCTAACTCAATCACCGAGCCTAACAATGCATCTATTTCTAATGCTCTTCCGGCTTCTAAGTCTTGCAACATAGAGGTCTTGTGGCGACCTACTTTCTCGGCCCCAGCGATACGACGTTCAATATCTACACGGAAAGTGATGTTGAGTTTGTTCGCAATGGTTTGCGCTTCGGTCATCATCATGCGAGCAAGGTCACGGGTAAGAGGGTATTGGCAAATGCCTTCTAAGGTGCCATGGCTCAAAGCGCTAATGGGGTTAAAGGTCATGTTGCCCCAGAGTTTCAACCAGATTTCAGCGCGAATATTATCCAGAACAGGTGACTTCAAACCTGCAGCGACAAACGCTTCAGAAATCTTGGTGGCACGATCACTGATCTGGCCATCGAGTTCGCCGATGGGGAACCGGTTGCCTTCAACGTGCTTGATAATGCCAGGCCCTTCAGTGGTCGTGGCAGGGTACACCACGCAGCCAATGATTTGATTGGGATTGATCTGCTTCATGACTTCGCCGCCATGATCCACGGTTTCAACTGAACGCCCTTCTAAGGGGCCGCCATGGCGCTGAAAATACCAGAAGGGAATGCCATTCTGCATGGGGATCAATACACATTCTGGATTGGCATCCAGCATGGTCTTCAGATCCGCTGCGACGGGGGTGACTTGATGCGCTTTGACGGCAAGAATAATCAGGTCTTGAGGGCCGGCTTCGGTGAGCTTTTCAACGGCTTTGACTTTAGCTTCGAGGGGAGCAGGCTCGTTTTCCATGATGAGCTGTAAGCCGCGTTCCTGAATGGCCTTCAGTGTTGCGCCGCGTGCCATAACGGTCACATCATTGCCCGCACGGGCCAGAGATACTGCTAAATATCCACCAATGGCGCCGCCGCCACCCACTATACAAATACGCATTCCGAATGACTCCCTCAAAAAAATGCCTAGATATATTGCATATCTCAAGCCAAACCCAAAAGGATACTAGGCTCAGCGCCTAAAACTATCATTCTTATCTATGCATGTATTCGCTTTAACCGCTGATCTCTTTAGTATCATTGGCGCCGTTCTGGCGTTAATGATAATTCAGACTCGAATGAATGGACAGGATTCTAGATTGTCTAAGGTGATGGTTTCTGGCGCGCGAAATTGCTTTTTTTGGTGAATGAATAAGATATTTTTACCCCTTTGTCGGGAGAAAATCCCGGGATTTTGCTGAAGGCTTCCCTCAAAATATTAGGGTCAGAAAAGGATCAAATAAAAAATGACCCGCACCAACAAACCCTATGCCTATGCCTATGCTTTAGCCGTTGCCGTTTCAACAGCTTTCACTTTTCCTGTCTTCAGCGCCGATGATTCCTTGCATGTTGAGGGTGGGGCGCTAGCAAACCCCGCTTCGCGCTATGAGCTTCCAACGATTGAGGTCATCAGTACCGCACCGCTGCCTGGTATGGGGGTATCGATGGATAAGATTCCATCTAATGTCAAAACCCTTTCGGCCAAGGATTTGGAGGGTCGGGGGTTTGATAATTTGTCGGATGCCCTCAACAGCGGCTTTGGCAACGTGAACATCAATGACACCCAAGGCAACGGCTATCAGGTGGATGTGAATGTGCGCGGGTTTACCGCCTCTCCATCATTAGGAACACCCCAAGGCGTTTCAGTGTTTATGGATGGGGTGCGCGTCAATGAAGCCTTTGGCGATGTGGTGAATTGGGACCTGATTCCACAAAACGCGATTGCCAATATCACCCTCATGCCAGGTGCCAACCCTCAGTTTGGTTTGAATACTTTGGGTGGGGCTTTATCTGTAGTGACCAAGAGTGGCTTTCAATTCCCGGGAACACGCATGGATACCAGTGGAGGGATGTTTGGCCGCCGCCAGTTACAGATCGAAACCGGTGGGCACGGTGAAACTACCGACTACTTCATTGCCACTAATTGGTACAAAGATAGCGGGTGGGCGGATCACAATCCCAGTGAAGTCCGTCAGCTATTCGCCAAGACAGGATTTCAAGACGACGATACCGATATCGATTTATCGCTAACCGCGGCCAATAACGTTTTAGAGGGCAATCAAACCATTCCGCTCTCGTATATGGGCAATACCAGTCAGGTGTATACCTACCCTGATGAAGTGACCAACAAAATGTGGATGCTCAATCTTAAAGCCAGCCAATACCTCGATAAGGATTGGTTAGTGGCGGGCAATGCCTATTACAGGCATGTGGATACTTCGATTTTGAATAGCAATATTGTGGGTGGGAGTAATGACCCATCAAATAACGCGCAAAATGTAATCTATACCATCAATCAAAAAACCTACGGCACTTCATTGCAACTATCCGATAGTGCCCCCTTGCTTGGTCTAGGCAACATGGCAATGGTTGGGGTGAGTTTGGATCGCAGTCGGACAGATTTTACTCATAGTCAACAGGATGCGGTGGTGGCTGCTGACAGAAGTACTTTCTCTTCTAGCGACATCTTGCTTCAAACGAGTGTGCAGGGCGAAACGGATTACTTAGGTTTGTATACCAGCGATACGCTTTCGCTTTCTAAGGAATTCGCGATGACGGTGTCAGGGCGCTTTAATAGTGCTCGCGTCAAGACCACTTTCTTGGCTCATGCTTTAGATACAGCGGGCGCCAATGGTGATTTCACTTACACGCGCTTAAATCCTGCAATCGGCTTCAATTACAACCCAACCTCAAATTTAACTAGCTATGTTTCTTACACTGAGGGGATGCGCGCGCCTACTCCCGTTGAACTTACTTGTTCAGATTCCCAAAACCCCTGTTCACTCCCCAATGCTTTCTCCTCGGATCCTTATCTCAAAAAAGTAGTTTCGCGTTCTTTAGAAGCAGGTCTCAGGGGCAAGCTTGACCAAGGATTAAACTGGTCTGTTGGGTTGTTTCAAACCCGATTACAAGATGACATTCTGTATATCGGAACCACTGCTAATTTCGGATATTTCAATAATGTGGGAGATACCCAGCGCCGTGGAATTGAGTTAGGTTTAGATCATCGAAAAGAGGGGTGGGATTGGGGAATAAATTACACCCTTATGGATGCAACCTTTCAAAGTGCTTTTTCAGAGGCTGTCTCTGCGAATTCAAGTTCAAGCGGTGGGGTTGAGCAGGTATCAGCAGGCGCTCATATTCCAGGAATCCCCAACCAAATGCTCAAGTTAAGATTGCGCTATAGACCCTCAGAAACTTGGGCAATGGGTTGGAGTATGAACGCACAAACCAGCACTTATGCGCGCGGCGATGAAAACAACCAAGACAACAAAGGGAAAGTCCCTGGCTTTGCCGTATTTAATCTAGATGGAAAATATACTCCCTGGACCAACTGGGAGTTTTCTGCATACGTACGTAATATTTTCAACCGCACCTATTCCACCTACGGAAATCTAGCCACAAACTATCTCCCTGGTGGTGTTTTCAACTCAACAGGAAACTCTGAGCAATTCCGCAGTATTGCTGCCCCTCGTTCTGTTTGGGTGGGCCTCACTTATTGGTTCGATAAACCAAAGGGACGCGCTGAAGGGGTTGGCGATCGCGATTAAAGAAAAGATAGTTTCTGTTATCAAACATCTAAGGTCAGATAGGTAAAGCCCTGTTAAGCACTATGTGTGAGTGAATCCCGCTGCTTTTAATGAAAAGACACAATCTTTTCAATGCAAGCTTTGAGATAATCCAGAAATAGTTCTCCTCCCCTAATGGATTGATCCGACATGCGTCTACATAAACTCTTTTTTATTTCTTTTGCTGCTGTATTTGCCGTGAGCGTCAACGCCGCACCCTTAGCGTATGTTTCTAATGAGCGTTCAGGTATTTCGGTGGTGGACATTGATCAGATGGCAGTAGTGCGCGAGATCGATGTGGCAGGTCAGGGGCCCAGAGGGATTAGCGTCACCGCAGATGGCGCATTTGTGGTGACCGCAAACAAAGGCACAAGTGATATCAGTGTGATGGATGCGCAGTCGGGTAAGCTGGTTAAGCGCGTAAATGTCGGGAAAAACGTTGAATTTGTGAGGATTGTCGGTGATCTTGCTTACATCACCTACGAACCCAGTGGTCCAGGTGCGCCGGTTGAAGCGGGTAAGCCCGAAGAACCCGCTGCTAAGCCTGCCAAAGCCGGTAACAAAGCGGAAAAAGAGGACGATGATGACCTCGTGCCCGCAGAAATTGCGGTGGTGGATATCAAGCAGGGCAAGGTGATTGCTTCAATGAAATCTGGCCGCGAAACCGAAGGCATCGAGTTTTCTGCTGACGGCAAGTTCATGCTCGTCGCCAATGAGGGTGAGAATACCGTCACGGTGTATGACCGTCAGTTGGGAAAAATTCTGCAAAAAATTGATGTGTCTTCGCAAGGCAGTCGCCCTCGAGGTATTAAAATTTCTCCTGATGGCAAAACCTATGCAGTGACCTTGGAGTTCTCCGATAAGGTGATTTTGATTGGTAGTAACTACAAAATGATTAAGTCCGCGGCAACCAAAAAATCACCGTATGGTGTGAGCTTCGATCCTGAAGGTAAGCGCCTGTTTGTGGCAGCTTCGCGCTCCAGTGTGATTCAGGTATTTGATGTGAATACCCTGGCTTTGCTGGGTGAAATCCCCGTGGGGCAACGCTGCTGGCATTTCTCATTTTCATCTGATGGGAAGAAGCTCATTGTGGCATGTGGAAAATCGGATTCATTAGTGATTGCCGATACCACCACGTATGCCGTTCTCAAAACGCTCACGGGCTTCAAAGGCCCTTGGGGTGTCGTGACTTTCCCTCGTGCGCGCGGCAGTATCGATACGCCTTAAATGAGTGTAGCAACAACGGGATGGTCATTGAAGTGGCGCTTGTCGCTCCTTCTGACCTCTCTTTTTGTGGGCGTGTTTGCGATGGCCTTGACGGCTTATGTCGTCAGTGCGCGATATGAAATAGGAAGAGAGTCTCAAGCAGTAGCCAAACTCGCAGAGGCAATGTTAGGGATCGTGCCGCAATCTCATGAGATCCCTAAGGTGCCGATTCAGGCACTAAGGCAACTGGATCATGCCCGCCATATTCGCGCTTTGCGCACGAGCGAAGTTGATCATTCAGAGCAGCCTTATCCCGCATGGTTTGCCCATTTATTTGAAGACGGCAATAACCATTGGTCGCGGACGATTATAGTGACGGATGGGGGGATCCCTTTGTATCAAACAGTGCTCTATTCAACCCCTTCAGACGAACTGGCTGAGAAATGGAATGACGTGATGCATCTTGTCTCGTTTGCAGGGGTGTTGCTACTCATCCTGAACCTGGGTGCCTGGGCAATTGTATATTGGCAGTTGTATCCGCTGAAGGCGCTGAGCCGAGCTTTAGAAAGCCTGGGCTCTGGCGAGCGCGATGTAAAGGTGCGTTTGTCGAATGTAGAAGAAGTAGCGGACGTGCAGCGCGGCTTTAATGAAATGGCGGATGCTTTAAAAGAAGCGGGTGATGGTAACCGCCGTTTGACCCGTGAACTTCTGCGTGTTCAAGAAGAAGAACGTAAGGTCATCGCCCGCGAATTGCATGATGAGTTTGCTCAACAATTGACCGCGATTGATGCTGAATCAGCTGCACTCAAATATCTTGCACTAGAAAAACCTGCTGCTTTAGCGAGCGTAAATTCCATCCGTGAAGCAGCACACACTTTAATGCGTATGGTACGAGGACGCCTAGAACAATTGCGCCCAGAGATGTTGGATGAGTTTGGAGTGGTCTCAGCGATTGAAGAACTCTGTGATCACTTTACGCAAACCCATCCAACATTAAATCTTTCGGTTGATCTTCCTTCTGAGCTATCGATGAGCGATGAATTATCGATTGCCTTGTTTAGAATCCTTCAGGAGTCGCTCACGAACATTACCCGCCATGCGAATGCCACTCAAGTGGATGTCGGTGTTTATGTTCGAAAGGACGGTGAGCGTCGCTTCTTGGATCTGACCGTAGCCGATGATGGAACAGGCGTCAATCTGGAATCAGAGCCCCGCAAAGGGTTTGGCCTTTTGGGGATGAACGAACGCGTCAAGTCCTTGGGTGGCACGTTTAAACTCGCAGAAGGGATCGATGGTCGAGGGGTGGCGGTATCCGTAACCTTGCCGCTGACCCCAAAACAGGTGAACACTTGAAAGATGCCGTTCAAATTCTGTTGGTGGATGATCATGAAGTGGTGCGAGGCGGCATTCGTCGTTTGCTCGAGCAAGTCGATCACTTTCAGGTCATTGCAGAAGCCAGTTCGGGTGAAGAGGCGTATCACCTAATGGCAGAGATACATCCCCATGTGGTGGTGATGGATATTTCGATGTCTGGGATGAGTGGCATCGAGACTATTCGTAAAATGCGAGCCCGTGGTGATCAAGTCAAACTCTTAATGTTTAGTGTGCATGAAAGTGCAAATGTGGTTCAAAGGGCTTTGGATGCCGGGGCGAATGGGTATTTAAGCAAAGCCAGTGCAGGGGATGAAATTGTAGATGCGGTGACTGCAATTTCAGCAGGCAAGCGCTATCTGGGCGCAGATGTTGCCAGAAAACTGGCTGATATGGTTCTGACTTACGAGCCTAGTTCTGCATCTGAAAAGCTGAGCCGTCGTGAGTTTGAAGTGTTGCGCTTGTTCTCAGCAGGCAATTCCATTGAAGAACTCGCCACGGTATTACATATCAGTCCTAAAACGGTGGCGAATAGTCTGTCTTCCATTAAGAGCAAACTAGGCGTGCGCACCCAAGCCGAACTGATGCGCGTGGCGCTGGAGCGAGGAATAGATTCTTCGACAATTTAGGATATCGCAGGGTTCTTTCGTACTCCTGCTTGTTTTACATAGCCCATCTTATGTGGCTGAAAATGAATGCTTTTGGCCCGGCAATGATTTCAGTGTGCTTTCTTTCATCAGCTTGGCTCATCTCTTTTTGAAGTGCTTTTGATGTATTAAACATAGGCAGGATGCCCCCCAGTCCGGTAATATATCAGGCTGATTTTTTCATCCAGAACATGTAATAGGAGAAGTTGATGGATAAGGCCCTTTCCGGTATTCGGGTGCTTGATATGACGCACGTGCAAGCAGGCCCCACTGCATCCCAGTTGCTCGCTTGGTTAGGCGCAGATGTGATCAAGTTTGAGCCACCCACGGGCGATGTGACGCGCGGTCAGTTGCGCGATGTACCCGATGCAGACAGCCTGTACTTCACCATGCTGAACTGCAATAAGCGCTCGATCACCGTGAACATGAAAAAGCCTGAGGGTAAAGAAGTGTTCATGAAGCTTCTCGAGAAATGTGATGTGGTCATGGAAAACTTTGGCCCCGGCGTGCTGGATCGCTTAGGTTTCCCCTGGGAAAAAGTCCACGCCCTGAATCCTGCAGTGATCATGGCATCCATTAAAGGTTTTGGTTCAACGGGTCCTTACGCTGAATTTAAAGCTTATGAAAACGTTGCGCAGGCAATGGGTGGATCGATGAGTACTACCGGTTTTGATGACGGCCCTCCTTTAGTAACAGGGGCACAGATTGGGGATTCCGGAACGGGTTTGCATTTGGCAATTGGAATTTTAGCTGCGCTTCAGCATCGTAATCGTACAGGCCAAGGCCAATATGTAGAAGTCGCGATGATGGACTCCGTCATGAATTTGTGTCGCGTGAAATTCCGTGACCATCAGCGCTTAGAGCGTGGACCCATGCCTGAGTATTCGATTGATACCGAAGGCCGTCACGCTACACCACGCAGTGGCAATGACTCAGGTGGGGGACAATTAGGTAATGCAGTCAAATGCGCCCCTGGCGGTCCCAATGATTGGATCTATGTTGTGGTTCAAGAGGTGGTGTGGGAGGCATTAGCAACGCGCATAGGTGGTGAAGCCTTAGCTAAAGATGAGCGTTTCGCCACGATTGGTGAGCGCCGTAAAAATCAGGCGATCATGTGGGGAATGTTGAATGATTTTGGTTCTAAACATACCAAGCGTGAAATGATGGCGATCTTGAATGAGATTGATGTGCCATGCGGTCCCATTATGAGCACGGAAGATCTTGCGAATGATGAGCATGTGCGTGGTCGTGAAATGTACGTGGAGCTGGATCATCCCAAGCGGGGCAAATGGCACAACGTGGGCATGCCGATCAAGTTATCCAATTCTTCAGTGCAAATGGAACGCTCTCCACTTTTAGGCGAACATACCGACGATGTGTTGAGTAACGTGTTAGATATGTCAGCGGATGAAATCGCGCGATTGAAAGAAGCTGGGGCGTTCTCGCGTTAAACAAATATCAGGAATGCTGAAGATGGCATTGGGTGCGGTATAATTCCCTATCTCACCCGATGCCTTTTCCCATGACCAAATTTGTATTCGTAACCGGTGGCGTGGTTTCCTCTTTAGGGAAGGGCATCGCTGCCGCTTCTCTGGGCGCTATCCTTGAGTCCCGCGGCCTAACCGTCACCATGTTGAAGTTAGACCCCTACATCAATGTAGATCCGGGCACCATGTCCCCCTTTCAGCATGGCGAAGTGTTTGTTACGCATGATGGTGCTGAGACTGATCTCGACTTAGGTCATTACGAACGCTTCGTAAGTACTCGCATGCTCAAGCGCAATAATTTCACCACAGGTCAGGTTTACGAGACCGTCATCCGCAAAGAGCGCCGGGGTGATTATCTGGGTGGAACCGTGCAGGTGATCCCGCATATCACCGATGAAATCAAAAACTGTATTTTGTTGGGTGCTGGCGATGCGGATGTTGCCATCGTCGAAATTGGTGGAACCGTAGGAGATATTGAATCGCTGCCTTTCCTGGAAGCGATTCGTCAGATGAGTATTGAGATGCCGCGTGACCATACGTGCTTTGTGCATCTCACTTTAATTCCTTATCTACCATCAGCCGGAGAAATTAAAACCAAACCCACTCAACACTCGGTAAAAGAGTTACGAGGAATTGGTATACAACCGGATGTGCTGTTGTGCCGCAGTGATCGAATGTTGCCTGAAGATGAGCGTAGAAAGATTGCGCTATTCACTAATGTGAATGTCCAGGCTGTGATCTCCGCAATTGATTCCAGCAGTATTTATAAAATCCCTGGTTTGTTGCATGAGCAGATGCTCGATGAAATTGTTTGCCATCGCCTAGGGATTTTGGCGCGTGCTGCTGACCTCACCCCCTGGAAGCGTTTAGTCGATGCGCTCGAGCACCCTTTGTTTCAAGTGAACATTGCTATTGTTGGGAAATACGTTGATCTCACCGAGTCTTACAAGTCTTTGAGTGAAGCGCTCACCCATGCAGGCATCCACACAAAATCTAAAGTTGTCATCCACTACATGGACTCCGAAAAAATCGATTCGGAAGGTTTTGGTGAATTGAAAGATATGGATGCCATTTTAGTACCAGGCGGATTTGGAAAGCGGGGCGTAGAGGGAAAAATCAAGGCTATTCAATTCGCCCGTGAAAACAATATTCCCTATCTTGGAATTTGTTTGGGCATGCAATTGGCCGTGATTGAATACGCGCGACATGTTGCGGGTCTTACTGGTGCGCACAGCACGGAATTCGATCCCAATACGTCTCATCCAGTCGTTGCTTTGATTACTGAGTTCCACTCAGCAGATGGGCAATTGGAGCAACGGGATGAAGCGTCTGATCTGGGTGGTACGATGCGTCTGGGCGGGCAATCCGTTCAATTGGCCGAGGGGTCATTGGCACGTAAAGTGTATGGTAATGCTGAAATTATTGAGCGCCACCGCCACCGCTATGAAGTCAATACGCAATACCATGAGCGCCTGAAAAAAGCAGGGCTCTCAATATCGGGTTTATCAGCGCAAGATGGTTTATGTGAAATGATTGAGCTTCCCGGTCATCCTTGGTTTATGGCCAGCCAATTTCACCCTGAATTCACCTCTACCCCACGTAATGGTCACCCCCTCTTTAAGGCCTACATTGAGGCGGCCCTGGTGCGCGCTCAGTCTCGTCATGGTGCGCAGGTCACTCCCCTGACTTCGGTGGCATAAGCATGAAAGTTGCTGGTTTTTCGATTGGGCTAGATCATCCAATATTTTTGATTGCAGGTCCGTGCGTGATTGAATCTCGTCAGATGGCTTTTGATACGGCGGGTGAACTTAAAGAAATTACACAGGCGCTGGGTATCCCTTTTATCTACAAGTCTTCTTATGACAAGGCAAACCGAAGTTCAGGGCAATCTTTTCGTGGCCCCGGTATGGACTCTGGTTTAGAGATATTGGCCGATGTGCGTCGAGAATTGAATGTTCCCGTTCTCACAGATGTGCACGACAAAGACGATGTGGCCGCAGTAGCCGCTGTAGTAGATATGCTGCAAACCCCCGCGTTTTTGTGCCGTCAAACAGACTTCATTGAGGCTGTGGCCTCAGCCGGTAAACCCGTCAATATTAAAAAAGGTCAGTTTCTCGCCCCCGGTGATATGAAGCATGTAGTGAATAAAGCCAGAGCCGCAAGCGGCACTGACAATATCTTGGTTTGCGAGCGGGGCGCTTCATTTGGGTATAACAATCTCGTTTCAGACATGCGCTCCCTAGCCATCATGCGGGAAACAGGATGCCCAGTCGTATTTGATGCTACACACTCTGTACAGTTACCGGGGGGGCAAGGCACGGTGAGCGGTGGACAAAGAGAATTTGTGCCCGTCCTAGCAAGGGCTGCAGTTGCAGTGGGTATCGCAGGTATTTTTATGGAAACACACCCCAATCCTGAGCTGGCGATGTCGGATGGACCTAACGCATGGCCGCTTCCCCGCATGCGAGCACTACTTGAAACCCTTATTGAAATTGATGGTTTGGTTAAGAGAAACGGATTGATCGAGCAAGAACTCATGTCATCATCATCGCAGTGATTGAATCTACGATCTGAGGAGAAACCTTTTAAATGAGCGCCATTGTTGATATCCATGCCCGTGAAATTTTAGATTCGCGGGGTAATCCTACGGTTGAAGCCGATATATTGACCGAAGCCGGTGCGCGTGGTCGTGCTGCTGTGCCCTCAGGTGCTTCCACCGGAACACGCGAAGCCATTGAACTGCGTGATGGAGATCCCGCCCGCTATCTGGGTAAGGGGGTAGAAAAGGCAGTCGATTACGTCAACACCGAAATTTGTGAAGCTTTGATCGGTTTAGAGGTCTCTGAGCAAGCTTTCTTGGATCACACCATGATTCAATTAGATGGCACTGACAATAAATCCCGTTTAGGTGCCAACGCGATTTTGGCGGTTTCCTGTGCAGTTGCAAAAGCCGCAGCCGAAGAGGCCGATTTGCCTTTATATCGCTATCTGGGGGGGGCAGCAGCAGTGGATATGCCCGTACCCATGATGAATGTGATCAATGGTGGAGCCCATGCCAATAATGGCCTGGATATTCAAGAGTTCATGATTGTTCCAGTGGGAGCCGAGAGTTTTCGCGAAGCTATGCGCTGTGGTGCTGAGATTTTCCACGCCCTCAAAAAACTCATCGACAGCAAAGGCATGCCAACCACAGTGGGTGATGAAGGTGGATTTGCGCCTCGCTTACCCAATAATGAGGCCGCCCTGGGCCTGATCATGGAAGCCATCGAAAAAGCGGGCTATCGTCCCGGTGAGCAGGTTGCGCTGGGTTTAGATTGTGCTGCTTCAGAGTTTTATAAAGACGGCCAATATCACCTTCACGCAGAGGGGCGAAGCCTCGATGCCGCAGGCATTACCGACATGCTGGCCGGCTGGGTAGCCAAATATCCCATCGTCACGATTGAAGATGCCATGTCTGAGGCCGATTGGGCGGGTTGGAAACATCTCACCACAGCGCTTGGCAACAAAGTGCAGTTGGTGGGTGATGACGTGTTTGTTACCAATACCAAGATCTTGGCCGAAGGTATTGCTCAGGGCGTAGCCAACTCTATCTTGATCAAAATCAATCAGATTGGCTCGCTCTCAGAAACCTTTGCCGCAATTGAAATGGCAAAACGAGCTGGTTATACCTGTGTGATTTCGCACCGTTCGGGCGAAACCGAAGACAGCATCATTGCTGATATTGCAGTAGCTACGAATGCCATGCAGATCAAGACGGGTTCTTTATCCCGCTCGGATCGATTGGCTAAATACAATCAGTTGCTCCGTATTGAAGAGGCGCTCGGCCCTGTTGCGCGTTATCCGGGTCGTGGTGCGTATTATCAGCTAGGTCGTCACGGCTGAGATGTCACAGAACTGGCATAAATGGCTTGATCGCGGCATGATGCAAGCTCTTCTGATAAGGAC
The DNA here is from genome assembly GCA_903867885.1 of uncultured Ferrovum sp. Taxonomy (GTDB): domain Bacteria; phylum Pseudomonadota; class Gammaproteobacteria; order Burkholderiales; family Ferrovaceae; genus CAIVHB01. The sequence goes on along the minus strand of CAIPTD010000146.1, from coordinate 13,314 downwards.
ATCGCGATGAAGCGTTTTCCTACTATTATTTTTTTGGTGCTGATCTTGGCCGTCCAATATCCCTTATGGTTTGGTAAGGGAGGCTTGTTGCGCTTGCATCTACTAGAAAGCCAGTTGGCTGTGCACAAGGACCTAAACGCCGCTCAGAAACAAAAAAATATAGCGATGGAAGCCGAGGTACGGGATCTGGCAGGGCCATCAGACGCATTAGAAGAACGGGCCCGGGCTGACCTAGGCATGGTCCGCCAAGGGGAAACTTGGTATCGCTATCCCGCTAAAGGGAACCACTCGCCCAACACGGGCTCTCAGTAATACCCCCTGGCACTCTGCTGCCAGATGCTGATTCAAAAATGACCACACATAATAATGATTAGGAGTTTCTCATCATGTTTCGCAGCCTTTCGCTCGCTATCATCGCGCTATCTTTCATCATCCCCTCTTTTGCTGCCGATGCAGGGGCCCCCAATAAATCATTTTTATGGGAAGTGAAGTCTGGCAGCAATACGATTTATATTTTTGGGGCCCCCGGTCTAGGAAACCCAGACCTTTATCCTGCCCCTTTCTGGGCTGAGGCTGCCTATACCCGTGCTCAAGTCTTGGCAGTAGAAAGTGATTTGACAGATGAAAAACGTTTTGCACAAGATTCAGCGGGAATGTTTTACCCCAAAGATGATTTGCTAGAAAACCATATCAGCAAAGGGCTCTATGAAGAAGTGTATGACTTCCACGCAGCCCAAGGTTTGCCAATCGAGTCCTCTAACCATCTCAAACCCTACGCATTAGCATTGGGTTTACTCAACAAAGAAGCCAAGACTGTGGGATTAGATCCAGGCTATGACGCCTCTTTCTATTTCATCGCCAAAGCACAAGCGGATAACAAACCTGTTGTAGAAGTAGAGGGCGTAAAGCAAGAACTTGCAACGCTGGAAGCGCTACCCATGGATTTGCAAGAAGAATTGCTGAAGTCAGCGGTTGAAAATGCCGCTCAAGGCAAATGGGCAGTGGAGTTACAAAATGAAGTTGCTGCCTACAAGAGCGGCGATTTGGACTATTACACCGAATTAGATTTAAAGAGCTATAACAAAATGCCGCATGGCATAGATGTGCGAAACAAGCTTGTAGAGTCGCGTCATCATGCGCTGGCAAAAAAAATGGGTAAGTACCTAGAGACCGGCAAAGTCACGTTCGTGGTGTTATCACTCGGCCACATGGTAGGCCCCAATAACTTGGTGGAAGAACTGAAAAAACAGGGTTTTAAAGTAGAGCGTTTATAAGCGGCTCTGCACTCAACACCCAAACGCCAGAGCTGTCTCAGAAGTTGCCCCAGAATTCCCACCAAGGTGATTCTGGGCTTTCTGAGTAACCCAGGTATTTAGATTTTGGGAAGTTCTTCTTAAGTACATCCAGGGAATCTTGTTCTAAATCCTTAATACCTAATTCGTGATAACTCCGCGCCATGATGATGAGAGCTTTTTCAGCACCTGGAGCGCGGGGGTAATCTTTCACCACGATCTGCGCTCGGTTAACCGCCGCTAGCCACGCACCTCGTCGAAAATAATAATCTGCTGTATGCACTTCATGCATCGCCATATTATTTTGCAGATAAACCATACGCTTGCCTGCATCTTCCGCGTATTTGCTTAAGGGATAGCGGGTGATCAGTTCTTTGAAGGTATCAAACGACTCGCGTGCTTTCTTAATATCTCGTTCTGACAAATCCTGACCGGATAGCGAACTGAAAAAACCAAAATCATCTTTAAAGTTAGCCAGTCCTTTGATGTAGTAGGCGTAGTCAATATTCACATGATTGGGATGGGTCTTGATGAAAAGATCTGCGGTCTTAATCGCTTCAGCTGACTCGCCCTGTTTGTACTGGGCATAGGCCATTTCTAGTTCGGCTTGCTGGGCATGGGGCCCATAAGGATAACGGGCCTGCAGGGCCTCATAATCCTTTACGGCGCGCTCGTAATTGCCATCATCAAGAGATTCCTTTGCCTTTTGATACATCTTTGTGACACCGGCATCTTTATCTTTCTCATCCGGCCCGACACTGCTGCAGGCGGAAACAAAGGTGACAAGGACAAGAGGAACCAGGAAACGCGATACACTTTTAGACATGCGAATTCTTCACCATAACAGTCTTGCCCTGTCTCCGCACATTTTGGGGAGATTCGAGGGGAGCAATATGCCCTTTCTGAATAATCGAGAGTATATCAGTCCTCGCGTAGACCACCATCAACCCACCGATACGCTGATGGTTGATAACCCTTTCATGATGCCTCGAGCAATACCCAATTTCAGGAGTGGCGGTTGATTTCTCAGGCTCCCCTTTTAGATGAAGAAGAAGAGGAGGCCGTAGTTGAGCTTTCCCTCACCCGCGTCGTTCCTGCTGAATGCGCAGGCCTGCGAGCTGACCTCGCTTTAGGGCGCCTCTTTCCAGAGTATTCACGCAGCCGCATTCAAAGCTGGATGCGTGAGGAGCGAGTATTGGTGAATGCCCAAGCTATTGGCGTGCGAGCCAAAGTGTGGGAAGGAGATGTGGTGGATATTCCTCCTCCTCCTGACTTGAATGAAGATGAAGTGCTGCCCGAAAATATTCCTCTTAAACTTGTCTACCAAGATGAGGGTATTTTTGTGGTGCACAAACCAGCAGGTCTGGTGGTCCATCCTGGAAGTGGAAATCGTTCAGGTACCTTGCAAAACGGACTGTTATTCATGGATGCAGCGCTTAGCAAGGTGCCCCGCTCAGGCATTGTGCATCGATTGGATAAGGACACCTCGGGCTTGATGGTGGTGGCGAGAACCTTGCCTGTTCACACCGACTTGGTGAGGCAATTACAAGCGCGATCGGTTAAACGGCACTACGCAGCGATTGCAGTGGGAGAGATCGCCAATGATGGCGTGGTCAACGCACCGATTGGCCGGCACCCCGCTCAGCGCACCAAAATGGCGGTTGTGGCCGATGGACGGCCAGCAATCACACATTATGCAATTCAAGAGCATCTAAAGGGTTTTACACGCGTGGAATGTCGCTTAGAGACTGGGCGTACGCATCAAATTAGGGTACACATGCAAAAGCTCGGCTTTCCTTTGGTAGGTGATCCGGTATATGGGGTAAGTGTGGCTCGTGTAAAGACTTTTCCTGAGGTGGCGCAGGTTTTTTCGCGCCAAGCACTGCATGCGTTTAGGCTAGGTTTAATTCATCCCCTCACCCACATTCCGATGGAGTGGGAGATCGCACTAGAGCCTGATTTTCAAACGCTATTGGATGGATTAAGAGCCTCTAAAAATGCCTCACCTTGAACCCATTAATAAAATTTTCGCCAATTGGCCCGCACCTAAAACGATTCATGCCTTCACCACCACTAGATTAGGTGGGCAGAGTGTGGGGCCTTATGCAGGTTTAAATTTGGGGGAGCGGTGTGGCGATGATCCGGATCGTGTGGCCCAAAACCGCCAACGGCTTGCCCTGGATTTGCCGCATCAACCGCTATGGCTTCATCAGGTGCACGGAACTGAAGTGCTGAGATTACCTGTTCGGGACTCACACCAAAAATCAACTGAACAAGCACTTCAGGCGGATGCAGTGTGGACTAGTGTACCCAACCAGGTGTGTGCTGTATTAACAGCGGATTGCCTGCCCGTTTTATTATGCGATCAAGCCGGAACCCGCGTGGCGGCTGCCCACGCAGGGTGGAAGGGTTTGTTGCATGGCGTGCTGGAGCGAACAGTTGAAGCCATAGGTTGTCCTCCCGATCAATTGCTTGCTTGGATGGGGCCCGCTATCGCCCAGCCGGCATTTGAAGTGGGACCTGAGGTCAGAGAAGCTTTCCTCCGGCAACATGCCGAGGCAGAGCTGGCTTTTATTCCTGGACAGGCGGATCGCTGGCATGCAGATATCTATGCTTTGGCAAGGATACGCTTGGCAAAGCTGGGTCTGCATAGGGTGTTTGGTCAGCCAATATGCACCTATTCAGACCCACAGCGCTTTTATTCTTTTCGTCGGGATGGCATAACCGGACGCATGACTTCGCTGATTTGGCTAGACACAACGGTATAATCCTAGAATAAAAATAAGTGAATGATTATGTCTGTTCTTCTTGAAACGCTTACCGCTACTGCCGCTGCTGGGGCTCTATCTTTTGCCTGTGCGGGCCTGGTTGCGCTGACCGCAAAACCGCACTGGGTCCCCCTATTGGTGAGCTATGCCATTGGGGCTCTGCTCGGGGCCGTTTTTTTAGAGATTCTTCCCCATTCTCTCAGTTTGGGAGTGCCTTCGGAAATGATTCTGAGCGTAGTCTTGGGCGGTATTCTTGTGTTTTTTATGCTGGAAAAAATGGTGTTATGGCGCCATGATCACGGCCATCATCATGCCGTATTTCATCAAGAAAACGCGGGGCATTGGCATCAAGCGCACAACCATGAATCAGAACCAGTCGGGCGCACAGGTGCAATGATTGTGATTGGTGACAGCTTTCATAACTTTGTAGATGGCATCATTATTAGCGCAGCTTTCACCACCGATCCTAGGTTAGGAACGATCACTGCCTTGGCGATTATTGCCCACGAAATCCCTCAAGAAACCGGAGATTTTTTAGTGCTTTTGCATGGCGGCCTAAGTCGGGTGCGGGCGTTGGCGATGAATTTAGTATCGAGCGTGGCGATGATAGTAGGGGGGGTATTTGGTTGCTTAGCGCTGAATGCTTTGCAGTCTGCGGTGCCTTATCTTTTGGCGATGGCAGCCTCTAGTATGATCTATGTTGCCGTTGCAGATTTGATTCCCGGCTTGCATAAGCGCATTGGCTTATCCGCTTCACTATGGCAAATCAGTTTGATTTTGATGGGTGTCGGTACGATCCGATTGGCGCATTGGTTGATCGGCGAGGGCTGAAGGTGTTTCAGCTGCTTGTATTGCTTCGGCCTGTTTTTTTCGTTTCCAGCGTTTAGGCGTGCCGGTGAGGTATAGCAAGATCGCTAATGGAAGAAGGCCATAAAAAGTGAGTGTCATAAGCCCACCTACAAAGGATTTTTCTAATATCGCCATCAAGATGACAACATACAACCAAGCGATAACAACGATATACATTCTGAAATTACTCTAATAATTGCCGCAATGCAGCTTGCCGCTAGGCCAAGCCTTCGTTAGGCTTTGAGTGTTGCAGCAAGTTCCCGTGTCTGAGCTTAGCTAATTTTGAGTTTCTGTACTTCATCATTTCATTAACCCTTCGCATCCTATTCATTCGATACAGATCGACCTGAGGCCCACACCGTTCAGATGGAAAATTTATCCAATATCCCTTCTATAGAAAATATGGTTGCAGCGACTGGGGAAGCCAATCGTCAGGTCATTGAAGAACTCTTAAAGCAAATGGCTAAACCCTATGGATTGGAATGGGGCGAACTGTATAAAGAAATTGCCGAGGTGGCCGCGCGTGATGGCGCAAAATGGCAGGAAATGCAGGATCGTTATTACGGTGCGCAGATAGACTTGTTTCAGCGCACCCTCATTCGCGCTGCCGGTGAACAGCCTCCTCCTGCTGAGGTTCCAGTTTATGCTGATCGACGTTTTGCCGCATCAGAGTGGGAGTCTTATCCCTTATTTGATTATGTGCGCCAGTCCTATCAGCTCTCTTCGGACTGGTTGTTAAATGCAATTGGACAACTGGATGTAAAAGATGCCACACGGGAACGACTGGAGTTTTTTACTCGGCAGTATCTCGATGCCGTTTCTCCTTCAAACTTCCCGGCAACCAATCCCGAAGTACTGAAACTAGCAGTAGAAACCAAAGGTGAGAATTTTGCGGCAGGGATGCGTAACTTGCTGGCTGATCTAGAAAAAGGTCGTATCTCAATGACCGATGAGTCGGTCTTTGAAGTGGGTCACAATGTTGCGGTGACTAAGGGTGCGGTAGTATTCGAATCCCCCTTGTTTCAGCTCATTCAATATCAGCCCACTACAGAAAAAATCAGCGCGCGCCCCTTGCTCATGGTGCCGCCCTGCATCAATAAATTCTATATTTTAGATCTTGAGCCAGATAACTCTCTGGTGCGTTATGCCTTAGATCAAGGCCATCAAGTGTTCTTGGTTTCTTGGCGCAATATTGGTCCCAGTCTTGCGCAAACCCAATGGGATGACTACATCGAAGAGGGTGTCATTTCCGCGATTCGTGAAACGATCGCGATCAGCAAAAGTAAACAAATTGATACGCTGGGGTTTTGTATTGGGGGTACTTTTCTCACGATGGCCTTGGCTGTTTTGGCCGCACGCGGTGAAGAGCCTGCTGCTACGCTGACTTTGCTCACCACTATGCTTGATTTCAGCGATGTAGGTGAGATTCGTGTTTTCCTGGATGAGAGTTTTGTGGAGTCTAGAGAACGTCAATATGCAGCAGGTGGATTAATGTCCGGGCGAGATTTGTCCCTCACTTTTTCTAGTCTGCGCGCTAATGATTTGATATGGTCTTATGTGGTCAATAACTATCTTAAGGGGCGTACTCCAGAGCCCTTTAATTTGTTATTTTGGAACAGTGACTCTACCAATCTTCCTGGCCCCATGTATGCCTGGTATATGCGGCATTTGTATCTGCAAAACGAGTTAGTGAAACCCTGTGCTGTTGCGGTGGGTAAAACGCCTGTGGACTTGGGCTTGGTCTCTTGTCCGGTGTTTGTTTTTGCAGCACGAGATGATCATATTGTTCCCTGGCGCACTGCCTATCAGTCAGCCAATTTATTGAGTAGTGATGTCACCTTTGTTTTGGGGGCAAGTGGCCATATCGCTGGGACGATTAACCCAGTCAGTAAAAATAAGCGTAATCACTGGGTGGGGGAATACGACGGTGAGAATCAAGCCGATCGTTGGTTTGAAACTGCAAAAAGTATTCCGGGTAGTTGGTGGAAGCCATGGGCGGAATGGTTGGATGATCACACCGCAAAGCAGGTTCTTGCTAAGAAAAAATTGGGGGATGCCAAACATCCTCCTATCGAGGAAGCACCCGGGCGCTACGTTCGAGTGCGTTGTGAAGAGGCTGATTAAACATCAGCTAGGGTGCGAATAAACGCGTAATGAATAATAAGAGGAGCAGTTCATGAGTAATCACAATAAGACAGTATTAGTAACAGGCGGCATGGGCGGATTGGGTGAATCAATTTGTACCAAGCTGGCTGATCTCGGCTACCAGGTGGTCACTACTTATTCCCCAGGCAGTACGAAGGCGGTGGCATGGTTGTCCGAAATGAAGGACAAGGGCTACAACTTCCACGCCTACGCATTGGATGTTGGGAATACCGAGGAGTGCGCTGCTGTCATCACAAAAATACAACAAGAAGTTGCACCGATTGATGTGCTGGTGAATAACGCGGGTATTACACGCGATATGACCTTCAAGAAGATGAGCAAAGTGGATTGGGACGCAGTACTGAATACCAATCTGAATAGTGTTTTCAATATGTGCAAACCTATTGTGGATGGCATGGTGGATCGCGGTTGGGGACGGGTGATTAATGTCTCTTCAGTCAATGGCCAAAAGGGCGCTTTTGGACAAACAAACTATGCTGCTGCAAAAGCAGGTATGCATGGCTTTACTAAATCTTTGGCCCTAGAAGTAGCCCGCAAAGGCGTGACCGTAAACACTATTTCACCGGGATACATCGGCACTAAAATGGTTACAGCTATCCCACAGGATATTTTAGATAGCAAAATCTTGCCGCAGATTCCTGTTGGGCGTTTAGGTAAGCCTGAAGAAGTAGCGGGTTTGATTGTATATCTGGCCTCTGATGAAGCCGCTTTTGTGACCGGTGCCAATATCGCCATTAATGGCGGTCAACACATGCAGTAAGGCCGCACCAAAAAAAACCCGCAATGCAAACGCACTGCGGGTTCGAAGCCTTTGTCTGAAGGGAACCTTCGTGACAAAGGAGGAGGAGACGTTAAGCAAGCGGGGGTGAACCCCTCTCGATTTAAAACAAATTACTTGGCTGTTTTGGTTGCTTTGCTGGTTTTAACGGCAGCAACAGCAGCTTCGGTGGTGGCCTTCACGCCAGCGTCAGCATAGTTACTAACTTGCTTCGCAGCTTTGGTCATGCTTTCCATCGCAGCTGAAGAAGCAGCTACTGTGCTTTTAACAGCAGCCAGCGCAACATCCGCACCAATGGGGGCTGACTTCACTGCGTTTTCAACAGCGGTAGCGAAGTTTTTGTTCAATTCAGAAGTGTGCTGTTCAAACATGGCAGACAGTTGGCTCTGGGTATTAGCAGCAACTTCGTACATCGTGCGCGAGTAATCCAACGCTTTCTCTACCGATGCCTCAGTAGCCTTAGTGCGAAGATCCATCAAGGCATGTGCGTCTTTTACATCAGCCAATGCTTTTGCATTCTTGCTCGCTTCTGCAAGCGATTCTTTACCAATTTCCAGACTCAAACCGAACACACGCTCGGTGGTGTCGAATGAAAGTTTAGCAACACCCATCATGGCTTCGAGGGCGGATTTGTTAAAATGAGTAACTTGGTCAGCAGAGGTAAACATAGTTTAAATGCTCCGAATGTTGAGTTAAGCGAAAAAATTATTGTTTAAGTGGGTACATCATTGTTTAAAAAAGCAGTGTTGCGATGCAGCATGACTACCAATATAAGATTGCCTTAGGGGGATGTCAAGTATTTTTTGTGCAGTGCAAAAAAATATTGATTCGTGGTCATTTGTTGAGAATTTGTCATCACTTTGAGGTAAACGTGATACCTTTTAGACATGTGCAGTACAACCCTTCAGAGATCTGGGTTGTGCTTAGAACGTCCCCTGAACATAGCGACCCAGATAATGGGCATGATTGATCACATGCGAATTATTAAAAAATATCCTAATCGTCGGCTATATGACACAGAAACAAGCAGTTACATCACGCTGGCCGAGGTCAAGCAACTTGTAATAGCTAACGCTGAATTTCAAGTTGTTGATGCTAAAAGCGGTCAAGATCTCACTCGTAGTATCTTGATGCAAATCATCCTTGAAGAAGAGTCAGGCGCTGCTCCGTTGTTCACCAGCGATATGTTGTCTCAAATGATTCGCTCCTACGGCAATGCAATGCAAGGGTTGATGGGTAATTATCTGGAAAAGGGGCTAGAAAACTTCGTTGAAATCCAGAAAAAGCTGCAAGATCAAGCACGTACCATGTATGGCGACGCACCCATGATCAATCCTGAAGTATGGAGCCAGTTCATGAAAGCACAGGGTCCTGCTCTTCAAGGTTTGATGGGTAACTACATGGAACAAAGCGCAAACATCTTCGTGGAGATGCAGGGTGAGATGCAAAAACAAGCCCGTACCATGTTTGGTCAGTTTCCATTTCAAGGTGCGCCCGGGGAGAAAGGCGAAAAAGAGTGAGAAACAAAGCCCAAGCTTCACCTGTTTAACGCTTATCCCTCACCGCTTCGTATCATGAAAAATCTTCCATCTGCAGGCAGGGTCGGCTTTGTAAGCCTAGGCTGCCCCAAAGCTCTCGTAGATTCTGAACAGATCCTAACGCGCTTGCGCGCTGAAGGCTATGACATCGCGCCCGACTATCAGGGGGCTGACCTTGTGGTTGTGAACACATGTGGGTTTATCGATTCGGCGGTAGAAGAGTCTCTCGATGCGATAGGCGAGGCACTCAAAGAGAATGGTAAGGTCATCGTTACGGGATGTTTGGGTGCTCAAGGTGACCGCGTGCGCGAGGCGCATCCCTCAGTTTTAGCCGTCACAGGTCCACATGCAGCCAACGAAGTGATGGATGCCGTGCACGCGCATTTGCCGGCCCCACATGATCCCTTTACCAGCCTGGTACCACCACAAGGGATTCGCTTAACCCCTAAGCATTTTGCTTATTTAAAGATATCTGAAGGCTGTAACCATCGCTGCACCTTCTGCATTATTCCATCGATGCGCGGGGATTTGGTGAGCCGGCCGATTGGTGAAGTCATGCATGAGGCAGAAGCGCTGGTTAAAGCGGGTGTGCAAGAGATATTAGTGATCTCACAAGACACCAGTGCTTATGGCGTGGATGTGAAATATCGCACTGGGTTTTGGAATGGCAAGCCTCTGAAGACCCGCACTACAGAGCTTGCAGAGGCACTGCGCTCATTAGGCGTTTGGGTACGATTGCACTACGTATATCCCTATCCTCATGTGGATGAACTCATTCCCTTGATGGGGTCCGGTGAAGGTGAGCCAGGTTTACTGCCTTATCTTGACATTCCGTTTCAGCACGCCAGTCCTCGTATCTTGAAATTGATGAAACGCCCTGCCGCGTCCGAGAAAACCTTGGATCGTATCTTAAACTGGCGCAAGATCAACCCCTATATCAGTTTACGCAGCACATTCGTAGTGGGATTTCCCGGCGAAACAGAGACAGAATTTGAAGAGCTCTTGCAGTTCTTACGTGAGGCCCAGCTTGACCGAGTAGGCTGTTTTGCCTACTCGCCTGTAGAAGGCGCGGCAGCCAATGCCTTGCCGGACCCCGTTCCAGAGCAAGTGAAACAAGAACGTCAAGCCCGATTCATGGAAGTACAAGAAGAAATTAGTGAAGCCCGATTGACCAATAAAGTGGGCCGAACAATGCGAGTATTGATTGATGAATTGGGCGAAATGGAAAATGGCACGCCTGTGGCGTTGGCGCGCTCTTATGCTGATGCGCCTGATATTGATGGGGTAGTTCAGATTGATACTCCAGGAGACTTTAAACCTGGAGACTTTATGGAAGTCCGTATCATTGATTCGGACAGCCACGACCTTTGGGCAGAACCGATCAAACCTGCCTGAAAATTCCACCCAGCAGCGAGAGGAGAGAAAAAATGAGTAAGCGCGATGTAGTTGTTTTAAGTGCAGCCCGATCCGCCATTGGTGGATTTGGTGGGTCTTTGTCGGATATCGAGCCCGCTGAGTTAGCCGGAATCGTCATGAAAGAAGCGATTGCACGTTCTGGCGTAGATCCCAAGGAAATTAACTATGTCACGGTAGGCAATACGATTCCTACTGAAGTTCGTTTTCCGTATGTTGCGCGTGTTGCCTCCATACAAGCCGGTTTGCCCATGGATTCAGTCGCCATGTCCCTGAACCGTTTATGCTCCTCTGGCCTCCAAGCCATTGTGACTTCCGCTCAAAATATTCTCTTGGGTGATTGCGATTACGGCATTGGGGGTGGGGTAGAAGTCATGAGCAGGGGCGGGTATTTATCTCCTGCTATGCGTTCAGGTGCCCGTATGGGTGATACCAAGATGGTTGATATGATGGTCGCAGCATTGACCGATCCCTTTGGTGTAGGCCACATGGGCATCACTGCAGAAAACCTTGTGACTAAATGGGGCATTACCCGTGAAGAACAGGATGCAGTGGCGTGTGAATCGCATCGACGTGCTGCAGCTGCGATTGCTGACGGCCGCTTTAAATCACAGATTGTTCCTGTGGTGAAGCAAACCCGTAAAGGTGAGGTGATTTTTGATACCGACGAACACGTGAAGCCTGACACTACAATGGAATCCTTGGCCAAGATGAAGCCTGCTTTCAAAAAAGAAGGGGGTTCAGTTACAGCAGGCAATGCCTCCGGTATCAACGATGGTGCTGCTTTCTTTGTGCTAGCGGATGCGGCTGTTGCTGCTGCTGCAGGCCACAAGCCTATGGCGCGCTTGGTGTCTTACGCTTTGGCCGGCGTGCCGAATGATGTCATGGGAGAAGGCCCGATCCCTGCTTCTAAATTGGCTTTGAAGAAAGCAGGTTTAACGGTTGCCGATATGGATGTGGTTGAGAGCAATGAAGCATTTGCGGCACAAGCGATTTCAGTTTCGCGTGGTTTGGAGCTTGATCCCATTAAGACTAACCCCAATGGTGGCGCAATTGCATTGGGCCACCCCATCGGTTGCTCGGGTGCGGCCATTGCCACTAAAGCCATTTATGAATTGCATCGCACCGGTGGCCGTTATGCACTGGTGACGATGTGTATTGGTGGCGGCCAGGGCATCGCAACAGTGTTCGAGCGCTTGTAAAAAACTGAACTTTACCACTGCAAAACGCCGGTTCGCCGGCGTTTTCTTATATAAGATTTTATCGTATGAAAGGGGTTAGACCCCTTATAAAGTATTCAACCAGCAAGGACAGCTGGCGTCTAGCGCCCCAAGACTAAAATCAAAGTAAGGGCGTCCTGTCCCTCCCTCGAACCCAGAGAGCAAAGGCCTCAAAGTCTTAGACTGAGGTAAAGTTTCATTCAGCATATTAAACACAAAATACTCGGCAGCTGACGTGTGGTCGTCCGCATTCATATATGCGGGTAGAAGGTAGTGTTCGCAAAAGTATTTTGTGGTGTAGAAAAATCGAGTGTCTGCCCAGGGCTTTGTTATATCACCCTCGCCAAGATGCTTCCAGAATATATTCCTTATACGATGGGCTTCAATGGTCTGCTGGATTTGTGCAAAGTTGCGACAATACACCTTGCCGGTACATTTAAAAAAACTAGTCTCGTTCTGCAAAAAGTCGGATTCATTAAGTGCAAATTTAATCAACTCACCTTCGGCATAACCCTTACCACGAGAAGTGATGAGCGCGTCATCTTGCTGATAGTGAATTTGCTCTACGGCTACATTCATGGCGCTTAAAAGCGTAACTTCATCTTCTTTTAAAAGTGTTGAACCGGTTGCATCTGCGATGACAAGTTGTTCTACTCCCTGCGCAGCCCAAAAAAAGGCAGCTGCTTTTGCTGTGATGAAACGTGCAGCAACATTTGTCATTTGCAAAAAGGGCATGCCTTCTGGTGGCGAGGTGGCGGTGGTAATCAGAACGGTAGAGGGCATGTTTTGGCTTTTTTTAGATGCTATAAATAGTTTTAATGAAAAACAAAAATTTATCTTTCTCCACCCCTGACGACAATACTAGCTTGGGTAAACGGATCAGGCCAAGATACAACCGCAGACGAAACGCCGTTGTATCTGAAGTCAGAAGCAGCATTCTGAGGTAAATGATTCCAGATATTCTGGGCCTTTTCTTCGGAGCGAGGATCAATTTTAAATACTACGATTCCTGAAAAAAATTGAATGCTATAAACCGATGAGAATAAGTCGATACATTCAGGATTGCTTATCATTGGAAATTCATTAGGCCAAGGATTGGTCTTTGCGATCAGCGTGTCGGTAGACGCTTTAGCAAATTCTAAAAAGCTATGATTACGGTGGGCAGCGAACTCACGCATGAAACTTGAGCAGGTGTCTTCTATTACAATTAATCCTTGTTCTTTTGAAGATTGAATGCTTTCAGTAAGCGTCACAATTTGCTGAAAGGATTGATGCCCACCATCATCCAGT
>CAIPTD010000145.1 GCA_903867885.1 uncultured Ferrovum sp. | reverse complement strand
AACCACCACCACCACCACCGGTACCACTGCAACCACCACCACAGCAACAACCGGCACCACTGGCACCACTGCAACAACTGGCACCACCACCACCAAAACAGCTAAAACACCCAAAGTGCCTAAAGTAAGCACTACCACCACTGCAACCACCACCACCAAGTAATTTGGCGGAGTGGGTGTTATAGGCTTTTTTAGCTAGTCAGGAGAACAGGGTACTGAAAACACTTCCCTGTTCTCCAGTCTCACAGCAGTGAGCGTTCTACCCCACAAACATCCCGTATCTGCTCCAATCAAATTAGGTTTCATCACTAAACCCAATGCCGACCAGTGTCCAAATATCACCGTATCGTGTTCAGTAGCGCGGTGAGGCACTGTAAACCAAGGGATCAAACCTTTAGGCGCATCAGCCAATTCTCCCTTGTGCGAGAAATTCATTATTCCTTCAGGGCTGCATAGTCGCATTCTGGTCAGGGCATTGATAATGGCGCGTAATCGGTTGAATCCGCTCAGTGATTCATCCCAGGCATCTGGCTTGTTTCCATACATCACTGCTAAAAAGTCACGGTAGTGAGGGCCGCTTAGAAAGGTTTGAACTTCATTGGCTAGGCGGATTGTTTGCGCGCTCGTCCAAGTGGGAAAAACCCCAGCATGCACCATCAGAAACCCTTCTTCTTGAATGGCTAAGGGTTGCGTGCGCAACCAGTTTAATAGCTCAAGGCGATCCGGAGCATCAAGAATCTCCGCTAAGGTATCGCCTTTATGCTGTGTCGCAAATCCCTCTGCTACGCATAACAGGTGCAAATCATGATTACCAAGTAGGGTTCTTGCGCGCGGGCCAAGTTCTCTTACAAGGCGCAGCACTTCTAAAGAATGCGGGCCCCGATTGACCAAATCACCGGTAAACCAGAGTTGATCGTCGGAGCCCAAAGGTAGTGTGTTAAGAAGCCGTTTTAACGGCTCATAACACCCCTGCACGTCGCCAATCACATAGCGACTCACCAGAAATTACTTGGCAGCATTAACCATATATTGAACAGCTGCCTTGATATCATCGTCCGCCAACGCTGGGTTTCCACCTTTTGCAGGCATTGCATTTTTTCCTTTGATGGCACTGACATAGAGCACATCCAAACCTTTGGCAATGCGAGGCGCCCATGCGGCTTTATCGCCAAATTTGGGGGCGCCCATTACACCGGCACCATGGCAACCTGTGCATATACCTTTAAACGTGGCCTCACCTTTGTTTGCCGAGGGCACCGCAGCTGCTACAACAAGGGCTTTGGCTGCTGTAGGCTGAGGGGCATTGGGATCATACATACCGATTTCACCCACGGGCTTGAGGCGCGCCATGATGGCATCGTGAGACATAGATGACTCTTTGCTTGCATCTCTGCTGCCATAAGATGAAATAGAGAATTGCACAATTAATACAATGCCGATAACCAGACCAATGGCGCCAACGGCAACTGCGATGGCTGATTCAACGGTGCTCATGCCGCGCTGTGTACGCGGGCTGGAAGAAGTAATCATGTCTTGGGCCCAAGAAAGATGAAAAAAATTTAACCCGTAGATTATACGAGGTAATCGCAATGAGTGCGGTGCAACACTACAAACCTGGATTATTTTGATGAGAAAAAGTTCTAAGGGAAGAACACAACCAATCTATAACCTTGACTTCGCTTTCCAGAATGTTTGAGTTCCAGCTTAAAAGACAGTTCAGAGTTGCCCGGCAAACCTTGTTCAACCAATCGGCCCTCAGGTAAATATTGCTCAGGGGTGATGATTTGATGGTCGATGCTCAGCCCATCCATATCAGTCAGATTGAGATCAATAGATGGAAGCGATTGCGTACTTTTAGCGCGATTTCTAAGGGTCGCACTCAGGTGAAACACTTCGCTATCTTTGGGGTCTTCGCGTAAATCGCTGCTTTCAACCGTCCATAAATCCGCATCTCCGGGAAACGGAGTGTGCAAGCCTAAGGGGGACAGCATCTTGAGATACACGGGGCGCATTGCGGGAATAAGCTGAATGATGGCGATGCGCTCCCCAACAAAAATAAGCAAAAAAAGAATGAAGGAAAAAGCAAAAAAAAACTTCGCTAAATGAAGTTTCCAAAAGGGAATGCGAAAACCAAATTCGTCACGAGGAGATCCCCCTTTTAGAATACTGGGGGCAGGCGTTCGTGCCTCTGAACTCAAGGAACGCGAAGCGGTGTCCGAAAAGCCACGAATTCTGCTCCACCAACTGGCTGGTGAGGAGGGATAGGATGAAGTGGCTCTGGATGAAGAACCTGAAGCGGTTTTATTGCTTTCTATCGGGCCAATCGATACGGTTTCATAGCCATTAAAAACATGACGGCATCTGCCGCAACGCACTTGCCCCCGTCGCGCAGCGAGTTGCTCTGGATTCACCCGAAAAATGGTACTACATTGCGGGCACGTAGTCGTAACGCGCGTGAGGCTCACAGCTTGAGATGCCCGCTAAGACAAGCCCATTCCCCTGGTTCCCCAAAAGAATGAAGCTTTATGCCAAAGGCATAGGCGCTGACAACTTCTTCAACCTGTCGGTCTAAGATGCCAGACAGGACCAGCTGCCCACCAGGTGCAAGACGCGCAATCAACAGAGGAGCGAGAGCAATTAAAGGACGGGTTAAAATATTGGCCAGTACAACATCAAATTTCCCTTGCGCAGAGGGTAGATCCGGTAGCCCAAATTGAGCCGCGACATGATTGGCTTCCGCATTGGCATTGGCAGTAGAGATCGCCGCAAGATCAAGATCGACTCCAATGACTTTTTGAGCGCCCAATAAATGCGCTGCAATGGCTAAAATCCCGGAACCACACCCATAGTCTAAAACACTTCCTTGAGGACAGTTGGCGGCAAGCCATTGCAAGCAAAGCCTAGTAGTAGGATGACTTCCTGTTCCAAAAGCCTGACCCGGATCGAGACGAATATTGATGGCTTGAGTTTCGGGTGGTTCATGCCAAGTTGGAACAATCCATAAGCCCGAGGCAATATGAATGGGTTCAAACTGACTTTGTGTCGCTCTAACCCAATCTTGATCGGCCACGATATCTTCAGTGAAATTCGGTGCTTCAGGAAGTTCAAGAAGAACACTCGCAGAGTGAATCAAGGCGTTCGCATCAAAATCCAAAGGAAGGAGGGCATCAACCAGGCAATCGGGCCACAGACTCGGCCCCATATCATCGATATACCCAGGTTCCCCAAACAGGGCATGTTCGGCCTGACCGGCACTGCGATCCTGCTCGATACTGGCCGCCAAAGCACCTGAATCTAATAGAGCGTCAGCAAAGGCATCGGCCAAGTCGGCCTGCAGCGACACCACTACGCGTCGCCAAGGCATGGTTTAGTGTCCTTTGCCGCGCTCGCGCGCGAGCTTTTCTTCTAGGTAATGAATCGAAGTGCCCCCTGCAATGAAGCCTGGGTCATTCAACAACTCCTGGTGTAATGGAATATTGGTTTTGATGCCTTCAACAACCATTTCTGAAAGAGCAATACGCATCCTAGCTAAAGCCTGGGCACGGGTATCGCCATGGGCAATGATTTTAGCGATTAAGGAATCGTAATAGGGCGGTACCGTGCAGTTTTGATACATATGTGAATCAACACGGATACCGGGGCCGCCAGGGGTATGAAATTGGGTTACACGACCGGGAGAAGGGACAAAAGTAAATGGATCTTCTGCGTTAATGCGGCATTCGATGGCATGGCCACGAATCACAACATCCTTCTGGGTCACGCTGAGCTTTTCACCAGCTGCAACACGAAGTTGTTCCTGAACTAAATCCACACCCGTGATCGCTTCGGTAACGGGATGTTCAACTTGAATACGAGTATTCATTTCGATGAAAAAGAACTCTCCGTTCTCATATAAAAACTCAAAAGTTCCTGCACCACGATATCCAATACGCCGGCAAGCTTCAGCACAACGCTCGCCGATTGTGTTGCGTAGTGCAGAAGAAATGCCGGGGGCAGGCGCTTCCTCAATGACTTTTTGGTGTCGCCGTTGCATAGAGCAATCCCGTTCACCCAAGAAAATGGCATTACCGTGCTCATCGGCCATCACTTGAATTTCGATGTGCCTTGGCAGGGTGAGGAATTTTTCCATATAAACCGTATCGTCGCCAAACGCAGCGCCCGCCTCGCCGCGAGTCATCGCGACAGCCGCCACCAGTTCGTCAGCATTTTGAACGATACGCATCCCGCGCCCGCCCCCGCCTGCTGAGGCTTTGATGATCACTGGAAAACCTATCTTTTCAGCGATGCTTAAGAGGGCTTCAGGGTCATCATTGAGTGCCCCCCCTGAACCGGGAACCACAGGAACGCCTGCCGCTTCCATGGCATCTTTCGCGCTAATTTTACTGCCCATCAGGCGAATGGTTTCTGCACGAGGGCCGATAAAAACAAAACCGCTTTTCTCGACACGTTCCGCAAAGTCTGCGTTTTCAGCGAGGAAACCATAACCTGGATGAATGGCTTCGGCTCCGGTTACTTCCGCGGCGCTGATAATAGACGGTACATTTAAGTAACTCTGGGCTGATGAAGCAGGTCCGATACATACCGATTCATCTGCCAGCCTGACATATTTGGCCTCACGGTCAGCTTCAGAATGCACCGCAACAGTCTTGATACCGAGTTCGCGACAGGCGCGCTGGATGCGGAGCGCAATTTCGCCGCGATTGGCGATGAGCACTTTTTCAAACATAAATGATGCGGTAACTCAGTTGGGTGAAACAAGGAAGAGCGGCTCACCGTATTCAACGGGTTGGCCGGATTCAACAAGAATCTTAGTAACAACACCCGCCACATCAGACTCAATTTCGTTCATCAGCTTCATAGCTTCAATGATGCACAAAGTTTGTCCCACCGTAACGGCCTGGCCCACCTCAATAAAAGCGGCTGCGCCAGGAGAGGGCGCGCGATAAAAGGTACCCACCATAGGAGACTTGACGGGGGTGCCTTCCGAGACAGGAGGGGGAGCGGGAACAGCTGCAGGTGCCGGTGCATGAGAATGCGCCTGAGGCTGGGCAATATAATCTGGGTGGATCATGGTCGGCGCTTGCGACATCACAACGCCTCCAGCCACACCGGAGCCTACCCTGTTGATACGAACTTTCTCTTCACCCTCGGTAATTTCAAGTTCGGCAATTCCGGATTCTTGAACGAGGTCGATGAGTTTTTTAAGTTTTCTGAGGTCCATAAGAACTGCCATGCGAAATCATGTTCGCCCAGCCGAAGAGTCAATGTGGAACGAAGTGTGAGCAATTTTCTTCAATCTGTCTACAATTTCGGTGAACGCCGGGGAGCCTCGGTTCACTTGACAGTTTCTTTGGGGCATGGGCGAATTAGTCTGCAGCCAGCAATGGCGCAAGGTGCGCCTCTAGTTCTCCCTCCTTCCAAGGACCTAAGCGAGTCTCAACCACTACCCCTTTTCGATTCACAATGGCAGAGAATGGCAGCGATCCTGCCGGATTTCCCAGTCGACTACTTAAATCATCAGCGATCCCCTGGGATTCTTGCAGGATTGTGAAGGGAATGGTGTGTGACTTTAAAAAAGCATCCACATCTTTAGGCGCGTCCATTGCAATTCCAATCACGGCGGCATCTGCAAACTTCGATAAGCGGCTGAATTTTGCCAGGGTGGGGAGTTCTTCAACGCAGGGCTGGCACCAAGTGGCCCAAAAATGAATGACTAAGGGGCGGCCTTGCCATTCGGCAAAAGTATGGGGTTTGCCAGAAGGATCTGGCAGACTAATTGCCATGAGCGCCCCTTGAGAAATGGTTGCGGGATGAGGGGTTTTGCTCTGTGAAGAAAGCAGACCATCTAACGCGGTTGGCCCATGCGTATCGGGTGCTTGGTGCAACCACCAGGTGCTAAGAAGACCAAAGGCTGCAGCACAGGCAAGCAGAATAACGAGTCGCGTTTGAGAAGTTCTAGGGTTCATCAATCAGGTCTTTTAAAAAGTGAAGGGCTTGGGAACAGCGGCTAAGCCTTGATTAACCGAAGCATAGCGCAGCCTAAGGCGCAATTCTTGTAAAAGCCTGTGATTACTTAAGCGGCGCGATTCCCGCATAAAACTATACAGCGCAGCAGGGATTTGCTTTTCAGCTTCTGATCGGGTGATGCGGACAGGCTTGGGGAGATCAAAATGCGCTGCTACCAAATCAAACCAATCCCCCATCTTGATCTGCGAGTGGTCACATACATGATAAGCGCGGCCGGCTTTTGCACGGAAAAGCGCCAAACATGCCGCCATTGCGAGGTCATCTGCGTGTATGTGGCTAGTGTAGCTATCTTCTTCGCTTCGGATTGCAGGAGTTCCAGCAGAAAGTCGTGCTAAAGGTAGGCGATCAGCGGCATAGATGCCTGGTGCTCGCAAAATACTCGCTGTGCGATGAACCTGAGAACAAGAATACAACCAATGGCGTAAAAGGTTTTCTGCCGCTACTCGTCGCTTTGCCCGGGCATTTTCTGCGCGCCGGGGCTGGGTTTCATCAATTTTAGCGCCAGCACAATCCCCATAAACCCCTGTAGTACCAATATAGACTAACCGGCATGGTATGATCCGCGCCGAGCTAAGCTGAGCGAGCAAGCGCTTTAACCGCGGATCGTCAGGTTGGGAACCGTTGGGCGGCGCAGTGATCAAAACCCAGTTAGCCAGACCTTTGAGCCGCATTAAGGATTTTCGGTCGTCTAAATCAGCAATCACTGGGACAGCACCTGCGTTTCGCCAACGCGTTGCATTTTCGGTATTGCGGCACACCGCAAAAACACGGAAACGTTTTAATAACCAAGGAAGCGCGCGCCAAGCGACATCACCCGATCCAACAATCAACAATCTTTCAGTTTGTATCGATAACGTATTCATAGATTAGGAGTATCCCGGCTTATGCCACTGCATGTCACTATCCAGCCTGCGGGTCACACTTTTGAACTCCAAGATAACGAGACCCTGCTTGAAGGCGCATTGCGCCAAGGGTTTGGCCTACCCTACGGGTGCCGAAGCGGTGCCTGCGGGACCTGCAAGGGACGTATCGTCTCTGGCGAGGTAGATTTAGGCGATTATCAATCTAATGCTTTGAGTGATGAAGAAATTTCATCAGGCAAGGCACTCTTTTGTCTGGCTAAAGCCAAGACCGATCTCGTGATTGAAGCGCGCATGATCTCCGGTGTCAAAGATATTGCGGTACGCAAGCTGCCAGTTCGTGTAGAGAGCATAGATCGCATTAGCCATGACGTTGCTATTTTGCGGTTAAAACTTCCCGCTACGGAAAAATTCAATTTTTTACCGGGGCAATATATTGACTTCATCATGCAGGACGGCAAGCGACGTAGTTTTTCGATGGCCAGCACTCCCGGTGAAGGCAACTTGGTTGAACTGCATATTCGTCATTATCCGGGCGGTAATTTTTCAAAATATGTTTTTGAAGAACTCAAACCCAAGACGATTTTGCGTATAGAGGGGCCCTTGGGCACGTTTTTTCTGCGCCAAGATTCCGATAAGCCGATCGTGTTTATGGCGGGTGGAACGGGATTTGCCCCGATTAAGGGCATTATTGAGCATGCCTTGGCCCAAGGTTCCTTACGCCAGATGGTTTTATATTGGGGCGTGCGGAGTTTGCAAGACCTTTACATGGCGAAAGAAGCAGGAAATTGGCAAGCAAACTACTCCAACTTTACTTTCATCCCGGTACTTTCTGAGCCTCTTGCCGACGACCATTGGCAGGGTCGTACCGGGCTTGTGCATGAAGCGATTCTGGCAGATTTTGCAGATCTTTCGGGCTATCAGGTATACGCCTGCGGGGCCCCAGTGATGGTCGATGCTGGAAAACGCAGTTTTATCAGTTCACGTGGTTTGCCTGAGGAAGAGTTCTATTCTGACCCCTTTACGATTGCTGTCGATCCTAACAAAAAAGCTTAACCCCCTTCTAAATCAGGCGGCATCGGACGCATTTTTGGTATCCGGGAAATCAGATTGGTCCCCATCTCCTCCAATAGCGCTCGGCCTTCACGCGAAGGTTCGAGGGCGAGGCTCGCTTCTAAATAGTTTTGTGCTTTACCCCATAAGGATTGGTGAAGGCATAAGCGCCCTAAACTCAGAAGCAAGCCGGCATCTTGGGGGTGCAGGGTGAGCCAGCCCTCAGCTTTCTTGATCTGTTCAAGAACACTCGAACTGTGGCACTTACCGTAAAGGGCGGCGAATTCGGTATCCCATGCTTCATCTAATGCTTGTTCAAGTATGGTTCTAGCATCGTCCATCAATTTCAGGCCAATGAATAAACTAGCCGCCGAGATGACCAAAGCGCGATCGCTGCGTTCGCGTTGTGACAATGAACGCCAAAAAGTACGCAGGCTTTTGGTATCTTGGCCATGGCGAGCCAATAAGCCAAGCAAAGCTTGCCGGCGAACGGCATCTGCGTGGGGGCCATCGATTCCTTTTGCAGCCTCTAAAGTTTGAAGTGTTTTCAGGACCAGATCCCATTGGCGCATCAAGACCTGGGCACGAAGTGTGAGGCGACGAACGGTTTGGCTGCGAGGCGCGATTTCGCGGGCACGGCGCAGCACTTCGGTTGCCTCCTGGTGACGGCGCTCATCAAGAAGTAAATCAGCTTGCGTGCTTAATTGCAAAATACGATCGCGCGGTAATAGGCTGTGTAAAGACTCTAGGTATTGGTCCCGCTCAGTGAAACGTCTCTGATGATGTGCGGCCCGCGCTGCGATGACGGCGCATAAGCCCACAGACTCACCTTGGGTCAGTGCGCGTTGCGCAGCCTGTTCTGCCCTGGCGTAATTCCCCTCAAAAAAAGCTTCTGCAGCAAAAAGAACAGCCTCTTTAGCTTTTGCCTGACGCCGTCCCAATCTTAAAGCGCGGATGCTAGAGGGTAGATTCAAGGTTCCAGCAGTGACTCTGGTTACAAAAAAACCCAATACCATCATCAGCAAAACGGCGATGACAAAAGCTGCAACCGATAACTCTATTCGCCAGGGAGGTAATACTATCAACACAAAGGCTCCGCCATTTGCAGTCAATATTGCCGTTGTGACCGCAAGACCAGCGAGTAGCAGTATCCAAATGACGGTGTTCATTTCACACGGCCTGGTGTGCGAGCGGATTGATGATCACGAATGGCATTTAAACTCGCCGCCACATCGGGGAGATGGATGGACGTAGGGGACTCAATCATCAGTCTCAACGTATCCCCTGCTTGCCTAACCCCTTTATCTTGTTTGTCATACCAGCTATCAAGCCAACGGCTGGCTAGCCTTAGGTCACCCCGATAGTTTGTTTCATCGTGAGATAGGAGTGCTTGTCTTGCCGTGAGAAGACGTAAGCGCAAGTTTTGCCGCAGGAAAAAGGTTTGATCAGGAGCTAAGGGGGGTAAGGCTTCGCCTTCACTGCGTTGAATTCGAACTGCTTGGCCAATCTCAGTGAGAAATTTATCCCCAAGGTTGGCCCAAAAGCCCTCTGGTTTTTTATCCTTCATTTTAGCCGGAGGGACAGGCCGTGCTGCAGCAGCTAAGGGTAATTGATCAACAGAATTTGCCAGATTTTCAAGGCGCAGACTCATGCCCGATACGTCCGCAACCGGAATCGCGCGCAGTCGGCGCAAATCCTGATCGACCACCTGCCGAATACCTTGCAAAGAAGGGCGGTTAATGCGCTCCAATCTGCGCTCGGCATCTTCCATTGCATTGATCGCCAAACGGACATCACCCGCCAAGAGTAATTCTTGATTGGCAATTGAAACAGCCTGTTCTACTTCAGCCAACACCACTTCTTCTTTGTTAATCGATAGATCGCGATATAAGGCCGACAAAGTCGTTTGCTGAGTTTGTGTATCGCTCACTCGACCATCAAGCGCACTGATTCTTGTTTCAATATCAGCCGTAGCGTTTTGCGCTTGGCCTGCTAGTGCTCGGGCTTGGCGGCTCGTAGCATCAAGCTCAGCAAGCTGTTTTTGTAAATCAGAGCGTGACTCTAGAATCTCACGTTGCGACTCGATGTTACCGAGTATGGTGAGTACACAAGCCAGAGCAGCCACGCCAATCGCCGCGCGTACCTCGCGAATAAGCCTTCTTTCACGCGGGGAACGTGCAGTAGGGGAGGGCTCTAAAGGATCTTGTTGAGGCACAGAAACGTCGGACGAATTCATGAGTGAATTATCGAAAAAAGTTAATAAGGGCACCACTCACCGCTTCAAGTTCGCTACCCGGTGATTCTATTACCTGCTGAATTCCTGCTTGGCGGGCTACCGCTGCAATTTTGGGATGAGGCACCAACCAAGGAATAGAGCATAAGCCAGATAAACATTCTAGACCAAAGGCTTCAAGAACATTGTGCAGGGTTTCGCTACTCATGGCGCAAATAGCCGAAAGTTGATGTGAATGAACCATCGAGCGCAGTTCCCCCGGGTCTTCAGAGGGCGCTTGTCTTTGATACACCTCCGCATAATCAACGATAGCCCCTGCCGCCCTCAAGCCCTCTGCCAAGGCCTCGCGCCCACCCTGCCCGCGAAATATAAGAACCCGCTGACCTTCTAAATCTTGTAGGGCTTGGGCCTGAAGCAAGCCCTCGCTGTCTTCGCTGCCCTGTGGGCGCAACACAGGCCCGCAGCCAGCTTGTTCAAGTTTCAGGGCGGTGGCCTTGCCAATGGCAACACAACGCACTTGGGAAGGCCAGGTACCAAAATGTTCAGACGCGCGCAGCCCAAATTCAACCGCGTTACGACTCACAAAGACGGCCCATTGATACTGAGCCAGATGTTGAAGGTGGTAACGTGTTTCTGGTGAATGCGCGCAGGCTGAAATGCGTATACCGGCGTAAGAGTAAGTTTGCCCCCCCAGTGATTGGAGGTGTTGCGCCAAAGGGCGATCTTGCCCTTCAGGCCTGCAAATCAGAATGTGTCGCCCGACTAGCGGGCGCGAGTCGGGGCTTGAGCTCATGCCAGAGATTTAAATAATAGGCGCACGATCACCTAAAATCTCAGCAGCACCTTGAGCAAGCAAGTTTTCAGCGAGTTGAGTGCCTAATTTTTCGGCGTGAGAAGAAAGGCCGCGGACGGATTCGCGCAATAGTTTGGAGCCATCTACAGCAGCCACAAATCCTTCGATGTGAAGTTCTTCACCTTTAAGAACGGCGTGTGCTCCAAGGGGTACATCGCAACTTCCTGCTAAACGGCGAGAGAAAGCCCGTTCAGCGGTCACCCTTAAAGTAGTAGCCAGATCGATTAAAGGTTCAAGCGCAGCCCGAGTTGCGTGGTCATCTTTTAAAAACTCAATGCCAAGCGCGCCTTGACCTACTGCAGGAATACTGTCTTCCAAACTGAGTCTTGTCCGGATTCGCTCCGCCATTCCCAAGCGCATTAATCCAGCGGCAGCCAGTAAGATGGCTTGATATTCTCCGCTATCAAGTTTGCGCAAACGGGTATCAAGGTTGCCGCGCAGCGAGCGAATTTCAAGATGGGGAAAACGGGCTCTCAACTGGCTTTCACGGCGCAGGCTAGATGTGCCCACCACCGCACCTTTGGGCAGGCTGTGAAGATCAGGATAGTCGTTGCTGACAAAAGCATCGAGGGGGTCTTCGCGAGGCCCTGTAAAAATCATATCGAAATCGTCGGGCAAAACCATGGGCACATCTTTCAAACTATGAACAGCAAAATGCGCGCGACCTTCGCGCATCGCCACTTCTAATTCTTTAACGAACAGCCCTTTTCCACCCACTGCTGCTAAGGTGCGATCCAGAATTTGATCGCCCGTTGTTGTCATACCGAGTATATCGAGGCGGGCCTCTGGATATAATTCAGCTAAACGGTCCCGCATATGATGGGCTTGCCATAAGGCGAGACGACTTTCGCGGGTGGCTATAATGAGATGAGAACGGACTGACATGATGAGTAAGTGTTTTACGAGTGGACAATTAGTCTTTAATGAGTGTAGCACGAAGCGTAATCTGCGCTTAGCGCTTGCGCTGCAATGCTTGGGGACAACATGAATAGTGTAAACAAACTCAAGATTGCCGTCCTCTTTGGCGGGGCGAGTTCCGAACGCGATGTTTCAATAGCCAGTGCCGCTCAAGTAGTCAAGGCTTTGCGGTCACTCGGTCATGTCGTGAGTGCTGTTGATACGGCAACCGGCCCATTGAATAATGAGCAAGAGGAGGATCTCTTCTCGGCAGGCGTTTCAGCGACGGCCCCTCAAAGCTTAGGCGGTTTAGGAAAGCTGGCAGAAGACCCGGCAGCATTTTTTGCCGATCCGGCTTTTAATGGATTAGATCTCGTATTCGTAGCTCTGCATGGAGGTGCGGGAGAAGATGGGCGCTTACAGGCAATACTGGATTTACGAGGGCTGCCTTACACCGCGAGTGGAGTAATTGGAAGCGCCTGTGCGATGGACAAAGACATCGCTAAGCGTTTAATGCGTCACGCGGGTGTGCCGACCCCTGATTGGCTGATGGCCCCGGTGGATGCCAGTACCGTTGAGCTCACTTTGGGCTGGCCTGTAGTTGTAAAAGCCAGCAAACAAGGGTCAACGGTGGGGCTATCTGTAGTGCGCACTTCGAGTGAATTTCCTGCCGCTATAGAACGCGCTTTTCAACATGATGATGAAGTGTTGGTAGAGCAATTTATTCCTGGTCGCGAATTAACAGTGGGCATCCTGGATGGTCAGCCCTTGGCGGTCGGTGAGATTGTTTTAACCCGTAGTGAGATTTTTGATTACGAGGCCAAATATCAACCGGGTGGCGCCATTGAGGTGTTCCCTGCGAAGATCGATGATGCCGAGACCGCTAAAATACAGCTACTAGGTGCGACCGTAGCTCAGGCATTAAAGCTAAGAGATTACTGCCGAATTGATTTTCGGCGAGATGCCGATGGTGGATTGTGGTGCTTAGAGGCGAATACCCTGCCTGGTATGACGGCGATGAGTTTGCTGCCTCAATCCGCAGCAGTAAGCGGCCTGTCCTTCCCTGAGCTTTGCCAAAAGATTTGCGATATCGCGCTGGCTCGCGTGTAGATATTCAATTAAGCCGGGATTCGCATAGAGCTTAAATTATTGTCAGTGATTCACGTGCATCAGTCATGATGGAGCGACTAGCGAAGTTTTTGCTTGCTTCATAGTGGCCTTCTTTGCTCACCCAAAGAACCGTATCCAGCCCTTCATGTTTCATCACAGCCTGCCAGTCATTCTGACTGGATGTATACAACTGCAAGGCGATTTTTGCGAGCCGCGCACCACCTGCTCCGCGCAAAATGACAGAGCAACTGGCGCATTCGCCGATTTCACTCACCATACTTTTGCTGGTGATTTCGTCCCCTTCTTTTTGTCGGTAAGTGGCATATTGGCCCAGGGTGATCAGTCGTTCATCGGCAAACAGGTCAAAACTGAGTAGGGGTTTAAGATTGATGGGATTAGGAACACCTACATGCCAAGGGCGAAACCCTCGCTCTCCTAAAGCGAGGACGTGCTCACCAATACTCAATAAGGCACCGTCTAGTTCTCGTCCTTTCAAGATTAAGGCTGCTTCATCCAGCGCAGCCCCACGCATCTGAAAATCCACCTCTGGAGTCAGGTGAGCTTGCAACACTTCCTGATCCATTTCATCTAGTTTTTTCCAAATTTTCTTCGCTACTTTTGCTCTGCTCGTCTCTTCTAGACCCCATATCGCTAGTTGGGCCGGAGCAGAAAAGGCGTTCGCTTCAAAATGGGCAAAAGGTTCTGAGCTGCATCCAGAGAGGGCGCCCAGACCCGCTGTGCCAATGAGCGCCCCCGTTTGAAAAAGCCAAGTGCGACGATTTAAAGAAAATGATCGAGGATTCAAGATGCTTCCCCGCTAAAAGCGTTTGGGACAGACTTTTTATCCACAATGATTCTATCTAACGCGGCTACCAGCTGATCAGCAACATCAAAGCCAGTTTGATCACGAATTTCTACCATGCAAGTGGGAGAGGTCACATTCACTTCCGTAAGGTGGTCTCCTATGATATCCAGGCCTACGAGCAGCAACCCTTGGGTACGCGCATAGGCCCCAACTTCTTCAGCAATTTCTCTGTCCCGAGTGGTCAACGGGCGTGCTTCGCCGCGCCCCCCCGCTGCCAGGTTTCCGCGTGTTTCGCCAGCCGCAGGAATTCTCGCCAAGGAATAGGGAGCAGGTTCGCCATCTACCACCAAGACGCGCTTATCGCCGTCTACAATGGCGGGGAGATAGGCTTGTGCCATGACGGTCTCAGTGCCTTGTTTGGTGATGGTTTCAATAATCACACTGGTATTGGGATCACCCTGCCGAATGCGAAAAATTGAGCTCCCCCCCATGCCGTCCAAGGGTTTGACGATGATGTCCTGATGTTCGGACAAGAACTCTCGGAAATACCGAGCATCTTTTCCAACCAAGGTAGCGGGAGTGAATTGTGAGAAGCGGGTCGCCGCTAATTTTTCATTATGATCGCGCAGGGCACTGGGGCTGTTAAAAACCAATGCTCCATTGCTTTGTGCTAACTCTAATAAGTGCGTGCTATATAAATACTCAAGATCAAAGGGGGGGTCTTGGCGCATCAATACAGCATCAAAATCTCTTAAGGCAAGGTGCTTTTCATCTAAAGGCGTACACCATTGCGAGGAAGCTCTGGGGGCAATATGTAGTTGTTGTGCACGGCCCAATACCACGCCTTCCCTGAGCAAAAGCGAACCGGCAGCGATGGTACTGACGGTGTGTCCTCTTTCGGCGGCCGCTCGCATAATAGCAATGCTGGAGTCTTTGGCTGGCTTGAGCGACTCTAAAGGATCAATGATCAGAGCAAGGTGCATGAACTTCAATTATCCTTAATCAAACAACGAATGGGCTTTAGGAAATCAGCAAAGGAGCGGGACCTGAGGCATCGAGTTCTCGCTCAATTTCAGCTTCCATATCTTCTAATTCTAAGGCTGCAGCCAGCAAAGCTAGTCGCGCCACTACCCCATAGGTATAAAACCGATTAGGTTCAGAGAGCGTATGAGCGTGATCAGGCGCTTGGCAGGTTTCATCAAAAGCCAGCGGTACAAAATGCATTCCAGGCGCATTCAGATTTTCATCCTGACCGCGACCGGTATGAACCCGATAAAACCCGCCAATAACAAAGTGATCAACCATATAAACAACCGGCTCGGCTACGCCATCATCAATTTGTTCAAAGGTATACACGCCTTCTTGAATAAGCACTTCATGAACTTCCAGGCCCTCTTTCACTACTGCCATTTTGTTGCGTTGCTTGCGATTGAGGTTACGCACATCATCGGGGCTTTTCACTGTCATGATGCCCATGCCATACGTACCCGCATCTGCTTTTACGATTAAGAATGGCTCTTGGCTAATTCCATGCTCACGATATTTTTCACGGATCTGTGCCAGCATTTCTTCAACATTTGTGGCGAGGCAATCCTCGCCCGTTCGGGAAGCAAAGTCTACTCGGCCACAACTAGAAAATAGGGGATTAAAGAACCAAGGGTCCATATCCAATAAACGCCCAAAGTCTTGGGCAACGCGATCATAAGCAGCAAAGTGGCGAGATTTACGGCGGCGATTCCATCCCGCCCAAGTTGGGGGGATCAGGCGTTGTTGCAGCCCCTCGAGAATGGGAGGCACCCCGCCAGACAAATCATTGTTTAATAAAATGGCACAAGGATCAAAGTCACCCAGGTGGAGCCGGTTACCCGTTCTTTGCACAGGCTCAAGAATCAAGGTGTCTCCATTGGGTAGGCTGACCGGCATGGGCCCTTCCAGATCAGGAAGCAAGGAGCCAATTCTTACCTGCACTCCAGTGCGCGCAATCAGGCTTCGCAATATAGCCAAATTTTGTAGGTAAAACTGATTCCGGGTGTGATTTTCTGGTATCAACAACAAGCGTTCTGTTTCGGGGCACAGCTTTTCAACAGCAGACATGAGGGCCTGCACCGCGAGAGGATGAAACTCCTCCCGCAAATTATTAAAACCTGCAGGGAACAAATTCGTATCTACCGGGGCTAACTTAAAGCCGCTATTACGCAAATCTACAGAGGCATAGAAAGGAGCAGCGTGCTCCATCCATTTCTGTCTGAACCAGTGCTCGATCTCGGGCATAGCCCCCAGAACTTTTTTTTCCAGGGTGAGAAGTGGTCCGGTCAGTGCGGTGGTGAGGTGAGGCACCATGGTTAGTACTCCATGTAAGAGCGGGGAAATCCTTAGGTGGGGGTCTAAATGCCCCATTCAAGTTCAAGGAGCGCAGTGTAGCAGACCCCTATGGTAAGAGAATGATATATGGGACTATAATAGTCCACTATATAAACAAATCTTATTGAAACGGCGGCAACTATGCTCAAGATGGGCAAACTTACTGATTACGCAACCGTCATCATGAATTTTCTGGCTCAAAACCCAGGGGAAGTCCATGCGGCCAGTGAGCTGGCCAATGTGGTGGGGATTAGCGCACAAACTGCACTTAAGGTTCTTAAAACACTTTCTAAGGCGGGGTTATTGCAATCACAACGCGGCACCAAAGGCGGATATCAACTCACGCGCCCTGCCCAACACATCTCAATGGCCGATATTTTGCAAGCCATGGAAGGCCCGATTGGGCTCACTGAATGCGGGAGCAGTCCTGGGGCATGCGTACGAGAGTCGCAATGCTCAGTCAAAACGAATTGGCAGCGAATCAGTCAAGCCGTTCATGAGGCCTTGGCAAAAGTCAGTTTGGCTGACATGGCGGCCCCTCCATCACAACCTATTTATTTTGTTAAGTCCGCTCCGGACTTAACGCATGCGGCAGTCAGCGCTTAAGCGCTGCTACCAGGAGAAACGACTATGTCCCAATCCCAAAGCACCATCGACGAAATCATCAGCAAAGACTATGAGCATGGGTTTGAAACCCTGCTTGAAATGGACGTTATTCCGCGTGGGCTATCCGAAGATGTGGTGCGCTTAATTTCCGCAAAGAAGAACGAGCCTCAATGGTTATTGGAATGGCGTTTGGCGGCTTATCGACATTGGCTCACCATGACCCCACCTGAATGGGCAAATGTGCATTACCCTGCCATTGATTATCAGGACATGATTTACTATGCCGCCCCTAAGTCGCAGAAGGATGGCCCCAAAAGCTTGGATGAAGTCGATCCTGAGCTTCTCAAAACCTATGAGAAGCTGGGCATTCCATTGCATGAGCGGGCGATATTGGCAGGGGTTGCCGTTGATGCCGTATTTGATAGCGTATC
Organism: uncultured Ferrovum sp.; assembly: GCA_903867885.1. Taxonomy (GTDB): domain Bacteria; phylum Pseudomonadota; class Gammaproteobacteria; order Burkholderiales; family Ferrovaceae; genus CAIVHB01. Next base: position 75,501 of record CAIPTD010000145.1, on the reverse strand, counting down.
AGTGGCTACCACCTTTAAAGACAAGCTTTCAGAGGTGGGCATTGTGTTCTGCAGTTTCTCCGAGGCAGTGCACACCCACCCAGAATTGATAAAACAATACTTAGGATCTGTTGTTCCGGTCGGCGATAACTTTTATGCCGCACTAAACTCTGCTGTGTTCTCCGATGGTTCCTTCTGCTATATCCCGCCTGGGGTGCGCTGCCCAATGGAGCTCTCAACTTATTTCCGTATCAATGCTAAAAACACCGGCCAGTTTGAGCGCACTTTAATTGTTGCAGACGCTGGGGCTTACGTAAGCTATCTGGAAGGCTGCACGGCACCTATGCGAGACGAAAATCAACTCCATGCCGCGGTAGTGGAACTGGTTGCGATGGAAAAAGCACAAATCAAATATTCCACCGTACAAAATTGGTACCCCGGCGACAAAGAGGGCAAAGGTGGAATTTATAACTTTGTGACTAAACGCGGCGATTGCCGCGGTGATTACGCCAAGATTTCATGGACTCAAGTAGAAACCGGATCTGCTATCACCTGGAAATACCCCAGCGTGGTGCTCAAAGGCGATCACTCAGTGGGAGAATTCTATTCGGTGGCCCTGACTAATCACCGCCAACAAGCAGATACCGGTACTAAGATGATTCACATTGGCCGGAACACTAAAAGCACAGTGGTTTCTAAAGGAATCTCAGCAGGATTTGGACAACAGTCCTATCGTGGTTTGGTAAGAGTGGCGAAGTCAGCGGTTGGTGCGCGCAACTATACGCAATGCGATTCTTTATTGCTCGGGGACAAATGCCAAGCGCACACCTTTCCTTATATTGAAGTCAAACAACCCAGTGCAACGGTAGAGCATGAAGCTTCTACCTCCCGTATTAGTGAAGACCAACTCTTTTTCTGCCGCCAACGCGGGCTATCCCCCGAGGATGCGGTGTCGATGATCGTGAATGGCTTCTGCAAAGAAGTTTTCAAGGAACTGCCAATGGAGTTTGCCGTTGAAGCACAAAAATTACTTGGCGTGAGCTTAGAGGGTTCGGTGGGCTAAGCACGAAGCCTTAAACGCAAGAATCGAGCTAATCAAAAATTTATCTAATTAAAGACTCCGGAAAATACAATGCTGCACATTAAAGACCTCACAGCCGAAGTTGACGGCAAACCTATCCTAAAAGGTATTAACCTTACGGTGAATGCAGGAGAAATTCATGCAGTAATGGGCCCCAACGGTTCAGGAAAAAGTACGCTGGCCAGTATTCTTGCCGGCCGCGACGGTTATGAAATTACGGGCGGCTCTGTGATGTATCAGGGAAAAGATTTGCTCGATATGCCCGCCGAAGATCGCGCGCGCGACGGAGTATTTTTGGCTTTTCAATACCCCGTTGAAATTCCTGGAGTGAGCAATATTTATCTGCTCAAAGCCGCAGTGAATGCAAGACGTCGCCATCGAGGTATGCAAGAACTCGATGCAATGGATTTCCTGAGTCTAGTAAAAGAAAAAGTGCGCTTTATGGAGATGGACGAAAAGATGCTGTATCGCGCCGTCAATGAAGGCTTTTCGGGCGGCGAAAAAAAACGCAATGAAATTCTACAAATGATTATGTTGGAGCCCACCCTCGCATTGTTAGACGAGACGGATTCTGGCCTGGATATTGATGCACTTAAGGTGGTTTCAAAAGGGGTAAATAGCTTGCGCAGTCCCGAGCGCGCGATGATTTTGGTTACCCACTATCAACGCCTGCTCGATTACATCACGCCTGATTATGTACATGTACTTTCGGCCGGCCGTATTATTAAATCGGGTGGGCCAGAATTGGCATTAGAGCTCGAGCGCCAAGGCTATGCCTGGCTGACCGGAGATCAAAAAGACGCACCTAGCAAAGGAGTGGCGCAGTGAGCGATGTAGCCAGCCAGTTTTATGCTGATGAGTTTGAGCGAGTAGAAAGCCTACTCCCAGGTGCGGGCAATATTCAGCTGGACGACCAGCGCAAAAAAGCCCTGGAATACTTTTTAGCGCAAGGCCTGCCCACCACGCGCCAGGAAAACTGGAAATACACCAGCCTTGCAGCGCTTGAAAAAAAGCCGCTTCCCTTGAAGCGAGAGCAGGATCATGTAGAGCCATCACTCGCAGAGATTCTAGAAGTTGCAGTATTACCGCAGGCGGAACATCGTCTGGTTTTTGTCGATGGCCGTTTTGCTCCCGCACTGTCCAAGCACGCTTTGGCTGTTGGAGTGAGAGCAGGGGCCTTGTCTTCGCGCGTGGCAGACCGACCTGATGAGGGGCTTCCGTTGTCCTCTCCCAATCACTGCGCGTTGGTTTCTCTGGGGCTGGCCCTAAGCGAGGATGGTCTTGATCTCACCATTCCTGCCGGCGTTTCAATCCACAGTCCCATTTTAGTCATGTTTGTTTCGGCTTCCGCCGGACATAGTGTTTTTCCTGCAAGCGCTATTCACCTTGCTGAGGGTGCACGCGTTACCCTGGTAGAGCAGCACATTGCGCTCCATAACGAGTCTGCTTTTGCCCAAATCTTAACTCGAGTGACCTTGGATCAAGATGCAGACCTCACTCACGTAAAGTTGCAAGTTGAGGGGGAACGGACCATTCATTTGGCGGATACGGAAGTGGATGTGGCTGCACGTGCGCAATATCACTCCGTCGTCCTGGCCTTAGGTGCCTCAATAGGTCGTGAAGATTTGCGGATCAATTTAAACGCAAGTGGGGCCCATGCAGATTTAGACGGGGCTTACTTGCCCCGCAAACGCATGCATTTAGATCATCACACCACAGTGCGTCATGTTAGTCCCAATTGTACAAGTCGCCAAAGTTATCGCGGGATTTTGGATGAAGCAGGGCGAGGCGTGTTCAATGGACGCGTGGTGGTGGAAAAAGATGCGCAGCACACGGATGCCCAGCAATCGAATGCCAACCTACTGCTCTCAGAGAACGCCGAGATCGATACCAAGCCCCAACTCGAAATCTTTGCGGATGATGTGAAGTGCAGCCATGGTGCAACCGTAGGCCAACTCGATCCTGCAGAATTGTTCTATTTGCGTTCGCGTGGCATTGATGAAGCCGCCGCCCGAGCACTCGTCACTTTTGCCTTTGCAGCAAGGGTATTGTCCAGTTTGGAAAGCCAGGAAGCGTTGTACTCAAGTTTGCGTAAAGCACTGTTTACCCATCTTCCCGGCGGTTCTGTTTTAGAGGATTTATCACTATGAACCATCCCTCTTTTATAGGCGAAGCAAGCATGTTAGACATGGCAGCCATTCGTGCTGAATTTCCCATACTGACTCGTGAAGTACACGATCGCCCCTTGGTGTATCTTGATAATGCCGCGACGACTCAAAAGCCCAAAGTGGTGATAGAGGCTGAGAAGCATTATTACGAATACCTCAATTCCAATATCCATCGAGGTGTGCATCAACTCAGCCAACAAGCCACCGATGCTTACGAGGCCTCGCGGGAGTCGGTTCGCGCTCTACTGAATGCACCCAGGACTGAAGACATTATTTTTACACGCGGCACAACCGAGGCGATCAATCTGGTCTCACAAAGTTGGGGTCGTGCCAATCTTAAGCCGGGTGATGAAATTTTGGTTACCCACATGGAGCACCACTCCAACATCGTTCCTTGGCAAATGATTTGCGAGGAAACGGGCGCGATTTTAAAACCCATTCCCATTGATGATCTGGGTGTGTTGGATATGGAAGCTTATGCCTCCATGCTGAGCCCCAAGACCAAATTGGTTGGAGTCGTGCATGTTTCTAATGCGCTTGGCACGGTAAACCCCGTTAAGCAGATGATCGAACAGGCCCATGCGATGGGCGCTTTAGTCTTGGTAGATGGCGCTCAAGCAGTTTCACACCTCACAGTAGATGTGCAGGCTTTGGATTGTGATTTCTACGTATTCTCCGCCCATAAATTGTATGGCCCAACAGGTGTTGGTGCACTGTATGGCCGCCAATCCCTGCTAGAACTCATGCCCCCTTGGCAGGGTGGTGGCGACATGATTTCACTGGTACGTTTTTCCGGCAGCAAATGGAATCATCTCCCGTATAAATTTGAAGCGGGAACGCCCAATATCGCCGGCGGAGTGGCACTCAAAGCCGCTATCGATTATGTGAACAATATCGGCCTAGATACCATTGCCGCCCATGAAGCCCTCTTGCTTGATTACGCCACTCAGCGTGCCAAAGCGTTTCCCGGGTTGCGCATCATTGGTGAAGCGCCGGGTAAAGTAAGTATTTTGTCCTTTGTCTTGGAAGGAATTCATCCACACGATATCGGTACCATTCTTGATATGGAAGGTGTGGCTATTCGTACCGGACACCACTGCGCGATGCCCGTGATGGAGCGCTACAAGATTCCAGCCACAGCGCGCGCTTCTTTTGCGATTTACAACACAATCGAAGAAGTCGATGCGCTGTTCCTGGCGCTTGAGCGTGTTCAAAAAATGTTTAGGGGTTAATGCGGTGAGTGACTTAAGAGAACTCTATCAAGAGGTCATTTTTGACCATAATCGCAACCCGCGAAATCACACGAAGCCCATCAAGGTTGACCGCATGAGTGAGGGGTTCAACCCGCTGTGCGGAGATCGTCTGACACTTTATATTGGCTTTGATGAAAACGGCCGGATCAGCCATACCGGTTTCGAAGGTCAAGGCTGCGCTATTTCTACTGCCAGTGCTTCATTGATGACCGAAGCGCTGAAAGGTAAAACCGAAGTCGAGGCGGGAGCCTTGTTTGAGCAATTTCATGCCCTCGTGATGGGAACCTCGGATATCGATCCTGCCTTACTGGGCAAATTACAAGTGTTGGCTGGCGTGCAGGAATTTCCTGCGCGGGTGAAATGCGCCACTTTGGCTTGGCACACCCTGCATGCTGCGCTGCATGGCGAACAGCAAGTCTCAACGGAATAAGGATAGATCAGCATGTTTGAATGGTTAAAAGAGCCCGAGCAGCCGGCCCCCAAATCCCAGGAGGAAATGGAGCAAGCGGTGATCGATCAGTTGAAGACCGTGTATGACCCAGAAATCCCCGTCAATATTTATGATCTGGGGCTGATTTATGGTGTGGTGCTAGCTGAAGACGGCAAGCATGTTGATATTCAAATGACCTTAACAGCGCCTGGTTGCCCTGTTGCCCAGACTTTCCCGGGAGAAGTAGAAGGCCGCATTATGGAACTCCCTTTTGTCGATACTTGTAAAGTAGAGCTCGTTTGGGAACCTACTTGGACGCGAGATCGTATGACTGAAGCCGCCATGCTTGATTTAGGAATGATGTAATTAGTATGGGTGATTGGGTTTCGGTAGAGGGCGATGCAGCCCTGGTTGAGGGAGAAACGCTTGCAGTCGATATGGACGGTGTCCCTGTTCTTTTAGCCCGACAAGGCGGCTGCATATTTGCCATGGAAAATCGTTGCTCCCACGATGGCAGTGAATTGAATGGCAGCCAACTCGAAGAGGGGGTGTTAGTTTGCCCCCACCATGGCGCTAAGTTTGCCCTTAAAAATGGAGAGGCCCTCTGCGCGCCCGCCTACGAACCGCTCACCATGTTTGCTGTAAGGGTTGAGGGCGGGGTGATTCAGATTCAAGACGATCGCTGGTGATGCGGGTAAATCGCTGCGCGGACTACTGTAACTCCCCTACCTTCACATCTACTTCTTGACTATGGTGCTTGCGCCAAATTTCTAAGGTGATGGTTTTTCCGGGCGGGGTAGAACCTACCATACCGGGTAGGTCACGCGATGACTCAACCTTACGCCCAGCATATTTCAGTACCACATCCCCGCTTTGTATTCCGGCTTGTTCAGCAGGTGAGCCGCGTTCAACTTGAGCAACCAGAGCCCCCGTTGGCCGATCTATGCCAAATGACTCCGCTAGTTCTTTGGTGACTTCTTGAAGGCGAATACCTAGTCTTCCCCGTGTTACTTTGCCATTTACTTTGAGCTGATTGGATACATTCGTGGCGAGATCAATCGGAATAGCAAACGAGATCCCCATAAAGCCCCCTGTTTGACTATAAATCTGCGAATTGATCCCCACTACTTCCCCGCGCAAATTAAAGAGTGGGCCCCCAGAGTTTCCAGGGTTTACAGCTGCATCGGTTTGAATAAAGGGCGTGTAGTTTTCATCAGGTAAGGATCTACCCACCGCGCTCACAATGCCTTTGGTTACGGTGCTATCAAAACCAAAAGGTGAGCCAATAGCCATTACCCACTCCCCTACTTTTAGTTTGCTGGGATCACCCACAGATACAGTTGGGAGTTTTTCTGCTTTGATTTTGATTAAAGCGACATCGGTACGTCGGTCTGAGCCAATTACTTTGGCTTTAAATTCGCGTTTATCTGCAAGGCGCACCACTACTTCTTCAGCATTGGTCACTACGTGGGCATTAGTCATGATGTAACCGTCCGGGGTTACGATGAAACCAGAACCTAGAGATTTAACTTCTCCGTCAGATGGGCCCTCATCACCATGAGGAACCCCTCTAGGAGGGCCAAAACGACGGAAGAACTCTCCAAAGGCTTGTTCCTCTTCTTCGGACGGACGATGTGTAGTAATTTTTTGCGTGATACTGATATTGACTACAGCTGGTGCCGCTTTATCTACCAGTACGGTGAAGTCAGGGAGTTGTGCGCCTGGCGGAATAAGGGGTTCACGATTTAAAGCCAAACCATTGATTACGGCCGGCCCCTCGGGGGTGCTTGAATTCGCTTCTTTGTGCTTATCGCCGATTTTGCCGCACGCTGTAACCGCAAAAACAAGAGCAATCAGGACGGCAAACCGAAGATAAGTGGCCCAATACGGTGAGGAGGTGCCTTCTGAGAGGATCAGGGGCAAACTTAATTCAGGTGACCGAGAAGAAGAGGCGCGTAAAGATTGAGCGAGCATATTCAATGGGGCCTTTCAAACTGTTAATGAACACTATCCGACATTGTCTCAGAGCTAAGGTTCTAAGATAAAAAAATTGGGCTTTCTCGTAACGAGGTGTTGAGATGGAAGCTGGCATTCTTGAGAGATGCCCGCAACCCATCTCTCCATTTTATTTAGCCGCGCCCTTTTGGGTGCCCGAGTCATTCCAGTGAGTGTAGAAATTCATTTGGGGAATGGCTTGCCTCAATTCAATATGGTGGGGCTACCCGATACCGAAGTACGTGAGAGTCGCGAGCGGGTGCGGGTGGCGTTGCTGGCCAATGGTTTTGAATTCCCGCAGCGGCGCATTACGGTCAACTTGGCCCCTGCTGATTTGCCTAAGGAATCGGGTCGATTTGATCTGCCTATTGCTTTGGGTATTTTAATCGCCTCACAACAAATTCCTCCTCCAGTTAAAAACCTGGAGTTTGCGGGGGAGCTTGCTTTAGATGGGCAACTCAGACCCATTCGAGGAGGGCTTGCCATGGCGGTGGCGGCGCATGCTGAAGGTCGGGTGCTGGTTTTGCCCAGCAGTTCTGCTCAAGAGGCCAGGCTGCACCTTGAGGCTTCAATTCACTCCGCTCCAAGTTTGGCGGCTGTGTGTGCTCATATTATGGGCAAGCAAACCTTAAGTTTTGCAGATGCGCCTGAACGCAAAGAGGAACACAACGATGATTTGACCTTGCCTGATCTGGCAGATATCTATGGTCAGGAGCAAGCCTGTATGGCGCTTATAGTAGCGGCAGCAGGAGGGCACTCCCTACTTTTTTATGGCCCCCCTGGCTGCGGGAAGACCCTTCTTGCCGAAAGATTACCCGGAATCCTTCCGCCCATGACGCAGGAGGAAGCCCTCACCTCAGCGGTCAATCGATCGCTGGCTGGGCTTCCTTTGAATCATCAGACATGGAAGATTCGTCCTTTTCGTCGCCCCCATCACACCACCCCTGCCCTTGCAATAACCGGAGGAGGGAATCCGATTCGACCGGGCGAAATCAGTCTTGCCCATCAAGGGGTCCTATTTCTGGATGAATTGCCCGAGTTTTCTCGCGCTAGTTTAGAGGCTTTGCGTGAGCCACTAGAGAGCGGAGAGGTGTATATCTCGCGCGTTGCGGGAGCAGAAGTGTTACCGGCAAAGTTTCAATTATTAGCTACGATGAACCCCTGTCCCTGCGGGCGAGGACAAGATGATGCTAAACCTTGCCGATGTACTGAAGCCAAAATCCAAGCCTACCGTGCGCGCGTTTCTGCTCCTATCTTGGATCGTATCGATCTATGGGTTCCGGTGCGTAAAGAAGCGATCCTGCATAGAGCAGACCAAAAGCCCCCCAAAGTCGCGCTGACTTCACAGAAAGCGCGCGAAAAGGTCATCCAATCCCGCCAGATCCAGCTAAACAGACAGGGTTGTGAAAACGCGAGGCTCTCTGCGCGCAATTTAATGAATGTCGCTTCATTGAGCAGTCAAGTAGAAGCGACTTGGCATCACATCATTCAAACACATCGGCTCAGCCCTAGAGGCGCCCATCGTCTATTAAAAGTGGCCAGAACGCTGGCTGATCTGGATCAAATTCCCCTCATTCATGAATCCCATCTTTTCATGGCCGCCCAATGGCGTGCAGCATTTTAAGGCCTTCATTTTCCTTAAAACAGGACCACCGAGCACTCAGGCTGTCTCGCCCCAGTCATGCCAAACCATTATTCTCTGGGGGTTTCCTGACAAGGACATTCATAATTCTGACTGATGGGTTCTGTTATTCTCGGTCGAGTTGAAATCTAAAAGTAATATTTCTCGGACGTTTACCCATGCTCAGGCCCCTTTCCTTCGCATCTCTCTTGCGTCTAGTCGCACTATTCGCACTCATGACAGCCTTTGCCTATGCGGCTAAGCCCGAGGTTTCATCTCCCCCAGAGATGCTAGTACATGAGGGAAAAACGGTTAGAGTGCCCGAGGCCTCTCCTTACCGCAAACGTATTCAAATGGATGTAGCAAAACAGGAGGCAGGCGCCCATAGCATGACCTTGCCCGGAGTCGTGGAAGCCGATCCAGCCAATACGGTCAACGTTTTGCCTCCTTTAACAGGTCGCTTTATAGATCTTCCTGTCCGTTTAGGCGATACCGTTCAAGCAGGGCAGGTATTGGCACGTATTCAATCCCCTGACTTATTACAAGCAGGTTCTGATGCCAGTAAGGCCCGAGATACCTACGAATTGGCTTCAAAAGCCAGAGCCCGTGCTTTAGAGGTCAATAAAGCGGGAGGCAATGCTCAAAAAGATGTAGAAGCTGCAGAAAGTGCCCTTGTTCAAGCCAAGGCCGAATTAGACCGAGCCGCAAATCGATTAAAAGGTCTGGGTGTAGCAGAAAATGTGGAAGCCTCAAGATTAAGCGTACCCGTGATTGCGCCGATTAGCGGCACAGTGACAGCGCTCAATGTAGGAACGGGATCGGTCATTAACGACCCTACGGCAGCCTTGATGACGATCACTAACCTAGATCAGGTATTCCTTACTGCCCAAGTGCCTGAACATGCCCTGTCTAAAATCACTTTAGGACAATCACTGCTTGCCATTCCTGCGGCCTTTCCCGATCGCCCCCTGCGCGCCACGGTTAAAAGCATTGCCTCTAATCTAGACCCTGATACCCGTCGAACTCGTGTTCGTGCGCGCATTAATAATAGCGGGGGATGGTTACGCCCCAATATGTTTGTAACGATTCAGTTTGATGTGGCGCAACCCAGCCAAGTCATCATTCCCAATTCAGCGGTTGTGATGACGAATGACGTCACTCTGGTATTTGTTGAAACCAAACCTTGGCAGTTTGAAGCGCGATCTGTGGAATTAGGCAGCGATGAGGGTGATCGTGTGCGTGTTCGAAATGGTTTAAAAGCAGGCGAGCGGATTGTCGTGAAAGGCGGGGTTTTGCTGAATGATTAATCAACTCATTGCCCTGTTTTTTAAGCGCCGCCAATTGATGTGGGTGGTCGCAGGGCTACTGTGCATTTACGGATATATGTGTTGGATCAATATGACCGTAGAAGCCTATCCGGAGATTGGCGACGTGACAGTAGTGGTCACCACCCAAGTTCCAGGCTTGGCAGCAGAAGAAGTAGAACAGCAAATTACTACCCCCCTAGAGCGAGGCTTACGAAATACCCCCGGCTTGGTGACGATTCGCTCCAGCAGCACCTTTGCGCTGTCACTGATCACCTTGGTATTTAAGGATGGAGTAGAGGATTACTTCGCCAATCAACGTGTGCTGGAGCGAATTGCCTCAGTGACTTTGCCGCCAGGTGTTCAAGCAGGAATTGGCCCCCTATCGGGTCCGGGCGGAGAAATTCTGCGTTATACCTTGGAATCAGATACCAAGAACCTGATGGAGCTTTCAGAGATTCAGCGCTGGATGGTGATTCCCGGATTTAAGGAAGTGCAGGGCGTGGTAGATGTCAATAATTTTGGCGGCTTTACCAAAGAATTTCAGCTTGAAGTAGACCCTCTCAAGTTGCAGCAGTTTAATCTCACGCTGAACGATGTCGTTGCAGCGGTAAATAGTAATAGCGTGAATGCGGGTGGGGGAAGAATTGTTCGGGGCGAGCAAGGCTATGTGGTTCGCGCAATCGGCCAAATTCATAACCTAGATCATTTGGGAACAGTGGTTGTGACCCAAAAGGATGGCAGTCCTGTTTTGGTAAGGGATCTGGGAAAACTGCAAATTGGGCACCAAGAGCGCGAGGGTGTGTTGGGCATGAACCACAACCCCGACACCATTGAAGGCATCGTGTTGATGCTGAAGTACCAAAATCCTTCAAGAGTTTTAGAGGGGGTGCATGCCAAGGTTGAGCAGTTACAGAAGCGTCTTGAACCCATGGGTGTGAAGATCGTGCCTTATTTAGACCGCGATGATTTGGTCAAGCTCACCGTTCATAAAGTGACCCATACCGTGCTGGAAGGGATTGGTTTGGTGTCATTAGTGCTGATCCTGTTTTTGGGGAGTCCCCGCAGTGCCATGGTGGCCGCCGTGGCTATTCCGATCGCATTGGTCTCGGTCTTTATTTTGATGACCTTCACCAAAATGCCGGCAAACTTGTTGTCGCTGGGTGCGATTGACTTTGGAATTATTGTTGATGGTGCCATCGTGGTGATGGAGACCATTTTGCGTCGTCGAGAAGAAGACGCTGAAGCCACATTAACCGGTGAGGACATCCTAGAAATGACGGGCCATGTAGCGCAGCCCATGTTTTTTGCCACCTTAATTATCGTGACCGCCTATTGTCCTTTGTTTGCGTTTGAGCGCGCTGAGGGTAAATTATTTTCACCTATGGCCTGGACTGTCGGGTACGCCCTATTTGGCGCGCTGTTATGCGCCCTGACTTTGATTCCTGGTTTAGCGTATGTGGCTTTAAGAAAACCGCGCAAGATTTTTCATAATACCCCTTTGGTCTGGTTGACCAACCGATACCACGATACCTTGGCTTATTTTTTGAAAGCGCCATGGATTGCTTATGTGATTAGCGGCGCAGTGTTAGTTGCGGTTGTGGTGTTAGGTTCTACCGCTGGTCGTGAATTCTTGCCGGACCTTGATGAGGGGTCTTTATGGTTGCAGGTGGATTTGCCTAGCGGGATCTCGATCGAGAAATCTAATGAGCTTGCCTCCGAGTTAAGAAGCACGGTGCTTGAGTTCCCAGAGGTCAAACATATCGTGACACAAATCGGTCGCAACGATAGCGGAACAGATCAATGGACTCCTTCTCATATCGAAGCGCCTGTGGGACTGCATCCTTATGAAGAGTGGCCCGATCAAGAAACTAAGGCAGAATTTGTAAGAAAGCTGAATGCTAAATTACAACAATTGCCCGGTATGTCGGTGGGAATTAGTCAGCCGATTATCGATGGTGTGAACGATGCGGTAGGGGGTGCGCACAGTCCTCTAGTATTGCGTGTGTATGGTCCGGATTTGGCAGAAGATCGCAGGATTGCCGATCAGATCGTAGACATTCTCCATACCGTTCGCGGAACCGCTTCTGCTTCAGTATTCCAAGCGCCGCCTATTCCTCAATTGGTGGTGGATATAGATCGTGAGGCAGCGGCACGTTTTGGGGTGAATGTGGCGGACATTGCCAATCTGATTGGCACCGGTGTGGGGGGCGCGCCTGTCATTTCAGTCTATGTCGATGACCGAACTTATAACGTGGGTGTGCGGTTTCCTAGGGAAGCTAAGAGCAGCCCGGAGGCGCTGGGGCAGTTGTTGCTACGATCCAGTTCTGGAGCAACGATACCGCTTGCGCAACTGGCAAAAATTAGTTTGCGCAGCGGCGAGGCCACCATTTCTCACGAGTTAAATGAACGACAAATCACGGTTCGGGTGGATAACCGCGATCGTGATTTGATATCGTACCTCGATGAAGCCCGCGATCGTATCGAAAAAGAAGTGAAATATGACCACGGCAAGTTCCGTCTTGAGTGGGCCGGCCAGTTTGAAAACCAGCAAAGAGCTCAATCGCGATTGATCGTCATTCTGGGGATTGTGATGCTGGTGATGGCCATGTTGTTATTCATGCAGTTTGGCAAAGTACGTCAGACTTTGCTGATTTTGGGCGTGGTTCCATTGGCAACGTTAGGGGGCTTGATCGCCATTCACCTGACGGGCGCAACATTAAATGTTGCCACGGCAGTGGGCTTTATTGCCTTATTTGGTGTGTCCGTTCAGAACGCCATTATTATGGTGGCAAACTTCCGCCGCGTGAGTGGTGAAGGCTTGCCGCTGGATCAAACGGTCTTGATTGCAGCCTCAGAGCGGTTGCGGCCAGTCTTGATGACCGCAACCGTTGCGTCGATTGGTATGCTGCCGGCTGCGATGGCTACCGGGGTAGGAACCGATGTGCAACGAGGCCTTGCTACTGTGGTGGTGGGAGGGTTAATTGTGTCTACCTTTCTCACCTTGTTTATTTTGCCCACCATCTATTTTTCAGTGGAACGTTTCTTTGCCAAGAGTGGTTATGAGCAAATGCGAAGGAAATCCCGATGAGATCAACGTATCTTTTAACTTTTTCTGCAGTGATGCTGATGAGCGCTTGCAGTATGATGGGCCCCGATTACAAGCGACCTGCCCTCTTACTACCTGAGGGGTATTCCGAGGGGGGAAAAAAACCAGAAGTTGCCGCAGATATAGCCTTGAAATCAGAATGGTGGACGCTGTTTGGATCTGAAGATCTCAACCAGTTAATCGTGCAGTCCTTTATGCATAACCCCAGCATTGATGCGGGACAAGCTGCCTTGCGTTCAGCTGCAGAAGCCGTGAAAGCGCAAGAAGGTTTGTTCTCTCCTCAGGTGAATGCTGGCTACAGTTTTCAGAGAAATAAAACCCCAGATCTTTTTGCCAATCCTTTATCCACTAATTCAACACAGTACATTTATAACCTGCACACGGCGCAGGTGAACGTGAGCTACACCCCAGATGTATTTGGTTTAAATGGTCGTTCGGTAGAGTCCTTGGAAGCGCAACGCAAATCGCAGGCCCACCTCTTCTCAGCTACGCGCATTACCTTGGCCGGCAATGTGACTTTAGCGGTGATTCAAGAAGCGAGCCTGCGTGAGCAATTGCAGATCACTGAGTCTCTCTTAAAGACGCAAGTGGATTACCTGGAAGCCTTAAAGAAACAACGCGCCGCGGGTTTTAATACCGAAGGCGATGTAGCTGCGCAGGAGCTCGCCGTTGCAAACACCGAGGCGATGATTCCCCCCATTCAAAAAGCACTTCAACTGCAACGCGATGCATTGAAGACATTGGTGGGTGTGTATGGCGCAGATAAGATTGTGGCGAAGTTTAAGCTGCAGGATCTGAGCTTACCCAAAGATATTCCGTTAACACTGCCATCTCAGCTTTTGGACAAACGCCCCGATATTTTAGCTGCTGAAGAAAGCTTACATTCGGCAAGCGCTGCAATCGGGGTGGCTGAAGCAGCGCGTTATCCGCAGATTACGCTAGGCACTAATGTGATTGGCCAGTCAGGCTTAACCTTTGGTGATCTCTTCAAATCGGTGAATAGTTTCTGGTCCTTGGTTGGGGGGATGACCGTACCAGTTTTTGATGGGGGCACTTTATCTGCACGCCAACGCCAGGCCTTAGCGAACTTTGATCAAGCCAAGGCGATGTATCGACAGACGGTATTAAACGCCTTCCAAAACGTCTCTGACGCGCTTGCTGCAGCAGAAGCGGATGCGGAGGCAGTAAAACGACAACAGCGCGCAGTGGCTGCCGCAGAAAAGTCACTGGAGATTGCGAAGCGTCAGGTTAAAGTAGGTGATTTAGGTGTCCTCGCACTGTTACCCATTGAGCAAAATTTACTACAGGCGAAGCTTGCAGTAGCGCAAACTAAGGGTATGCAGCTTTCAGATGCGGTGGCATTGTGCCAAGCCTTGGGTGGCTCTTGGGCCGATCCCATTGAACCCGCCAAGAAAAGCTAGGAGAACAAAATGGAAATTTCTCGCTATGACATGAACGAACGGTTCAGTGAAATGACCGTTGTAGATATGGGTACTGGGCGTTTGATTTACATCGCCGGTCAAGTTGCAGAGAACACCTCTTTGGATATCACGGGGCAAACACGCGAAGTATTACGCTTTGTTGATGCATTGTTAGAAAGGGCAGGCGCCAATAAAACTCATATTGTGCAAGCTCGTATTTACTTGGCCTCGGCGGGCGATTACGTGGCGATGAACTCCATTTGGGACGACTGGGTGCCGCAAGGGCACACTCCTGCACGGGCAACAATAGGCGCCAAGCTGATCAACTCAGAGTACCGTGTTGAAATAGAATGCACGGCAGCGGTGGCGCGTGAATTGTACGATCACGCCGAAGGCCCCCAGAAACACATCAATCGTAACTAAGCTCGAAAACTCTAGAGCCCCACTCTACGCAGTCCTTGGATCTATACCCTAGGGGGCTGCTTTTGGGGTTTTAGTTTGTCTTGAGTTGCGATTCCAATGCAGCAACGCGCGCTTCTAGTTGGGATAACTGTTCCCGCGTGCGGATCAACACATCGGCCTGAACATCAAATTCCTCACGAGTCACCAAATCCAAGCGGCTTAAGCCTGCAGAGAGCACTGCTTTGGCGTTCTTTTCAAAATCGCGAACAGGGCTGCTTTGCATTAATTCGCCCACACGGCGGGCCATTTCATCTAAGACTTCGGTTGCTTTTTGCATGTTCAAAACTCCTTTTTTAATTCATTTAGTACACATCAAAAGATGCACCAGCGTGACGCTGGAGCAAAAAGGTACGCCCTAATTTGGGGCGGGCGGATCGAGCTTATTCTAATCATACAATATAACGTATTGATTTTAATGGGCAATAAAAACTGGCACGCTGATTGCTTATAGTGACGTGCTAGTTATGGCATTACCCCAATTACGTTAATGAGAGGATATCAAGATGCATAAGTTTCCGCGCAACGCTTTATTCATGGCCACGATGTTGGCCTGTGCTTCCTTAGCCCATGCTGAAGAGGCTGCCAAACCCGCCGATGGCGCGGCTGCTGCACCCGCCGCCCCCAAGGGCCCTACCCTAGGCGATATCTTCGCCAACTCTGGTGTTGAAGTAAAAGGCTATGTGGATGTGGTCGCTGAAGGTGCGAACACCTCTAACGTCGGTTTTCAGCAAGGCAACTTCTTAGCAGTGAATAATATTGAAAAGTCCAACCTCGGTATCCATCAACTAAGCGTTACTGTGGATAAGTTACCCAAAGAAGGGGCAGGTGGTTTGATTACCTTAACCGCTGGTAAAGACGCTAATTATATTCACTCTTATACAGGCAGTACGCCCACCGATAACTTTGATGTAACTGCAGCGTTTGCACAGTACGCAGTAGGTGATTGGACCTACCAATTAGGTAAGTTTGGTACTTTAGTTGGAGTTGAAGTGCCTGACTCTACTGCGAACACCAACATCTCTCGTTCTATGGGTTTTGGTTTATATCCTTATACCCATACCGGTGTGCGTGCGACTAAAGCATTGAGTGACACCAGTAACTTCATCATTGGTATAAATAACGGTTGGGATCAAATCAAAGATGCCAACACTCAAAAAACTGTTGAACTGGGATACAACTGGGCAAAGGCCGACAAATCACTGGTATTTAACATTAGTTTTTACGGCGGTACCGAGCCAGTCAATTTGTTTGGTAACAACACTGAACTTAATTCTGGTTCAGTAGTTTCTTTTGATTCCAATCAAGGCGAGCGTGATGTGATTGACGCAAACTTGACCAAAGTGTTTTCAGAGAAGTTCAACTTGGTTCTTGATGCCACCTATGCTACACAACAGTTGCCAAAAAATTCCACTACTTATGGATCGTTTACCGATTCCAAACCCAGATGGTATACCTTGGCAGCCTACTTCAATTATCAGGTCAATGAGAAAAACCGTTGGTCCTTGCGCTTAGAAGATTTTATTGACCAAAGTGGATTTAAATCAGCTATAGGCAGCCCCCTTGGTTCGGCCGCCGCAAACAAATACATCCAAGTGCAATCTGTCACTCTGACCTATGGCTACATGGTTGATTCCTCTTTAGAGCTTCGTGCTGAAGCACGTATTGACCGTGCTAATTTGCCCGGATCAATTCCAGGTGGGCTGTTTTATTCAAAATCTGATGGCACCCAAAAAACCAACAACGGTTCCTCAGGTTCGATCGAAGCCGTTTACAAGTTCTAATTACCCCCTATCTCTTTAAACAGGAGCTCACATGAAACTCGTCACAGCAATCATCAAGCCGTTCAAGCTTGACGAAGTGCGGCAGGCCCTCTCCGATATGGGAGTTCAGGGTGTGACCGTTACGGAAGTCAAAGGCTTTGGCCGTCAAAAAGGCCATACTGAGTTGTACCGTGGTGCGGAATATGTCGTTGATTTTCTTCCCAAGGTCAAGATTGAAGTGGCTGTGAAAGCAGACATGCTCGATCGCGTTTTGGAAGTGATCGAGAAGTCCGCCAACACGGGCAAGATCGGCGACGGAAAAATCTTCGTCTTCGAACTTGAACAAGTCATCCGTATTCGCACCGGTGAAACCGGCGCGGACGCGCTATAAGGGGATTTAAACGATGAAACTCATTCACGCCTTGGGCGCTATCGCCCTGAGTTCTGCCCTGTTGTTCGCAGCAGGTTCGTACGCAGAAGACGCAGCCAAGCCGGCTGACGCTCCTGCCGCAGCAGCGCCGGCTGCTGCACCCGTCGCCGCTACCCCTGCCGCGCCTGCGGCTGCGGATGCTGCAGCTCCGGCGGCAGGCGCAGCACCCGCTGCACCTCCCGCACCCACCGAACCTCAACTGATTGGTCAAGACAAGATCAATTCAGGTGATACGGCGTGGATGTTGACCTCGACCGCTTTGGTGCTGTTCATGACCATCCCGGGCTTGGCCTTGTTCTACGGCGGTATGGTGCGTAAGAAGAACGTCTTGGCTACCCTGATGCAAAGCTTTGCGATCTGTTGCTTGATCACAATCCTGTGGATAGTCATTGGCTATAGCTGGGCGTTTATGCCAGGTTCTCCTTACTTGGGCGGATCAATGCGTTTCTTGCTGAACGGCATGCTGTATCAGAAAGAAGCCGCTAAGGTCATGGTTCACCATGCCGCGACCAACATCCCTGAATCTGTTTACATGATGTACCAGATGACCTTTGCGATCATCACCCCAGCTTTGATTGCGGGTGCCTTCGCTGAGCGTATGAAATTTAGCGCGATGCTGATTTTCATGGCCCTCTGGTCCTTGTTTGTGTACTCACCCGTTGCGCATTGGGTATGGGAGCCTTCAGGCTGGTTGAATGGTTTGGGTGTGTTGGACTTTGCAGGTGGTACCGTAGTGCATATCAATGCGGGTATCGCTGGTTTGGCTGCATGCTTAGTGATGGGTAAACGTGTGGGCTACGGCAAAGAAGCCATGGCACCGCACAACCTCACCTTAACCTTGATTGGGGCCTCGATGTTGTGGGTAGGCTGGTTCGGCTTCAACGCAGGTTCTGCAGTGGCTGCGGATGGCCGTGCAGGTATGGCGATGGCGGTCACTCAGATTGCAACTGCTGCGGCTGCTCTGGCTTGGATGTTTGCTGAGTGGTTCATCAAAGGCAAGCCCAGTGTTTTGGGTATCGCTTCAGGTGCTGTGGCTGGTCTGGTTGCCATTACCCCCGCATCGGGTTTCGTGGGAGTAGGCGGTAGCTTGATCATCGGTGTGGTTGCGGGTGTGGTTTGCTTCTGGTCTGCAACTTCACTGAAACACATGCTGGGTTATGACGACTCATTGGATGCATTTGGTGTGCATTGCATCGGTGGTATTGTGGGTGCGTTGTTGACTGGCCCCCTTAACGTGCATGAAATCAGTGGTGTAGACGGCAGCTTTATGCAACAGGTTTATGGCGTAGGCGTTACCGTGATCTACGGTTTCGTAGTTTCATACATACTCTTGAAGGTTATCGATATGGTGATCGGATTGCGTGTGACTGAAGAACAGGAACGCGAAGGTCTTGACGTGGCTCTCCACGGCGAAAGCGTAGCCTAAGTACTATCCCTCTGCGCTGGGTTCACCCCAAGCGCAGATACGAAAAAGGGCACCGCAGGGTGCCCTTTTTTTACGTAGCGTCTGAGATGAAAGGGATCAGTCGCTTGAACCATTGCACGGGTGACGCCCGTGAGGCCATGATAATATTGGAGGGTTTAAGCACCTGGGCTAATCGCCCTTTAACCCGGAAACTTATGTCTGCTATTCGCTCCCAACTCGAAGCCCTATTGGCCCAACGTATTTTGATGCTGGACGGTGCCATGGGCACCATGATTCAGCGCTACAAGTTGACTGAGGAAGACTATCGTGGCGATGCTTTTAAAGATTTTGCGCATCCGCTCAAAGGCAATAACGATTTACTTACCTTGACTCGGCCCGACATTATTCGCGAAATTCATAGCCAGTATTGCGAAGCGGGTGCGGACATCATTGAGACCAATACCTTTAACTCCACGGGCGCTTCGATGAGCGACTACCACATGGAGTATTGGGTCCCTGAGTTGAATCGTGAAGGCGCCAAATTGGCACGCAGCGTGACGGATGAATGGACGGCTAAGAACCCGGCTAAGCCTCGTTATGTTGCAGGGGTATTAGGGCCAACCACGAAAACTGCATCCATCTCCCCCGATGTAAACGACCCGGGGTTTCGGAATATCGATTTTGATACCTTGGTACGCGATTACACCGAGGCGATTGAAGCTTTAGTAGAAGGCGGCGTGCATATCCTCTTGGTCGAAACCGTTTTTGACACCCTGAACGCTAAGGCCGCGCTCTTTGCGATCGATGCCTACTTTGACCGCGTAGGCCACAAGATGCCCGTCATGATCTCTGGCACGATCACCGATCAAAGTGGACGCACCTTAACCGGCCAAACTACCGAAGCCTTTTGGAATTCGGTGCGCCACATTCAACCGCTTTCCATTGGATTGAATTGCGCGCTTGGGGCAACGTTAATGCGCCCTTATATTGAAGAGCTTTCACGTATTGCGGGCTGTTATGTTAGCGCCCATCCCAATGCAGGCTTACCTAATCCCTTGGCTGATTTGGGATACGATGAAGGCCCGGCTGATACGGCCGCCTTGCTGCGTGAATTTGCACAAGCTGGCTTTCTAAATATTGTGGGCGGCTGCTGCGGTACTTCGCCGGCCCACATTAAAGCCATTGCCGATGCTGTGGCTGATCAAGCGCCGCGGGTATTACCTAAGATCGAACCCCATATGCGGTTGTCAGGCCTTGAGCCACTCACGATCAAAGACGATTCACTCTTTGTGAACGTAGGTGAACGCACCAATGTCACAGGCTCAAAAGCATTTGCTAGATTAATTCTTGCTGGCGATTATGCAGAGGCCGTCAGCGTAGCCCGCAATCAAGTCGAAAACGGCGCGCAAATCATCGACATCAATATGGATGAAGCCATGTTAGATGCGGTCGTGGCTATGCGTACCTTCCTGAATCTGATTGCTGCCGAGCCAGATATTTCGCGCGTTCCGGTGATGCTAGATTCCTCTGATTGGAAAGTCATTGAGGCCGGATTGAAATGCCTACAAGGTAAAGGTATTGTCAACTCGATCAGCTTAAAAGAAGGCGAAGAGGCCTTTATCGAGCGAGCCAAGCTAGTGAGGCGTTATGGCGCAGCCATGATTGTGATGGCCTTCGATGAGCAAGGTCAGGCCGATACACTCAAACGCAAAGTAGAGATCTGTACTCGCTCTTATAAGATTCTTACCGAGGTAGTGGGCTATCCCCCCGAAGACATCGTATTCGATCCCAATATTTTTGCGATCGCTACGGGTATCGCCGAGCACGATAACTATGCCGTAGATTTCATCGAAGCTACCCGTGCGATTAAGCAAACACTGCCCCACGCCAAAATCAGTGGAGGGGTATCAAACGTCAGTTTCTCATTCCGTGGAAATGACGCCGTGAGAGAAGCGATTCATACGGCCTTCCTATACCACGCCATTCGCGCAGGCATGACGATGGGTATCGTGAACGCGGGGCAGTTGGGAGTGTATGCCGATATTTCGGCAGAGCTGCTAGAACACGTAGAAGACATCATTCTCAATCGCCGCCCTGATGCAGCCGAGCGCATGGTCGAATTTGCCGCACAAGTAAAAGGCGGTGCCCGAACCCAAGTCGAAGATGTGTCATGGCGGGAAGCTCCAGTGGCGCAGCGGCTCACGCATGCTTTAGTGAAAGGGATTAGCCAGTATGTGACGGAAGACACCGAAGAAGCGCGCCAACTCTATGATCGTCCTATTCAAGTCATCGAAGGCCCGCTCATGGACGGCATGAACGTGGTTGGCGATCTGTTTGGCGAAGGCAAGATGTTCCTGCCTCAAGTAGTAAAAAGTGCCCGCGTCATGAAGCAGGCCGTGGCCCACCTCATCCCCTTCATTGAAGAAGAAAAAGAGGCATCTGGCGATACCCGTGCAAAGGGGCGCATTCTGATCGCGACTGTGAAGGGTGATGTACACGATATTGGGAAGAACATCGTCACCGTAGTACTTCAATGTAATAACTTTGAAGTGATCAATATGGGTGTAATGGTGCCTTGCGATCAGATTCTAGATCGCGCGATGAAAGAGAAAGTGGATGTCATTGGGTTGTCCGGCCTCATTACCCCTTCGCTAGAAGAAATGGCCCATGTGGCGCGAGAAATGGAGCGCTTGGGTATGAAGATTCCCCTCTTGATTGGTGGGGCTACCTGTTCGCGTGTCCATACGGCAGTCAAAATTGCACCCCATTACAGCGGGCCTGTGATCTACGTACCGGATGCCTCCCGAGCGGTAGGCGTATGTAGCAATCTGCTATCAGATGATCTTAAAACCGCGTACCTAGAAGAACTCCGTAAAGATTATCAACATGTGCGCGAACTCCATGCCGCCAAAAAAGGTCCTGGGCCCTTGGTGCCCATCGCTGAGGCCCGCTCACGTAAGCCTGTGATCGATTGGAAATCCTATCATCCTGTGAAGCCCAAGCAATTGGGGGTGTATACCCTTACTGACTATCCGCTGGAAGAGATTGTGACGGATATCGACTGGGCACCCTTTTTTCAAGCATGGGACTTGGCAGGAAAATTCCCCGATATATTAGAAGATAAAATTGTGGGCGAAGCCGCCCGCAATCTATGGGCAGACGCACAAGCGATGCTTGCAAAGCTCATGGATGAAAAATGGATCAAAGCCCATGCCGTGTATGGCTTGTTCCCCGCCGCACAGGTCAACGACGATGACATTGCTTTGTTTTCTGCGACCCATCCGGGGGAGCTGCTGGCAACATGGCACGGCATCCGGCAACAACATGCTAAGGCCAATGACAGGGCACAATTTTGCCTAGCCGATTTTGTAGCCCCTAAAGAAAGTGGGGTGAACGACTTCGTTGGGGCGTTTGCCGTGAATACCGGCGATGGCGTAGAAGAGCGGGCCCAAGCCTTCGAGGCTGCACATGATGATTACAGCGCCATTATGTTGAAAGCCTTGGCTGATCGCCTAGCTGAAGGCTTTGCAGAGCACCTACATGGACGGATACGCCGTGAATTTTGGGGCTATGCGCCTGATGAGAATTTATCGGTACAAGATCTGATTGCAGAACGTTATCAAGGCATACGCCCAGCTCCAGGCTACCCTGCCTGTCCCGATCACAGCAGCAAGCGAGCGCTCTTTGAGCTCCTACAAGCAGAAAAGAACGCAGGATTGCAGCTCACCAGCAGTATGGCAATGTGGCCGTCAGCAGCGGTATGCGGCTTTTATATCGCGCATCCTGATGCACGGTATTTTGCTGTCAATCCTATTGGGCTGGATCAGGTGCAAGACTATGCCCATCGACGGGGTGTCGATCTAAAAATTGCCGAACAAGACCTGATGCCCGTGTTGGGATACACCCCAATCGTGGGGTCTAAATGATCCTGTTTCGTAAATAATTAAAAAAAGATAGAGAAAATCCGCTCGACGTAAAAATATTTTTTCTTGATACAACCCTTAAATTTTCATTGAGAGTCGAAAAGAAAAAAAGATTTGTCGCATGGCATAAGCCCCCTGATGATCGTCGTAGACAAAGTTCTAAGTCACCGGAAGCTAAGGATTAATTCTCTAGTTGAATTCATGTAAAGGATTTGATTACGCTTTCATGAACCCCTGATTTCACGAAAGCCCGCGCCCCACTTGGGGTTGTATTGTCGCGGCGCAGCAAAATCTTTTTATGTTTTTTTATATTAAGTGCGTTGACAACTCCATTTCGGGGTGTATTATCAGCGTGGTTAAGGGTCTGCTGTCTCCTCTGTAAGGTGGACTAAGCAAAGATTTAGGATCAATCCAAAAGTAAAAATAACTTCAGGAATTGATCAGGCAATCGACCCAGTAACAAATGCCGACATCCGACACCACAAGCAGTCAAATAAGAACAGAAATCGGATGGGTGCTTAAGACGCTGCTGCAACGACGTTTATGTTGCTGGTTGCCGTATACCAGGATAGGCCTGGTGTCGGCTTGAAATTCACACTAGGAGGTTGTATGAATTTGAATCGCATCACGATGCTATTGGTTGGCGCCGCTCTGGTTGCCCCCGTTGCTTCACAAGCCAACGACGACTTGGCTGCTAAAATCAAAGATTCCAAGAACTGGGCTGCCCAGGCTGGAGATTTCGCAAACCATCGTTACAGCTCACTAAACCAAGTTACCACCGCTAACGTGAACCAGCTCCAAGTTGCTTGGACCTTCTCCACTGGCGTGCTGCGTGGCCACGAGGGTTCACCCCTGGTTATCGGCGACATGATGTACATCCATAGCCCCTTCCCCAATAAAGTTTGGGCCTATGACTTGAACACCCTGCAAATCGTTTGGAAGTATGAGCCTAAGCAAGACCCAGCAGTTGTGCCCCAAATGTGCTGCGACACGGTTAACCGTGGTTTAGCGTATGCAGAAGGCAAAGTATTCTTGCAACAAGCTGATACCAACCTCGTTGCTTTGGATGCTAAGTCCGGTAAGGTTGTTTGGTCTGTGAAGAACGGTGATCCTAAGTTGGGCGCTGTAAATTCATCCGCACCTCACGTATTCAAGAACAAAGTATTCACCGGTATTTCTGGCGGTGAGTGGGGCGTTCGTGGCTTCATGGCTGCTTACGACATCAACACCGGTAAGCAAGCATGGAAAGGCTACAGCGTTGGTCCTGACGAAGAAATGTTGATGGATCCCGAGAAGACCATGACCTGGACCGATGGCAAAATGGCTCCAGTCGGAAAAGACTCTTCCTTGAAGACCTGGAAAGGCGACCAGTGGAAGATCGGTGGCGGCACAACCTGGGGTTGGTATTCTTACGATCCTAGCTTGAACGCAATGTTCTACGGTACAGGTAACCCCTCAACCTGGAACCCTGCTCAGCGTCCTGGCGACAACAAGTGGTCTATGTCTATCTGGTCTCGCGATGTTGATACCGGTAAAGTCAACTGGGTTTACCAGATGACCCCCTACGATGAGTGGGATTTTGACGGCATCAACGAAATGATCTTGGCTGATATTCCTGTTCATGGCAAAGAGACCAAAGCATTGTCTCACTTTGACCGTAACGGTTTCGGCTACACCCTAGACCGCACCACCGGTGCTCTCTTGGTTGCAGAGAAGTATGATCCTGCTGTGAACTGGGCTACCCACGTTGACATGAAGACCGGCCGTCCCCAAGTTGTGGCGAAGTACTCCACCGCTAAGAATGGTCCTGACGTTAACTCCAAAGGTATCTGCCCAGCAGCTCTAGGTTCCAAAGATGAGCAGCCCGCATCTTTCAGCCCAGACACCAAGTTGTTCTACGTTCCTACCAACCACGTTTGCATGGACTACGAGCCTTTCAAAGTTGAGTACACCGCAGGATCACCTTATGTTGGTGCAACCCTGTCGATGTTCCCCGCTCCTTCGGCTAGCAAAGACCAGAAAGACGGCACAATGGGTAACTTCATTGCTTGGGATGGCGGCACAGGTAAGATCGTTTGGTCCAAGCCCGAGAAGTTCTCGGTATGGTCCGGTGCTTTGACCACCAAAGGTGGCCTGGCATTCTACGGTACCCTAGAAGGCTACATCAAAGCAGTTGACGCCAAGACCGGTAAAGAGCTCTGGAAGTTCAAGACTCCTTCCGGCATCATCGGCAACGTGTTCACCTACGAGCACAAAGGCAAGCAGTTTGTTGGCGTGTACTCAGGAATTGGTGGCTGGGCCGGTATCGGCATGGCAGCTGGTCTTGAGAAAGACACCGACGGCCTAGGCGCAGTGGGTGGCTACAAAGAACTGAACAAGTTCACAGAACTCGGTGGTTCCTTGACCGTGTTCGCGATTCCTGGCAAGTAATTTAGCCAAGATGCTCGGCGCAGAATAATGCGCCGAACGTGAATAGCAGTAAACTTCAGATGGCATCCCGGCGTTAAACCGGGGTGCCATCTGTTTTTATCCGCCTCAGATTAATTTCATTCTATTAGGGAACCGACGACGCATCGGCCCGCTCAAATTCTTACCTACATTAGGAGAACTATAATGTTCCGCACTACGATTATCTCAGCTGCCTTGATCACCTCAGCGCTCGTCGGCGCTCAAGTTGTACAGGCAGATGATGCCAAACCCTATACCGTTGTGGACGGTGTGAAAGTAGATGCAAAAACGATGGAAGGCTTCCGTGTATGGCGCGAAGCAAATTGCGCAGCATGCCACGGCCCCAACCAAGAAGGTCTGGTTGGCCCCTCACTGATTAAAAGCTTGCAGGTATTGAGCAAGGACGAATTCGTTACAACGATTACTGCGGGTCGTCTTGAGCGCGGTATGCCGGCTTGGAATGCAAATAAGCGTGTGATGGATAATATCGATAGCTTATACGCTTACCTAAAAGGTCGCTCAGATGGCGCGATTACCCGCACCAAGCCTGAAATGATCGCACAATAATTCTAAAGAGAAAGTATGAACAACACCTGGCTTCCCCAAGGGGTGATTTCAACCCTAACTGCATCATTGTTATTCTGTGCTGTATCTGTCGGTGCAGCCGAACCTGAACCGGCACCGCAAGATGAAAAGCCTGATGCACTTCGGGTTTGCCAGGACCCTAACAATCTTCCCAACTCCAACCTAAAAGGAGAGGGATTTGAAAATAAAATCGCTGAGTTATTAGCGAAAAAGCTCGATGTGCCGTTGCAGTATTACTCCACCCCGCAACGATTAGGATTTGTGCGGAATACCCTCAAATACAAATTACCCGGCGATACGCATTTTCGTTGTGATGTCGTGATAGCAGCACCATTAAATAGTGATCAGATGGCGGTAACCAAAGCCTATTTCCGCTCCGGTGAAATGCTCGTAGTCAGACCCGATAGCCCTCTAGCAGGACTAAAGACCAGTGAAGCGTTGCTGGATCTTCCTAAAGAACAACTCAGTAAACTCAAAATTGCCGTCTATGACCGGGACTCCAGTGCAAGTCAATGGTTGGTTAAGCATGGTCTAGAAGATCAGGCCGTTCCATATCGTTTGATGGATGCACGTCCTGATTTCCATGCAGGTGAAATTGTTGAGCATCTACTGAAGGGCGAGGTCGATGCGGCGCTAGTATGGGGCCCCGTAGCGGGCTACTATGCTAAGCGCGTAGCCAAACAAAACCTAGTATTGCTTCCCTTAACTCCTGTGGATGATCAGCACCCCACTACCTTTTCAATGGGAATGGGTTTGCGTTACGGTGAACCAAAATGGAAAGCCACTCTCCAATCCTTGGTTGACCAAAACAGAACTGAGATCACCGCAATCCTCAAGGATTTTGGTATCCCCTTGCTGGATGAAAAAGGTGTGCTCATTCCTTAGCCGGAGATATACACCTTTTTCTTACCATTGAGATTCAGGTGCATGACTAGGAGCTTATTAAGATGAGACGCTTTTTACTGTCTGCGTGCTTTGCGCTTTTTAGCGCTCAAACAGTGTTGGCCGTGGAGTTTGACCGTGCTTTATTCATGCGCATGGCCATGACCACTGTTCGGATTGAAGCCTTAGCGCCCGATAATCATTACAACATGGGTACAGGTGTGATCGTAGCTCCCGGGCGCGTGGTGACCAGTTGCCATGTCACGGGGCCTGCACCACTCATTCGTGTTCTGTATAGTGGGTTGCGACTGACAGTTAGAAAACAACGTCACGATATACACAATGATTTGTGCATGTTGGAGGTGCCTGAACTGGAGGGCGTTCCAGCAGAGGTTGGGTCATCGAGCACGCTTCACGTTGGTGACCGTGTGATCGCCATGGGCTTCACGGGCGGTTACGAATTGCAGTTTGCTGATGGTGTGGTGCGTGGTTTGTATCCAGATGCTGGTGCACCCGTCATTAAATCTTCAACCGCTTTCAATTCAGGATCAAGTGGCGGAGGCTTGTTTGACGCTGAAGGAAAGTTAGTGGGGATTTTAACTTTTAGGCTACGCGGAACCGGCGACTGCTATTACTCCATGCCGGTTGATCATTTTAAAACGTGGCTAGGCTCATCGGATGGTTTTGTAGAGCCTACCTTACTCAATGCCGAAGTTCCTGTTTGGCAAGCCCCTTATGAAAAACAGCCTTTATTTCTGCAAGCAGCATTTTTAGAATTAGTTAAAGACTGGTCCAAGTTGCAAATGTTGGCAAATGATTGGACACATCAAGATCCAGGTTCTGCAGTTGCATGGCTGACTTTAGGGAAAGCTTATGCCGGAATGCATGCAACGCAAGATTCAATTCCACCTTTTCAAAAAGCAACAGACCTCGAGCCACAATTAGGAGAGGCTTGGTATGAGTTAGCGCTCGCAGCTCAATCCAGCGGTCATGATGAGGAATTGGTAAGCATACGCCAGAAATTAGAAGTAATCGATCCCGATCTTGCGCTTCAGTTGGATTCAAAATTATCTCTACTCACTGAAGCAAAACCACAAAAATAAAACTCATTCATCCCTCTATTTCGGAGCCAAGATAATATGTTTGTATCCTCAAAAAATATCGCAACACCTAAGCCTCGTTTTGCACCTACAGTCACACTATTGCTGGCATTGTTGGGCTCGGCTTTCACGGTATTAGCAGCCGATGCGCCGCAAGGCAATGTAGCTGGCGCTGCAGCCAAAGCACCTGAACAACCCCTGTCGCCTGCTGAAATACGTTTATTCATGAGTGAGCAACTCAAAAATCTTCCCAATCGCGACGCGGTGCTCAACTACAAATTCTCCAAATCCGGCCCCTATGAGGCAGGATTTGAAGACAAAGTAACGCTTCTGGTGAGTGCCCCCGATTCCAAAGCAGACGGTGCTAGAAAAGTATCAACGGAGTTCATGACGGGTGAGCACAAAAAAGAAATGCCCCCAGTAGACAACGCACACGGCAATCCTGTGATCATGTATTTTTTAGAACGGGATGTACTTGAGATGAAACGCATCACCGGTGGTAGTCCCAACTACTATCGCAAACTCATTCGCTTAGCGTTGGTTGATACCAAAGAAATCAAGCCTGTCACAATAAAATGGAATGGAAAAGACATCAAAGCGGAAGAAATCGTCATTGATCCATTCAAAGATGATCCAGCTAAAGCGCGCTATACACGGTTCGCTAACAAAACATACTCCTTCATTGTGTCAGATCAGGTCCCCGGTAATGTAGTCAGCCTAAAAACTGTGATGCGTGAGGGCAGTAACACCGGTAAAGTCATGATCGAAGAAAACCTCATCCTCTCGGAGAATAAATAAATGAAAAAAACAACCTTACTCTGCCTTGCGCTACACGCGTCTTTTGGTATGTTTACCCTGAATGCAGTTGCTCACGAAGGTAATGACTACCCCACCGCAGAACGTGTGCAGTTCGTGGAAGAGTGTATGAACGATTACCCCAATAAGGGGCGCTTTGAGATGGTACAAAAGTGTTCGTGCCTAGTGGATCAACTAGCCAAAAACTATACCTACGATCAGTTTGTAGATATGACCACCGCCGCAAAAGCCTTCACCATCTCCGGTGAGCGCGGTAACGTGGTTCGCGATACGCCTATGGGGCAGCGTTTAAATGCCGAGTTTAAAAAGGCTACGGCTGAAGCGAAAGGCGCCTGCTTCCTTTAAGGGGTTTTAAGATTTGATTCATTGATGATCATGCCCCCTGTATGAGGGCATGATCAGAGATATACTGGGCGGCCTTACGGAAAAGCCCAATGCAGTTTCCCTTTACTTCTTCATCATTGCTCTTGCGACATGTTATTCAGTTCAGGAGCACGCACTTTATTACAGGACGCCTAGCACTTTTGGCGGCCTTATTGAGCCTTGGCTCAAACCCTGTCCATGCTACGAATAACGACAAGTTACACGCCCAAAAAATTGCTCGTGGTGTGTATGTATTACCTGGCGATGGCGCCGCTCCGAATGCAAACAATTTAGGTAGGGTTGGTAATCTGGGGTTTTTAGTAGGCAAGACTGGGGTCGTGATCATTGATACAGGTTCCAGCGCGGCACGGGCGCAAGAGCTGATCCATGCCATCAAAACAGTCACCAATAAGCCATTACAATATGTGCTGATAAGCCATCCCGCGCAGGAAGTCTTATTTGGTGATGGAGTATTCAAAGATTTAGGCGTACCCATTTGGTCGCAGGTGCACACCCCTCGACTGATGGCCCAACGTTGCGATCACTGCTTAGAGACGCTGATCCAAGTTTTGGGCGAAGATCGCATGAAGGGCACACGCTTAGTTTTACCAACGGCTTATGCGTTTCCATCGGGCTCATTCAATCTAGCCGGACGTAAGATTTCGGTGGTAGAAGGCCCTCAGGGCACGGTTCCCGGTAATCTGGTGATTCGAGATGAGGCAACAGGGGTAGTTTTTTCTGGAGCTTTGCTCTCCGTGCATCGCGTCCCTGCGGTGCAAGACACCTCGCCACTTGCGTGGGAGCAAGCGCTTACTTTTGATGGCTTGGCGAAGGCTTATGCGGTTGTTCCGGCCTATGGGCCTATAGCACTCTCTTCTCGCGCTATGCAATTAAAGACCCCGCAGGATCGACAGTCTTTCATCAGTATTCAGGATGCTATTAGCCAACTGCAAGGGTATTTGCGTGACCTCGATCATCAGGCTCGAGGCTTGTATGAGCGTCGTCTTCCCCTTGAAGAAGTGACCCAACAGCCGAGTGTATTTCCTTACATGGATTGGGATGATTATTCTCCCAACCATGGCCATAATCTTTTTTATCGGTACCTCCAGTTGGAGTCCGAAGACCTCATGAGCAAATAATTCATGCACATTCATATCCTCGGAATTTGTGGGACTTTTATGGGCGGCCTAGCAAGTCTCGCCCAAGCGGCTGGTCATCAGGTGACAGGTTGCGATGCGCAGGTGTATCCCCCTATGAGCACCCAGCTGGAACAGATCGGTATTGAATTGCATGAAGGTTTTGATACCGATCAGCTAAAACTTAAGCCGGACTTGTTTGTTGTCGGCAATGTGGTATCCCGCGGCAACCCACTGATGGAAGCTATTTTGGATGCAGGGCTACCCTATATATCGGGCCCCCAATGGCTGGCTGAGCATATTCTTCGGGGTTGTGAGGTGTATGCCGTAGCGGGCACCCACGGTAAAACCACCACGACCAGCATGCTTGCCTGGATTTTTGAATCGGCAGGGCTGGCCCCCGGTTTCTTGATTGGGGGCGTACCCAAAGACTTTGGAGTATCGGCTGCGCTGCCTGGATTTGGTGATGGATTGAATGGCCGTCGTCCCCCCTTTGTGATTGAGGCCGATGAATACGACACCGCATTTTTTGATAAGCGTTCAAAGTTTGTGCATTACCGTCCTTCGGTCGCCATTCTGAATAATTTGGAATTTGATCACGCCGATATTTTTGCTGATTTGGCTGCGATCGAAACCCAGTTTCATCATTTGGTTAGAACGGTTCCGCAGACCGGTCGACTGGTGGTGCCGAAGGCCAACGAGGCGCTACAGCGGGTGTTGGCCCGTGGTTGTTGGACGCCGGTGGAATACCTTGATGCGAAGACTGGCTGGTGGGCGAGCGCCGGAAAAAAAGACTCAGAGTTAGTGCTCACTATTAAAGAGAGTTATGCTGGCGAGACGGTATGGGCCCAGCAAGGCGAGCATAACCGTGCTAATGCCGCCGCCGCCATTGCTGCCGCCGCTCACGCGGGCGTGCCGCCTCAGGTGGCGCTCGATGCCTTATCGCGGTTCAAGGGGGTACGTCGCCGCATGGAACTCATCGCTACAGTTCGGGGCATCACCATCTATGACGACTTCGCGCATCACCCTACCGCCATCGAAACAACCCTTCAGGGCCTGCATTCGCGTGCGCCTGAGGGCAGAATATTGGCGGTGATCGAGCCGCGTTCTAACACCATGAAAATGGGCGTATGGGCGAATGCCCTCGCCCAAAGTTTGCAGTCAGCGGATAAGACTTTTTGCTATACCAAAGGACTAGGTTGGGATCCAGCACAAGCCTTATCCCCATTAGGAAAAAAAGCGTCGTGCTTCGCGGAATTGGATGTATTGGTGCAAGCAATTTGTAGTGAGGCGCAAGCAGGCGATCGGATTGTGGTGATGAGTAACGGTGGTTTTGGTGGCGTTCATGGCATGTTGGCGAAAGCACTGGAGTCGGGTGTATGAATGTGTTTCATGAAGAAGACGGTGGCCTGAAGGCTTCGATTGTGTTGGCTGAACAAGGGGCTGCCCTTCAAGTGGAGTCTCCCCACGGTAAACGCGGCAAAATTAAAGCTGCCCAAGTTTTGTTGCGCTTTGAACGCCCTTCCGCGGGGGATTTGATGGGGGAGGCAGAGCGGTTGACACAAGAAATCGATGTCGATTTTCTATGGGAATGCTGCCCTCAAGATATCGATTTTGGTTTTGAGCAACTGGCAAAAGACTATTTTGGGCATGCACCTAGTGCAGTAGAGTCGGTAGCCGTAGCTTTGAGTCTGCATGCTTCGCCCATGTTCTTCTATAAAAAAGGTAAGGGCCGTTATAAACCGGCTACCCCAGATAATTTACGCGCCGCAAAAGCAGGCATTGAGCGCAAGAAACGCGAAGAAGCACAACGTACCGAGTGGGTAGAGGCTTTATCGCAAGGACATTTCCCTGAAGCTTGGTTGCCGCGATGGCGGGAATTCTTATATCGGCCCGATCGTAATTTGGCTGAAGTAAAAGCCCTAGAAACTTCTGCCACAGAGCGAGGCATGACCCTCCCCAAACTCCTGGCAGAGTGCGGGGTATTTGAGTCGCCCTTGGCTTTTCATCGGGAGCGTTTTATCTTTGAATGGTTTGGTGAGCCCGATCTAGATTTTATATTGGACTTTGATGCTTCTGTTCTGCCCAAAGCGTCTGCCGAAGCCTTTAGCATTGATGATGTCACCACCACCGAAATTGATGATGCTTTTAGCGTGGTCGGCTTGCCAGATGGAAATTGGCGAATCGGTATTCATATCGCCTTGCCTGCATTAGGAATCGCGCCAGGATCTGAGATCGATGCTTTTGCCCGAGGACGAATGTCCACGGTATATATGCCAGGCGATAAATTCACCATGTTGCCTGACTCGGTAGTTGAGCATTTCACTCTGGCAGAAAGACGCTGGTGCCCTGCGCTCTCGCTATACCTCACCGTGAATGGAGAGGATTGCACGATTCTGAGTGAAGAGACGTGTGCGGAACAAGTTTTTATTGCGGCCAATTTAAGGCATGGCAATATCGAAGCAGCACTCTCAGAAGAAAACCTCCTTGCAGGAGTGGTTGAAGGCATACCCTTTGCCAAGGAGCTTACATTTTTATGGCGACTTGCCAATAGCCGCGCTTTAGCCCGAGGCCATATTGAGCGCTCGCCCCCCTCACTCGATTACAACTTTTATGTGGAGAATCATCGCGTAGAAATTGTGCCCCGAGTGCGTGGCAACCCGATTGATAGAATTGTTTCAGAAATGATGATTCATGTGAATCAAAGTTGGGGCGGTTTGATCAAGGAAAAAGGAATGTCGGGCATTTACCGCAGCCAAGTAAATGGGAAAACTGGCCTAGGGGTAGAGGCGCTTCCTCATCAAGGTCTAGGTGTGAACCAGTATGCATGGTCATCGTCCCCTTTGCGGCGTTATGTAGATCTCATCAACCAATGGCAGTTATTAGCTCATGTGCAAGGGCGTGATCCAGTTTGGCCGGCCGATGGTGGTGAGCTAACAGGGGTGGCCCGATCATTCGAAACTGCCTACGATAGCTACAATGAATTTCAGCGCACTATGGAACGTTTCTGGTCCTTGCGCTGGTTGATTCAAAATGAAGTGAAGCAGACAACCGTGACCATGCTAAGAGAGGGGTCGGGCCGAGTAAGGGGTACACCGCTGATCGTGAAAGTGCACGGTGCATCCGAACTCGCTCCCGGCACCCTAGCCAATGTGGACCTAGGCCACCCCGACCTATGGGAGCTCACGGTGACTTGTCATTACCGAGCGCTTGCATGATTGCAGAGCAATTGGGCTCCTCTAGTGCGCTTGTGCTTGCCCGTCAAAAGGGTTGGGAGGTCAATGCGTGGTCAAGTTTGCGCAATGCACTCCTTCTTTCAGCCCTTGTTCACGTAGCCATTTTATTTGGCTTTGCTTTTGAACAATTCATGCCCAAGATGAACGACATGGAGCAGATGGAAGTCGTGTTGGTGAATAGCAAATCAAGTGAGGAACCGAGTCACGCTACTTTACGCGCCCAAAATGATTTAAATGGAGGGGGCAACACCGATGAGGATCACACCTTGTCTAGCCCGCTTGCTGCCATGAATGATGATTTAGCCCGACAAGCATCTGAAGCAGAAAAGGAGGTTGCGCGCTTAGAGCGCGAAGCACTGGAGCTTATGACGCAAATCAAAGCCAGCCAAATGTTAGACAGTCAAAAAGCCCAGATCAATTCAAAGCGAAGCAATCCTCAAGAGTATCAGTATCACCCTTTAGTACCTGACCATGATGCTGAAGTAAGCAAAACGCTGGCGGGTATCGATCCCAACCAAAATGGTCAGGCCTTGATGCGTGAGGCCGCCGAAATTTCAAAACGGTTTGATGCATACCAAAAAAGGCCACGACGTAAAGAGTTAGGCGGGCGGGCCGTGGCTTATGTATTTGCTCAATATGAGGATGCGTATCGAACGAAGATTGAGCGTGTGGGTACCCTGAATTATCCGCCTCCTAGAAATGGTGAACCCGTATACGGAAAAGTAAGAGTCACCGCCTCTGTTAAATCCGATGGCACTGTCGAAAAAATAGTTGTGAACAACAGTTCAGGTGATTCTGCGCTGGACCAAGTGGCCGTGAATATTGTTTATATGTCTGCTCCGTTTGGTCCCTTTACCCCCAAGATGCATAGGCAAGCGGATGTGATTGACATTACACGTACCTTTAATTTTACGCGCCAAACTGAAGAGCTCCATGCCGAGGCTCCTTAGACAATTAGGCCTTAAACTCTGCCCAGACTGGGGCGTGATCGGAAGGGCGCTCTAACTTGCGTGGGGTTTTGTCTACTTCACAGGCTGTGCAAAAAGGAACAAAGGCCTCGCTGATTAAAATGTGATCGATTCGCAAACCTAAATTGCGACGAAATCCTGCTGCGCGGTAATCCCACCAAGTAAAGGTTTGGTCGGCCTGCTCGAACAAACGCATGCCATCACGGAAGCCCAGATCCAGTATGGCCTGAAAGGCGGCGCGCTCGGCAGGGCTGACTAAAACAGCACCCTCCCAAGCCTTGGGGTCGTGCACATCCCGGTCTTCGGGAGCGATATTGTAATCGCCCACTACTACTGTATTGGGCCATCGCTTTAGCGTGTCGTTTAGGTAGTCTTTGAAGGCTGCAAGCCAGTTCAATTTGTACTGGTATTTGTCAGAATCCAAGCTCTGACCATTGGGGACATAGGCTCCAATGACACGCACATCGCCAAAAGTCCCTGCAATGACGCGCTTTTGTTCGTCAGCAAAGCCAGGAATGCCTAAAGTCACGTCGCAAGCAGGTTTGCGCGAAATCAGAGCAACGCCATTATAGGTTTTCTGGCCGGTAAATACAGCGTGCCATCCCGCAGCTTGAATGTCGGCTAGCGGAAAATTGGCATCTTCAGTCTTGGTTTCCTGCAGAGCAATCACATCGGGATGAGCGCTAAGCAGCCAATCCTGAAGGTGCGGCAGACGTACCTTCAGAGAGTTCACATTCCAGGTGGCAATTTTCAAGCTTCGACCATACCGTGATGGCGAAGAAGCGCATCCATGCTCGGCGCCCGTCCACGAAAGGCTTGGAAGGACTCTAAGGCCGGGCGACTTCCACCCACTGCTAAAATTTCGTTGAGGAAGCGCGCTCCCGTTTCTGGGTCCATGACCCCTTTTTCTTCAAACAGACTAAAAGCATCAGCCGATAAAACCTCAGCCCACTTGTAGCTATAGTAGCCCGCGGCATAGCCACCAGAAAAAATGTGAGAAAACGCCATCGGAAAGCGATGCCAGTCAGGAGGGGTGACCACCGCGACTTCTTTGCGAATACGGTTTAAGAGATCGAGTACAGAATCTTCTTTAGATGCAATGAAATCATGATGAAGGTGCATATCAAACAGCGAAAACTCAATCTGCCTTAAGGTTTGCATGCCGCTTTGAAAATTGCGGGCTGCAAGCATACGATCAAATAAATCCCGGGGAAGTACTTCGCCGGTTTCGATATGTTTACTCATCCCGGCCAGCACATCATATTCCCAGCAGAAGTTTTCCATAAACTGGCTTGGGAGTTCTACGGCATCCCATTCCACGCCATGAATGCCCGAGACAGCATAGTGATCAACGCGACTAAGCAAATGATGCAATCCGTGTCCAAATTCATGGAACAGAGTGAGCACTTCGTCATGGGTAAAGGTGGCAGGACGACCCCCGATGGGCGCACTGAAATTGCAGGTGAGATAAGCCACGGGGGCTTGCACGCCTTGAGGCATGCGCCGACGCGTAATCGCATCATTCATCCATGCCCCGCCTTGTTTGCCATCCCGTGCATACAGGTCAATATAAAACTGACCCACTAATTGATCTTGCAGATCGCGTATTTCATAGAAGCGAACATTGGTATGCCATACCGGAGCATCTGCGGTTTGGATTACTACCTTGTATAGTTTTTCGATTAAAGCAAATAGGCCGGCCAGAACTTGTTGTTCAGGCAGATAGCGTCGTACTTCTTGATCAGAATAGGCGTAGCGCTCGGAGCGCAGACGCTCTGAGACGAAGAGAATATCCCATGGTTCGAGATCGTCGAGCCCTAAAGCTTGTGCAGCAAACGCTCTGAGTTCCTGCATATCCCTTTCGCCATAAGGTTTGGCGCGCGCGGCTAAATCTCGCAAAAAGGTTAACACCTCCTGAGGGGAAGACGCCATCTTAGGAACCAGAGAGAGAGAGGCATAACTGGCGTAGCCCAACATTTCAGCCTGTTCTGCACGAAGAGCCAACAATTTTTCGATCAGACCCGTGTTATTCCAATCTGGGTTACCAAACTCGGAGGCACGGGTAGCAAATCCGCGATACAAGGCTGCGCGTAAGGGTCGTGATTCTGCATATTGCATCACCGGAATGTACGAAGGTGCATGTAAGGTAAATTTCCAGCCCGGTTTACCTTCTGCCTGAGCGGCATGGGCCGCTGCTTCGATCACATCCTCAGGGAGGCCAGCTAGGTCTTCTTTAGAATCCACCCAATGCGCCCATGCTCGGGTGGTATCAATCAGATTGGCATCAAAGCGAGCAGTCAGTTGCGAGAGTTCTTCTTGCAGAGCCAAAAAGCGGGGCTTTTTATCTTCGGGTAGAGCCGCGCCACCTAACAGAAAATCACGCACTTCATTATCTACTACACGCTGTTGCGCTTTTGATAAGGCTTGATATTCACTAGACTGGGCCAACGCCTGATAGCGTGCAAAAAGCTTTTCATCCTGCGCTATTTCTGCCCCAAATAAGGCCACTTTTGGCAGGTTGGCATTGTAGGCATCACGCAATTCTGGCGTGTTCACCACGGAATTCAGGTGACTGACTTGGCCCCATACGCGCGCAAGCCGCTCTGAGACATTTTCGAGCGGGGCCACAAAATTGTCCCAAGAGGGTGCAACAGTAGCATTGCGCAGCCCTGCAATTTCAGCACGACATTGGGTTAGTAAGTCGTCAATAGCAGGGCTAATGAGCTTAGGGTGAATCTCTGAAAACCGTGGCAAACCGTCTAGCGATAAAAGTGGATTCATACCAATTGAAATAAAATGAGGGTTACTGAGCGTTTTTGTTGGATTTAGGAGAACGATCAAAAATGACTTGACCGCCCACCAGGGTGAGTTGCACCCGACCTTGCAAGTTGTAGCCCAAGAAAGGTGTATTTTTGCCTTGGCTAACAATGCTTGACGCCTCAACTTTCCATTCTGCGTTGGGATCAAAAATGCAAATATCTGCCAAGGTGCCTTCCTGCAAGGTTCCAGCAGCAATACCTAAAATTTGAGCGGGTTTAGTTGTGACAGGTTCCAGGGTTTCGCCCAAGCTTAAGCCGCGTTCCTTGCCCCACTTTAAGGTAAGCGGAAGCAACAGTTCCAGCCCGGTTGCCCCTACTGAGGATTCTGCAAAGGGGACTTGTTTGGTATCTTCATCCACTGGACTATGATCAGAGCAGATGGCATCAATGAGACCACTGCAAGCGGCAGCGCGCAGTGCATCCCGATCGGTAATGCTGCGAAGAGGAGGGCTTAAATGGCAGTTAGAGTCAAACCAACCCATATCCATTTCTGAGAGATGTAAGTGATGAACGCCCACATCACAGGTCACTGGAAGGCCTTCCAGGCGGGCTTGGTGAATCATGTCTAGCCCACGCGCACTCGATATGCGACAGAAGTGAACCCGCGCGCCGGTTTCACGCATCAACAATATGATCGTTGCAATCGCTACGGTTTCTGCAGTGACGGGAATGGCCGCTAAGCCCAGGCGGGTAGCGACCTCTCCGTCATGAGCAAAGCCACCTCGACCAAGGTAGGCATCTTGAGGTTGAAGCCAGACACAAAAATTAAATGTGGCGGCATACGCTAAGGCTCTGGCCAGAACCTGTGTATCTGCAATCGGACGCATGGCTTGCGAAAAGCCCAGACAACCCGCATCGCGGAGTTCTGCCATTTCGGTTATTCGCTGTCCATCCAGGCCCGTTGTAAGGGCGCCAATAGGAAATACACGGCATTGGTTTAAACCCTGAGCGCGATACTTCAGCATTTCAACAAGACCAGGTTCATCAAGAGCGGGGTCGGTATCCGGCGGACAAGCCAAGCTTGTCACCCCCCCTGCTACGGCCGCGGTCATTTCGCTTTCCAGGGTAGCGAGATATTCATACCCTGGTTCACGCAAACGTGCAGATAAATCAACCAAACCAGCCGATACAATCAGATTCTGAGCATCAATGGTTCGGTTGGGAGAGAAGCCATCAGGAATGCGATCTACCCCTACTACTCGTCCAGCGGCTACATAGAGGTCGCCAACTTTATCCAGCTTCTGGGTGGCGTCGACCAGCCTACCCCCGCGAATCAGGATTTTCATTTAGGTGTTCTCCGCCAGAATTGCCATGACTGCCATACGAACAAATATCCCAAAAGTCACTTGAGACAAAATCACCGATTGTGGTCCGTCCGCAACCGCAGAATCGATCTCTACGCCACGATTCATGGGGCCGGGATGCATCACAATTGCGTCGGAACGCGCTACCGCAAGTTTTTCAGGGGTAAGCCCGTAATACTTAAAAAACTCCTCCCGAGAGGGGAGCAGAGCGCCATTCATCCGTTCATTCTGAAGGCGTAATGCCATCACCACATCTACATCCTTGAGGCCTTTTTGCATGTCGTGATACACATGCACGCCCATATTCTCGACATCTTTAGGGATCAGTGTTTTGGGCGCGATCACGCGGACTTCAGGTACCTTAAGCGTAGTTAGCGCATGAATTTGCGAGCGGGCCACCCGTGAGTGCAAGACATCGCCAATGATGGCCACCCGCAAATTTTGAAAGCTCCCTTTGAAATGCCGAATAGTGAACATATCCAGCAGGGCTTGAGTGGGATGGGCATGCCGACCGTCGCCGGCATTGACTACGTGAATACCGGCTGCCACATGGCGCGCAATCATATGCGCTGCCCCTGATTCTGCATGGCGCACTACGAACATATCGGCACTCATTGCTGAAAGGTTGTCTACCGTATCCAGAAGGGTTTCCCCTTTGCTTTGACTGGAAGCCGCCACATTGAGATTGATCACATCAGCGGACAGACGTTTTGCCGCTATTTCAAAAGTAGTTCGTGTGCGCGTGGAGGGTTCAAAAAACAAATTAAAGACAGACTTACCCGCTAATAACGGGAGTTTTTTGGAGTCAGCACCGGTTTCCTTGAAATGCTGCGCGGTATCTAAAATCTGAGTAATGATTGAGGCCGGTAAGCCGTCAATCGTGAGGAGATGCTGCAGGCGTCCCTGCGAATCAAGTTGAGGATGTGCGCTCATGGGGTATGGTGTGGCTGTGATGTTGCATCTAGGAATCCCTGCATTATCTCACGAGCGGCCTCTGCGTCAGCGCGTTCTGTTAGGGTGCGTGCATTCGCGCCTTGCGCGCGCAGATCGGCTTCAGCAGCAGCTGTTGTCCAGCGTTCATCGTGAAAAAATAAGGGTAAGCCAAAACGCGCTTCAATTTTTGCGGCGAATTTTCGCACGCGTTTACTTTGAGCCTGTTCATGACCATCGATGTCCAGCGGTAATCCCATCACGATAAAAACGGGCTCCCACTCTTGAATCAATTTAAAGAGATGGTCTAAGCGGGCTTCTTCTTTACTTTCTCTCAGTACTGTCAGGGCCCGAGCTTGTCCGAGTTGAATGTCGGCTAGGGCAATGCCAGTAGCTGCACGCGAATGATCTAGAGCCAAGAGCGTACCTTGGAGGGGAAGGGAAGGGAGCAGGATTGTGTTGATCAGGCGTGCCCTGCCTGATCAGAGAGCATGGCAAAACTAATGCCTAAACAATTCATGGCGGCGCCTAAACGCCCTTCGGCTGGGGTATCAAACAAGACTTCTGTACGTGCTTCAACGGTTAGCCAGCTATTCTCTCCGATTTCTTTTTCGAGTTGACCCGCTTCCCATCCGGCATAGCCTAGGGTAATTAAAATGCCATCTGGGGCTAACTCACCGCGACCAATTTCCTGCAAAATATCTCGTGAGGTGGTGAGCGCAATCTCGTCATTCACAACCATGCTGGACTGCCATGAACCTATTGGCGCATGCAGCACAAAGCCACGGTCCATATGCACAGGGCCACCGTAGTAGATTGGCATTTGACCACCGCGATCCCCTTGCATTGGAATATCAATTTGCTCTAACAGTCCACGCAAGGTTAAATCGATAGGACGATTTACCACCAAGCCCAGCGCGCCTTCATCGTTATGACGACAGATGTAAGTGAGTGTTTGAGCAAAAAAGGGATCAGTCATGGCCGGCATGGCAATCAGAAAATGATTGGTAAGGTCGACGGAACTCATGGGTGAATTATCTCACAAACGCTTGTAACGACTAGTCCTGAAAACACGAAATCTCTATGCAAAAAATACTCTTTTGGTTCCGCCGCGATTTACGTGCTTATGACAATGCTGGCCTGTCTGCCGCTCTTTCTGTTGGGGGTTTGGTTCACTGTGTATTTGTATTTGATCGAGAAATTTTGGATGCCTTGCATTCGCGATCTGACCGAAGGGTGGAGTTTATTTGGCACAGCATCAAAAAACTGGCTGAAGAGTTACGAGATTTAGGTGGGTCATTGCATGTGTTGTATGGGAAGGCGCGTGAGGAGATACCCGCGCTGGCGCAGCGTTTAGCGGTCAATGCGGTGTACTGCAACCGGGATTATGAGCCCGCAGCACGCAATCGAGATGCTGCAGTGTTAGAGAGCTTAGCGACGATTGGAATTGGCTTTTTAGACTTCAAAGATCAGGCGGTATTTGAAAAAACCGAATTACTCACGCAGGCGGGCAAGCCCTTTACAGTTTTTACGCCTTATAAGAATGCATGGATAAAAAATTTACATACGGTTCAACTAGACGCTTGGCCGGTAGAGTCATTAGCCCAGTATTTTTCCTGGGATGAAGTTGCTCCAATTCCTACGTTGGAGGAGATGGGATTTGAAACAAGTAATCTTCTTAAAAAGGGTTTTGTGCCGGGCAGTGCTGGAGCCCAGCAAGTATTAGCCGATTTCCTGGGTCGCATGAGCCATTATCGGGTTATGCGGGATTTTCCGGGAAAGAAAGGGGTGTCCTATCTTTCAGTTCATCAGCGTTTTGGCACGATTTCGATTCGTGAGTTAGCTCGCCATGCTCTGGCCAATGGTAGCGAGGGTGCGCAATCATGGCTGAGTGAACTGATCTGGCGCGATTTTTATTTTCAAATTTTGTTT
This sequence comes from uncultured Ferrovum sp., assembly GCA_903867885.1. Classification (GTDB taxonomy): domain Bacteria; phylum Pseudomonadota; class Gammaproteobacteria; order Burkholderiales; family Ferrovaceae; genus CAIVHB01. The sequence continues at coordinate 34,641 of CAIPTD010000145.1, read as the reverse complement.
AACTTTCCGCACGCTGCTTCGGGTTCTTTTAAGCGTGAATATGATGCTTTGCAGTTTGATCAAGACCCTGATTTGTTATTGGCTTGGCAGCAAGGAAAAACAGGTTATCCACTGGTGGATGCCGCCATGCGCCAACTACTGGAATCGGGCTTTATGCATAACCGACTGCGTATGGTCGCGGCTTCATTTCTGGTGAAAGATTTGATGATTGACTGGCGGGCCGGGGAGGCATGGTTTGCCGAGCAGCTGAATGATTTTGATTTATCCGCTAATAATGGTGGGTGGCAATGGGCTGCCAGTACGGGTTGTGATGCTCAGCCTTATTTCAGGATATTTAATCCTATAAGTCAGTCAGAAAAATTTGATCCCGAAGGGGCTTTTATTCGGCGCTATGTTCCTGAACTACAGGGGGTTTCTGATCGATATATTCATGCCCCCTGGATGATGCCCACTACAGAGCAAGATCTCTGTGGCGTAAAGTTGCCACGAGACTACCCTATGCCTGTAGTGGATCATGCGAAAGCCAGGGAGCGGGCGCTAGCCCGATATAAAGCGGTTAGAACTGCCTCTTAAATTCCACTTTTTATTCGGTATCATCCAGCCCTAATTCCTGAATTTTTCTGGTTAAAGTGTTGCGACCAAGCCCCAAACATTGGGCCGCCTCAACACGTCGACCGCCTGTGTGTTTGAGTGCGCGTAGAATGAGTGCACGTTCAAAATCTTGGGTCAGCCCTTCCATAATGCCGCGCTCACCTCGGGCCAAAGCTTGGGCGGCTACGTTGTCTAAAGCCGTTTTCCAATCCGCAGGCTGATCCCCGGTTGATTGATCTTGGGTTCCTCGAATTTCAGGAGGAAGATCGGGAATTTCTATATTTTGACCAGGTGCCATCACAGTCAGCCAATGACAGACGTTTTCGATTTGACGTACATTTCCACGCCAATCAAAGGCTTGCAAATACTTTAAAGCATTTTCAGACAGACGCTTCGATTCCACGCCCAAATCGCGCGCGCTCATGGATAGAAAATGTTTGGCGAGAAGCGGGATATCCTCGCGTCGTTCGCGAAGGGCAGGTAAACGTAGCCTAATCACATTCAGCCGATGAAAAAGATCTTCACGGAACAAGCCCTGTTGAACGCGATTTTCAAGATCTTGGTGGGTGGCGGCAATCACGCGTACGTTCGCGGCGATGGGTTGATGGCCTCCCACACGATAAAATTGACCATCTGACAAAACCCGCAGCAAACGGGTTTGCAGTTCTGCAGGCATGTCTCCAATTTCATCTAAAAACAGTGTGCCTGTTTCAGCCTGTTCAAACCGCCCACGCCGCATGGTGTTGGCTCCTGTAAAGGCCCCACGTTCATGGCCAAATAATTCGGATTCAAGCAAATCCTTAGGTATTGCTGCTGTATTGATAGCGATAAAAGGTTTGCTTGCGCGTGGACTATGGCGATGAAGGGCCCGGGCTACGAGTTCTTTTCCTGTTCCCGATTCACCGTTGATCAGAACCGTGGCGTGGGATTGAGAAAGGCGTCCGATGGCACGGAAAACTTCCTGCATGGCGGGAGCTTGCCCCAGAATTTCCGGGACGGTGCTGTCATCTACTTCAACTACCCCTTGGCGTTTGCTTTCATCTAGGGCTCGACGGATGAGTTCAACTGCATGATCTACATCGAAAGGTTTAGGTAAATATTCATAGGCGCCACCCTGAAAGGCCGCCACGGCGCTTTCCAGGTCTGAATAGGCCGTCATGATGATGACGGGAGTAGAAGGGCATTTATCTTTTAGGGCTTGCAACAGTGCGATGCCATCCTGACCGGGCATGCGAATATCGCTCACCACAATTTGCGGGTGATCATGTGCTAAGGCATCGAGTACCTCTGAAGCAGTTCCAAAGGATTTAAAGTCAATATTTTCCCGAGCAAGTGCTTTTTCAAATACCCATCGAATACTGCGGTCATCATCAACGATCCAAACGGGGTTCATATTTAATCCTTCTCAATACCTAAGAAATAGCGTTGACTAGTTCCGAATCTGGAACGGGAAGTAGCAGGCTAAAGCAAGTTCTACCGGGGTAGCTTTCGCATTCAATCAAGCCCTGATGTTGGTTGATAAAGGTTTGGGCCAGCATGAGGCCTAAACCGCTACCGCCTTCTCGGCCCGAGACAAGGGGGTGAAACATTCGTGCCTGAAGAGGTTCAGGAATGCCTGGACCGTTATCGATAATGTCGACCAGTAAAGCGAGCTTAAAACGTTTCTTTGCTAAGGTGATCTGACGGGAGGCGCGGCTCTTTAATCGGATTTCTCCCTTTCCTTCTAAGGCTTGTGCGGCATTCCGAGTGATGTTCAGCACGGCCTGAATCAATTGTTCGCGATCGCCCGTAATCTCGGGAAGGCTGGTATCGTAGTCGCGGATGATACGAATTCCGTCTGGGAATTCAGCCAAGATGAGGCTGCGAACACGTTCTAAAACCTCATGAATGTTGACTGCAAGGCTTTGAGGCACGCGAACGGGTGAGAGCAGTCTATCCATCAAAACATGCAAACGATCCGCCTCTTTACGAATGACTTGGGTGTACTCTTTTAACGAGGGGTCTGTGAGTTCGCGTTCTAGCAGTTGCGCGGCACCCCGGATTCCGCCCAAGGGATTGCGGATTTCATGCGCTAGATTGCGAATGAGTTCTTTATTTATTCGTTGATCTTGCAATAGTCGTTCTTCCCGCGCGATACGTCGTTGCTGGTCAATGGGCCGAAGTTCCAGTAATACTCCTTCCTGTTCCCCATGAACGGGGGTGCCTACGCAGTTGATGACTAGGGGTAAGCCTTCGGCATGGCGCAGGGTCAATTCGTGCTCAATAAAGCCCAAATCCTCTTTCAGTGCAGATTCAACTATGCTGTCAAGATGACCTAAGCCTGGCATCAGGGCGCGCAAGGTTTGGCCAATCGCATTTCGTCGGCTCGTCATTAAAAAGTTTTCGGCGGCTTGATTGAGGTAGCACACCAAGCCCTCTGTATCTATCAAGATGACGGGTGTGGCTAAAAGATCTAAACCAGGAAGAGACTGAGTAGGCATAGTTATTTTATAAGCAAGGTGTGGGCCAAAATGAAAAAAACGGCACCCACTGGGAGTGCCGTCTCGGTCTGGCTTACCTGGCTGACCCCAGGTCGAAGTAATCAGATGCTGTAGTACATTTGGAATTCCACGGGGTGAGTGGTCATCCGGAACAGCGTGACTTCTTCCATCTTCAGATCAATATAACCTTTGATCATGTCTTCAGTGAATACACCGCCACGGGTTAAGAATGCGTGATCCGCTTCGAGGGCAGCCAGCGCCTCATCCAAAGATGCGGCTGGATGGGGGATTTTTGCTGACTCTTCTGGGGATAAATCATACAGATTCATGTCAGCGGCTTCACCGGGGTGAATTTTGTTTTGTACGCCATCCAAACCTGCCATCAACATGGCTGAGAAAGCTAAGTAGGGGTTGGCGGTGGGGTCAGGGAAACGTACTTCAATCCGGCGAGCCTTATCGCTTTGAACATAAGGAATACGAATCGCAGCAGAACGATTGCGGGCGGAGTAGGCCAAGTTGATGGGGGCCTCAAAACCGGGCACCAAACGCTTATAAGAGTTTGTTCCGGGATTGGTAATCGCATTCAATGCCTTAGCGTGCTTGATGATGCCGCCGATGTAAAACAAGGCGAATTCAGATAGGTTGGCATAGCCATCGCCTGCAAACAGGTTTACGCCGTTCTTCCAAACAGATTGATGCACATGCATACCTGAACCATTATCGCCTACGATAGGTTTAGGCATAAAGGTGGCTGTTTTGCCGTAGGAATGCGCAACATTGTGAACACAGTACTTCAAGATCTGCAGCCAGTCAGCGCGCTGAACCAAAGGTGCGAATTTGGTGCCAATTTCGCACTGACCTGCGGTTGCGACTTCGTGATGATGCACTTCAACAGGTACGCCCATGTCTTCAATGGCCATGCACATGGCGGAGCGTATGTCTTGCAATGAATCCACGGGAGGAACAGGGAAGTATCCACCTTTCACTGCGGGGCGGTGGCCCATATTGCCGCCTTCAAGCGCTAAGGGGGCGCTCCAAGGTGCTTCTTCTGAGTGAATTTTGACCATAGAGCCGGACATGTCCACGCTCCAGTTCACACTATCAAAAACAAAAAACTCGGGCTCTGGACCAAAATAAGCCACATCGCCGATGCCGCTATCTACAAGATACTGCTCGGCGCGACGCGCTAAGGAGCGTGGGTCGCGGTCGTATCCCTGACCTGTGGACGGTTCACGCACATCACAGGTCAGAATCAGGGTGGCCTCGTCCATGAACGGGTCCATATTCGCGGTAGAGGGATCGGGCATAAGAAGCATGTCAGATGCTTGAATACCTTTCCAGCCGGCAATTGAAGAACCGTCGAAGGCGTGACCTTCGCTGAATTTGGCCTCATCGAAATGACTTAAAGGCACGGAAACGTGCTGCTCTTTGCCTCGGGTATCGGTGAAACGGAAGTCCACGAAACGAACATCATTTTCTTTAACCATTTGCATGACGTCGGCGACGGTCTTTGCCATTTGGGGTGTCTCCTAAAATTAACTTGGTAATGATTCGGTTAAAAATTATCTGCAGCGCGAGCCTTTCAAACCTTAAGCTTGATCCGCAGGCATCTACTCTGTGGGCTCAATTAAGCAGAAGGCGTGCCAGCTTCAGTAAGAGGTGCAGTATTGTGCCATAAAGGGTTTGTGCAAGGAATCAATGGGACATGGCGATAAATATGCCCTACATTGGTGCGCGTTGTTCAAACTGTGCTCACTTGTGGTGCGGAAATCGGTTGATGTGAAAACTTCTTTCTTTCTTGTTTTCAGTTGCACAGAGCAAATTGCCGTTTAAAATCTTTACAAATGCCTAATTGAGTTTGTAGCCAATGACAGATCACTATGCAGTAGTGGGTAATCCCATCGGACATTCTAAATCACCCATCATCCATCGGCTGTTTGCTGAACAGTCAGGGCAGGACATGGAATATCGGGCAGAATTAGGCGATCTCTGCGATTTTGAAGAACAAGTTGCGGATTGGTTTAAATCTGATTTGCAGGGCCTTAACGTAACGCTTCCTTTTAAAGAGCGCGCGCTTGCACTCGCCACCAAAAAAACTTCTCGTGCGGTCATTGCAGGGGCATCGAATACCTTACGCTTCAATTCAAAAACTGCAGAACTTGAGGCAGACAACACAGACGGAGTGGGATTGATGCGTGATCTGCAAGACCGGCTTGGAATTGAACTAAAGCATAAAAGAATTTTGATATTGGGCGCTGGAGGCGCAACCCGGGGCATCTTGGGGCCCATATTAGAAGCACATCCAGCCTTAGTGGCGCTTACAAACCGGACTGAGGCGCGCGCCGTTAGTTTGGTCCAGTCTATGCAAATCGCATTGGGTTCCTGCCCTCTGGTTTTTAATGCTCAATCTGAGCTTGTTCAGCATCACACCGCTTTTGATTTAATTATTAATGCAACATCAGCAAGTTTAAAGGGTGAGGTTCCACCCTTGCCCCCTGGCGTTTGGGCTGAACAGACCGTGGCCTATGACCTTGCGTATGTCCCTTCGGGTGAAACCGCATTCTTGGCTTATGCCCGACAGCAAGGGGCAACAAAATGTGCCGACGGCCTCGGCATGTTAGTGGAACAAGCTGCTGAAGCCTTTTATTGGTGGCGAGGAGTGTTGCCGGATACGGCGCAGGTCTTAAAACAACTTAGAAGCGCATTGGCTAAATAGTGAGTGAAAAGATCTCACTCTTTGGGCGTGTTCGTCTCATTCTTGTGCGCCTGTTTTTAATAACGATAATGCTATTCAGTATTTGGCAGCTCAGTCTGCTTGCTCGGGTATGGTGGTGGCGGGATCACAATCCTTCAAGTACAGCGTTCATGAATGCGCGTGAATCACAGCGAGCCCAAACTCATCTTCCCCCTTTGCAGCCCCACCCTTGGGTACCCTACTCGCGTATTTCATCTGATCTTAAACGGGCGGTATTGGCTGCTGAAGACAGCCGTTTTATGGATCACAACGGATTTGATTGGGCTGGGATACAAGTTGCATTTAAAAAGGATTTACGAAAAGGTAAGCTTGTTGCCGGAGGATCAACGATTTCACAACAGCTTTCCAAGAACTTATTCCTGTCAGAGCATAGATCGATGTGGCGTAAAGCCCAAGAGGCGCTGATTACCATCATGATAGAAAGTCTATGGACAAAAAAGCGCATTCTAGAAGTTTATTTAAATGAAATAGAGTGGGGAGATGGCTTGTTTGGTTGTGAGCAGGCCGCTCGGCATTATTTTGGTTCAAATGCGCAAGGGTTGGGGCCCGAGCAAGCAGCCATGCTGGCCTCAATGATCCCTAATCCCCGTTATTACGATCACCATCGCGGACATCCAAAGTTGCAGAGTAAGATCTCAACCGTTTTGGCCCGAATGAGGCTGGTCCCTATCCCATAAAAAAGCCCCACACCTCTATGAGATGTGGGGCTGAGTTCCTAACGGATTGCGGCGTGGATTAACACGCATGCAGATTAGGGGAAAGTGATGGTTTTTACAAAGGGTGAAATTGGAGCACTAGACTCACTGCTGCTTGTCGTTGAGGAGCTAACGATAGGCTTGGGAACCAAAATCGGAGCAAGAGGAGCCAAGGGGGCAACGTGCGCCTTTACTGCAGGAGCGGCAGGTTTTTTAACTGCAGCCGGCTTTTTAGCCGGCGCGGCTTTTTTTGCTGCTGGCTTCGCTGCTGTTGCAGCTTTTTTGGCTGCGGGTGCGGTGGTTTTAGCGGCAGGCTTTTTGGCAGGTGCAGCTTTTTTTACTGCGGGCTTTTTAGCAGCGGGTTTTTTAGCTGCGACAGGCTTTTTAGCTGCCACTGCTTTCTTCGCGACTGGTTTTTTTGCTGCAACGGGCTTTTTAGCAGCGGCAGGCTTTTTAGCAGCGGCAGGCTTTTTAGCAGCGGCAGGCTTTTTAGCAGCGGCAGGCTTTTTAGCTGCGATAGGCTTTTTAGCTGCCACTGCTTTCTTTGCGACTGGTTTTTTAGCTGCGACAGGTTTTTTAGCAGCTGCGGGTTTCTTGGCCGCTACAGGCTTTTTAGCAGCAACCGCTTTCTTTGCTACGGGTTTTTTTACTGCAACGGGCTTTTTAGCGGCGGCGGGTTTCTTGGCAGCAACGGGTTTCTTAGCTGCCACAACTTTTTTGGCGGGAGTTGCTTTTTTCGCGGCTTTATCGGCCTTTTTGGCAGCTTTAGCTGCAGGTTTTGCTGAGGCTTTTTTGTCTGCCTTAGCGGGTGCTTTTTTTGGGCTGGTTGCCATTCATGACTCCTTAAAGTGAGAGGAAAGTATTGCTACTCGTCGCGCCACTCTGTGAGGCGCTTCCAACGAGACGCATACCTTCGGAATGGCATACCTATTAAATAAGCAAGCTTCCGCAGATGCGGCTGTGGTGGGGAGATTCTAGGACATAACCTTTTGTCAAGTGATGTATTTTTTACACTTTTTTGATGTTATTTGTAATGACAATATAAAAACTAGTGTCGACTCGATACGATCTAATTAGCGTGATCGGTAATTTAAATAGATGCGCTGTGAGCAGGGATGATTTCATCTTTCCAAAGAGTGGAAAGCGTTTCACGATTGCGTATCAGCATAGCCCGAGTACCTTGGATAAGCACTTCTGCAGGACGTGGGCGGGTGTTGTAGTTTGAAGACATAGAGCTCCCATAGGCTCCCGCACTCAGAATAGCCAACAAGCTGCCTTCATGCACCTCTAGCAACCGATCTCGAGCAAGAATATCTCCGCTTTCACAGACCGGCCCGGCAATGTCAAATACTTGTTCGCCGCCTTGTTTTTTGACTGCACGTACTTCATGCCAAGCTTCATACAGCGCTGGCCGCATTAAATCATTCATCGCTGCATCTACTAATGCAAAGCGTTTATCCCCGGCTGTTTTTGTGTATTCAACGCGGGTGAGCAGTAATCCAGCATTACCAATAATTCGCCTTCCTGGTTCAAGTAATAAATGTTCCGATCGCCCTTTTAAACGATCAATTAGAATCTTTGCATAATCAGCCATTAAAGGTGCAATTTCGTCACGATAGCAGATGCCTATGCCGCCACCCACATCAATGTGCTCAATGGGAATACCCTTTTCCTTAAGCTGTTCCACCAGATTCAACAGCCGATCTAAGGCTTCACCAAAAGGAGAGAGTTCGGTGATTTGCGAACCTATATGGCAGTCAACCCCCTGAATAGAGAGATTGCTCATACGAGAGGCGTGCTCATAAAGCATCACCGCATTTTCCCAGGCCACACCAAACTTACTTTCCTTAAGGCCCGTTGCGATGTAGGGATGGGTATGTGCATTCACATCAGGATTGACCCTGAGTGAAATGGGAGCCTTGGTTCCAAGTCTCCCCGCTACAGAATGAATCCGATCCAGTTCGGCTTCTGATTCGACGTTAAAGCAGAAAACGCCGGAGTGCAGTGCGAACTCTATCTCTGAAACACTCTTTCCTACCCCCGAAAAAACTGTTTTGCTAGGAGATCCCCCAGCGGCAATCACACGTGCTAACTCGCCGCCAGAAACAATGTCGAAACCGGAACCAAGACGAGCTAGAAGGTTAAGGATAGCTAAATTGGGATTGGCTTTTACTGCAAAGCACACCATGGGTGAAAGGGGGGCCAGGTGACTTGTAAAGTCATTCCATGATGCTTCAATGGCCGATTGAGAATAGACATAACAAGGGGTGCCGAACTCATTGGCCACTGATTCTAAAGCGACGTGCTCTACATGAAGACCTTGCGTGTCGTTGCCACTGAGAAGATCGCTGGGATGAATGGGTAGCGTCTTCATTGCTGAGAGGCCTTTTCGCCTCGTGCGATGCAAAGCAGCAAGCAGGAGTGTTCTGTATCTGCGTTCGATGCATTAAGGTGATTGCTTGGGGCGGGGAGCACCAACGCGCCTTTCAGCCCGCATGATTGTGTAAAAAATACAGCTAGCGTAGCAAGAAGTATGGGGCGAAAATTCATTGACGAAGACCTCATTAAGTTTTGAAACTATACCATGCGGTATAGTTTATATGAGCAAGCATAGAAACTATCCATTGAGTGAAAACCCTTATGTGGCAATGGTTTTAATATGGTTTTAATCAGTGATTAAGTGATGCAACAGAGGTGAATAAAACAGTAAAAATGAGATAGTATCGACTCGATATCAATTTACTATGTTTTTAATTGAGTGATATCCCCTGCTAGGAGGCTTCATCATGTTGAAAGACCCGCTTACATTGCTTGGAATACTGGATCGTTTAGCGAATTTATTGCGCTCTGACATGCGGCGAGTAGGCGGCGAGTCTGGTCTGCAAGTAGTGCATTTGCAGGCCATGATTTATTTGGCACAAGCCAATCGCTTCAGCAATACGCCTCAAGCACTAGCGGAATATTTGGGTTTAACGAAAGGTACGGTGTCGCAAAGCTTGCTGCTTTTAGATCGAAATAATCTGATAGAACGCTACCAAGATGGAGAAGACAGACGTATTGTAAGACTGCGCTTATCTTCAGAGGGTGAAGAGATGCTAAGGGTAAGTGGATTGCACGAATTGTGGCGCAGCTCTACGCGTGATCTGAGTGCAAATAGAATTAGAACGGTTGTCTCCGCCTTGCGCGATACTTTATTCCGTATTCAAGATGAAGCTGGGGGGAGTAATTTTGGTACGTGCGAAACCTGCATACACTGGTCGCGTAGAAGTGCTCGCGCCTACCATTGCGAATGGTATGGGGAACGATTGAGCATATCTGAAAGCCGGGAGCTCTGCCGAACGCACGTGCCGCGATCAACCTACCTGCCTGAGGACAGATAGGGCCTGATGCCAATTAAGCTTGATTGAGTCTTGTCCTTGCAGACTGAATAGCTTCTTTAACGCGCGAAGGCGCAGTGCCACCTAGAGAGGTTCTACTAGATAATGAGCCCTCTAAGGTCAGTACTGCATAGACATCCTCTGAAATGAATGCAGAGAAAGCTTGGAGCGCAGAGAGGGATAGATCTGATAAATCACACTGCGCTTCTTCAGCGGTTCGTACAGCCCGCGCTACAGCCTCGTGTGCATCTCTGAAAGGCAGGCCCTTTCTGACAAGGTAATCTGCAAGATCCGTAGCCGTGGCAAAGCCTTGCTTGGCCGCCTCACGCATTGCATCCTTGTTGACCCGCACGTCTCTCAGCATCTCAGCAAAAATCTCTAATGTGTCGCCTAAGGTATCTACAGTATCGAAGAGGGGTTCTTTATCTTCCTGATTATCCTTGTTGTAAGCCAAAGGTTGGGATTTCATCAATGTAAGTAGCCCCATCAGATGTCCATGCACGCGACCTGATTTTCCGCGGGCCAGTTCTGGAACATCGGGGTTTCTTTTTTGCGGCATGATCGAGGACCCGGTACAGAACGCATCGCCAACTTGTAAAAAAGCAAAGCGAGGGCTCATCCAAAGAATAATTTCTTCGGAAAATCTAGAGATATGGGTCATGATTAATGAGCCCGCAGCACAAAACTCAATTGCAAAATCACGGTCAGAGACGGCATCTAAAGAATTTAAGCATACGCCCTCAAAGCCAAGTTCATGCGCAACCCACTCGCGGTCGATGGGATAACCGGTTCCAGCAAGAGCGGCAGCGCCTAGCGGTAGCCGATTAATACGTTTTCTGGCGTCTTTAAGGCGCTCACGGTCACGTTCAAACATTTCAACATAAGCCATCAGGTGATGGGCAAAAGAAACGGGCTGTGCAACCTGTAAATGGGTGAAGCCGGGGAGTATGGTGTCGGTATGCTGCTCAGCCAGATCCAGCAACGCTAATTGCAACTTCCCTAATTGCCCGACAATGCTGTCTGTTGCGGCTCGCAAGAAAAGACGGATATCAGTGGCAACCTGATCATTTCGGGAGCGAGCGGTATGCAAGCGTTTGCCAGCATCCCCAATCAGCAAGGTTAAGCGACGTTCGATATTGAGGTGAACGTCTTCATCATCAAGCTTCCATTCAAATTTTCCGGTCTGAATTTCTTCAAGGATTTGGTTTAATCCGTTTTCGATAGAGTTAAGGTCATCAGCAGTAATGAGCCCTACCCTGCCAAGCATGGCAGCATGCGCGCGGGATCCTTGAATATCAAATTCAGCTAGGCGCAGGTCAAAAAAAACCGAAGACGTATAGCGTTTAACTGATTCAGCAATGGGCACGGCAAAGCGGCCAGACCAGATTTTGTCAGTGTTTGGGGTGTTGTCCGAGGGTGTTGCATGCATCCTGTTGGCTCCAGCAATTCGTATTTAGCCTAGGAGTATAAGGGGAGAGAAAAAAAAGCGCGCTGTTCAGGCGCGCTTTTTTTAGCTACGTGGTGCAAGTCACACGATTAGTGACCCGAAGCACCTTCAGCGCCAAAGCCTGTTTCCGCACGGATTTGCTGTGCCTCGAAAGCGTCTCTTTCTGAAGCAGCCTGCTGGCTATTGTCGAGTTTAGAGACAATGTAAATCACCAAAAAGGCAGCACTGATAGAGAACAAGGCAGGAGAGGTGTAAGGGAAAGGAGCCGATCCCTTAGGGTTCATCAATACTGCCTCCCAAACTGCAGGAGAAATAATGGTGAGCCCTACTGAAGTGACTAGACCCACAAAGCCACCCGCTACTGCACCCTTGGTAGTGCAATCCTTCCATAAGACAGAGAGCAACAACACAGGGAAGTTAGCGGATGCAGCCACAGCAAATGCCAGTGAAACCAAAAAGGCAACGTTCTGCTTTTCGAAAACAATTCCTAACAACACAGCAATCAAACCAAGTACGGCAGTAGCGATACGGGAGACACGCAATTCGCTCGCACTATCCGCCTTGTTGCCCTTCATTAGGGTTGCATACAGGTCATGAGAAACAGCAGAGGCACCAGACAAGGTTAAACCCGCCACCACGGCTAGAATCGTTGCAAAAGCAACGGCAGAGATGAAGCCGAAAAACACATCACCTCCAACACTCTTGGCAACCAGCACCGCAGCCATGTTAGGGCCCCCTTTCAGTGCGCCCTTGGCGTCTAGCATGGTGGGGTCACTTAGGACCATCGTGATGGCACCGAAACCAATGATGAAGATCAAGATGTAGAAGTAGCCAATCCAGGTGGTGGCCCACAACACAGATTTACGCGCTTCTTTGGCATCAGGTACCGTGAAAAAGCGCATTAAGATATGGGGTAAACCTGCGGTTCCGAACATCAAAGCCATACCAAAGGAGATGGCGCTAATGGGGTCTTTAACAAATCCCCCCGGCTTCATGATCGCCAAACCTGCCTTTGTCGCCTCTTCTGGTGTTTTACCTGCTGCTGTGGCTAATTGGGTTTTAACCTGAACACCTGCAGCAAATAAGGCCTCAAAACTAAAGCCATAGTGAGACATGACCATAAATGCCATGAAAGTCACACCGGACAGCAGCATGCAGGCCTTAATGATTTGTACCCATGTTGTGGCCGTCATTCCACCAAACAACACATAAATCATCATTAAACCGCCCACAATCGCTACCGCCATCCAGTAATCAAGACCGAACAACAGTTTGATGAGCGAGCCTGCACCAACCATCTGTGCTGTGAGATAAAACAGGACGGTAACCAAAGTACCCGTAGCGGCAAAGGCACGAATGGGACCCGGTTTGAATCGGTAACCCGCTACGTCAGCGAAGGTAAATTTACCTAAATTACGCAGGCGCTCTGCTAGCAAGAAGGTGATGACAGGCCAACCAACCAGGAATCCAATGGAGTAAAGTAAACCATCGAAACCCCCGGTCATGACCGCAGCAGTAATACCCAGGAAAGAAGCAGCCGACATGTAGTCACCTGCAATTGCTAAGCCGTTTTGAAAGCCAGTGATGCCACCCCCTGCAGTGTAAAAATCTGAAGCGGATTTGGTGCGAGAGGCCGCCCACTTAGTAATCCAAAGCGTGATCGCGACAAAAGCTACAAACAAGATGATAGCGGTTTGATTGACGGCCTGTTTTTCAACTACGCCAAGATCTGGGCCTGCAGCAAGAACCGCGGGGGAGAGAAAAGCCAAACTGGGGGAGATACGAGCCAGTAAACGAGAGATCATTACTTTGCCTCCTCGAGAATTTCGGCGGTTAGCTTGTCAAACTCACTATTCGCACGGCGCACATAAATTGCGGTTACGGCAATTGTAAAGAGTATGACGCCTAAGGCCATCGGGATCCCAATTGAGGTAACGCCCGCACCAATGGGGGTACCAAGAAAATCCTTGTTGAAAGCTACTAGCGCAATGAAGCCATAGTAAACAATCAGCATCAAAATACTCAGTAACATACCCAAACCAGTTCGGGTGCTTTTTAGATGCTGATACTTGGGGTTGGCCTTGATCTTGGCCACGATTTGATCACTCATTTTTACTCCACCTATCGTTGTTTTAGGGCTGCTTAAAATGTGATTGATAAACACATCAATAAACATAGCTCAAACTTACTCTAGCAGAGGTTCAGCAGCCTGTACATTGTCATTTAGATGATTAAAAAGCCTTTGGCGCCAATATGTTGCTATGTGCGCTGCAGCAAAAAAGGTCCTGCACCTTTCGATGCAGAACCTTTTTCTAGGTGAACCCTCTCGACTTCGGCGCGTGCTGCCGAAGTAGGGGTTTTACATGTCCATACCGCCCATGCCACCCATTCCACCCATACCGCCACCGCCGCCCATAGGCGCATCTTCTTTGGGCAACTCAGCGATCATGGCATCGGTGGTCAGCATCAAACCAGCGATACTTGCTGCGTTTTGCAAGGCATAGCGGGTTACTTTGGTGGGATCGACAACACCGGTGGCGACCAAATCGCCATACTCGCCGGTCGCTGCGTTGTAACCATAGTTACCTTTGCCTTCCAATACTTTGTTGACGACTACTGAGGGCTCATCACCGCAGTTGGCAACGATCTGACGAAGCGGCTCTTCAATGGCGCGAGCAACAATCTTGATCCCGGCGTCCTGATCAGGATTTGCGCCTTTCAAGTTGGTCAACACAGTGCTTGCACGCAAGAGTGCTACGCCACCACCAGGCACAATCCCTTCTTCAACTGCTGCACGGGTAGCATGCAAGGCATCTTCAACACGGGCTTTCTTTTCTTTCATTTCAACTTCGGTTGCAGCGCCAACCTTGATGACAGCAACACCGCCAGACAATTTAGCTGAACGTTCTTGCAATTTTTCACGGTCGTAATCGCTAGATGCTTCTTCGATTTGCTTGCGAATCAAGGAAACACGACCTTTGATGGTGTCCGCATTACCCGCACCGTCGATCACGGTGGTGTCTTCTTTAGCGACTTCGATACGCTTAGCACGCCCCAAGTGTTCTAAAGTGACTTTTTCAAGAGTCAGGCCAACTTCTTCTGCAACCACGGTGCCGCCGGTCAAGACAGCAATGTCTTCCAGCATCGCTTTACGACGATCGCCAAAGCCTGGTGCTTTGACTGCGCAAGTGCGCAGAATGCCGCGCATATTGTTCACAACCAAGGTAGCCAAGGCTTCGCCTTCAACATCTTCAGCAATGATCAACAGGGGGCGGCCTGCTTTTGCAACTTGCTCCAATACGGGCAGCAAATCACGAATGTTAGAAATTTTCTTGTCGTGCAACAAGATGAAAGGCTCTTCCAACAAAGCGATTTGACGTTCTTGGTTATTGATGAAGTAAGGAGAGAGGTAGCCGCGGTCAAACTGCATACCTTCAACCACGTCCAACTCATTCTGTAGGCCGGAACCGTCTTCAACGGTGATGACGCCCGTGTTGCCTACTTTGTCCATGGCTTCAGCGATGATGTCGCCGATGGAATGGTCAGAGTTAGCAGAGATGGAACCCACTTGAGCGATTTCTTTGTTAGTGGTGCAAGGCTTGGATAAATTCTTCAGTTCGCCGGTAATAGCTTCAACTGCTTTGTCGATACCGCGCTTCAAATCCATGGGATTCATGCCAGCAGCAACGTACTTCATGCCTTCTTTTACGATGGCTTGAGCCAATACGGTTGCTGTAGTAGTGCCATCACCGGCTACGTCGGAGGTCTTGGAAGCGACTTCCTTAACCATCTGCGCGCCCATGTTTTCAAACTTGTCTTTTAATTCAATTTCTTTTGCTACCGATACGCCATCTTTAGTGATGGTGGGTGCGCCGAAAGAACGCTCTAGTACTACGTTACGGCCTTTGGGGCCTAAGGTGACTTTAACTGCGTCGGCGAGAATGTTTACGCCAACAACCATGCGCGAACGTGCGCTATCGTGAAAACGAACTTCTTTTGCAGCCATGTTAATTTCTCCAGATTGGGCCAGCTCAATCGCTGGCACAGTAGATTTGAATTAGGCTTCGACTACGCCCATGATGTCTTCTTCGCGCATCACCAGCAGCTCTTTGCCGTCTACTTTGACGGTTTGGCCGGAGTATTTGCCGAATAGCACACGGTCGCCAACTTTAACTTCTAGGGCGCGAACCTTGCCGTCATCCAAGACTTTGCCGGTTCCAACAGCGATAATCTCGCCTTGATCGGGTTTTTCAGCAGCGTTATCGGGGATGATGATTCCGGAAGCGGTCTTCAGCTCTTCTTCGAGGCGCTTGACGATCACTCGGTCATGCAAAGGACGGATCTTCATTATTCTGAGACTCCTGAGATGGATAGGTTAAAAATAAGATGACAATTTTATTAGCACTCATAACGAGTGAGTGCTAATAATATACGGGCTCACACGCCCAATTTCAAGGGGATGACATCAAGTGATGCCCATAAAAGTAGGTTTTCGCTGCGCTTCTGTTTTGATTTTGCTGGGGTTATGCGCCCCAATGCATGCGTATGCAGATCAATTAATGTCAATTCCGACCGCGATTGAGCAGGCGGCAAAGGACGCGGGGATTCCCTTGTCGGCCGTTTCTATTGAGGTGAAAGGGCCTGAAGGAAACATCCTATTGGCCCTTAATGCTGATGTGCCGAGAAAAACCGGGTCAGTGATGAAATTAATCACGACTTTTGTGGCTTTGCAAGAGCTGGGCCCAGACTTTCGTTTTCATACCGATTTATTAGCCGATCCTGATCCACTTCATCGGGGTAAATGGAATATGGCGCTGAGAGGGGGGGGAGACACTGCATTTCAATATGCTGATCTTTTAAAACTATTAGGCCAACTAAAAAATCGGGGTATCAGTCAACTCCATGGTGCTATTGTCATTGATCGTCTGCGATTTGCAGATGAAAAAGATTTAACAACCGGTATTGAGCTTGCGCCGAATGGGGTCTCTGGGATTGTTCCTGATGCGCTCTCGGTAGGGTATTCCGCGATTGAAGTGAGGTTGCCAGCGAACCATCAAGGCAGCATAAAGCTTGATCCGCCTTTTCGGGTGTCTCGCCCCAAGCTCATGAAGGGAATAGAGCAGCAGGACTGCCCCAAAGATTGGGAAGATGGCTTGAGCTTGATTGCCGCAGATTCAGTGGGGGCAGTTAAGGGGGGGCTCGAGCTCATTGGGGAGTGGCCTCGCAATTGCCCTGAGGGCGTTTTGCATCGTGCCCCGCTAACGCCAAGAGAGCAATTGGAATGGTCTTTGAGATTGACCGCAAGGCAGATCGGTTTATCTAATCATGTTGAAATCATTGATGGAGTAGCCCCATCGTATGCGAAAGTAAGTATTCGCTATCTTTCCCCCCCACTGGCCAGCTTAGTCAGAGATATCAACAAATACAGCAACAACGTAGCGGCAAGATCGCTGCTCCTTAACTTGGCTGCAGAAAAGGGTTATCTGCCGGCAACTGCCCAAGACGGTGCGAAGCTTGTTCAGTCTTGGCTGAAATCCCATCACTTGATATTTCCGGAGTTAATGATTGAAAATGGCGCCGGGTTGTCACATAAAGAAGTGATGAGTGCGGCTCACCTTGCGGAATTCTTGATGCTGAGCAGTCAAGAAGCCGAATTTCCTTATTTTCTGGATTCACTTCCCATATCTGGCGAGTTGGGTACCTTACAGAACCGTTTTCTGGTGAGCGCTGATCGAATGCAGTGGCATCTTAAGACAGGAAGGTTAGAGGGCGTCAGAACCTTGGCAGGATTTCATGTGGGCACGGATGGCGCACTGACTTCAGTGGTATGCATGATTGAAGATCGTAAGGCCAATATGGCTTTGGGCATTCAAGAAGCTTTATTGGACTGGGTGAGATTGAAGGAAATTGATACAAATTCCTCAAGCAAATGATGGCTTTATTTGAGATACTGTAGGTAAGTAGTGTTAAAAAAATCACCAAAAAATTAAAAACGCGTCAATTAAGCACAAATCATGGCCCTGCGTTCCTCAATATCTGCCGCATTACTGCTCGCCTCCTGCCTTGGGTTAATCCCTGCGGCCGAGGCCGCTGAGGCTGGTTGGTTTGGTGGTGTGAACGCAGCACCTTGGGCGGCGAGGGCAGATATGTTGCTCAATCTGGATCGCACGGA
The DNA here is from genome assembly GCA_903867885.1 of uncultured Ferrovum sp. Taxonomy (GTDB): domain Bacteria; phylum Pseudomonadota; class Gammaproteobacteria; order Burkholderiales; family Ferrovaceae; genus CAIVHB01. The sequence goes on along the minus strand of CAIPTD010000145.1, from coordinate 17,124 downwards.
TTCTGGTGCTGTATCCGGATTAAAAAATACCTCAGGCTCTAAAGATTTTCGCTTAACAAGCTCAAAAACTTGGATTGTGGGCGAAAAGCTGGGTGTGACTGGCCGTATTGGTGCCTTTAACAGCGCTGAAATTGACCCCAGCAATAATGGCAACAAGCTGGGATCAGATTCCGCGTACCGTCCAACCTATGGAATGGGTCTGCGTTATGATGTAAGCAATAGCTTGCGTCTTCAGGGTGGATGGGATCGCTATCACCTTGGTACCTCGTTACGCCCCGGTGATGGTGAGGTTGACCTGCTCACGATTGGGCTGAAGTACCGCTTCTAACTTCACCTGGCGCCTCAGGGAATCTTAGTGAATGATCCCACTATCAAGCGCCTCACAAATCAATATTAATCCAGATTCAGAGTGTTCCACATCGCATCCACGCGCGCTTTCGTGTGCGGATCCATCTGAATGGCTGTTCCCCATTCCCGATTACTTTCCCCCGGCCATTTGTTCGTGGCATCAATTCCCATCTTAGATCCTAAGCCAGAAACCGGGCTGGCGAAGTCTAGATAGTCAATCGGTGTGTTTTCCACTAACAAAGTATCGCGCGCAGGATCAACCCGAGTGGTCATTGCCCAGATCACTTCTTTCCAATCCCGGACATTGATGTCATCGTCGGTCACGATGATAAATTTGGTATACATGAACTGGCGCAAGAAGCTCCAGACCCCAAACATTACACGCTTGGCATGCCCCGGATATTGCTTGCGTAAACTGACCACGGCTAAACGATAAGAGCAGCCTTCTGGCGGGAGATAAAAATCGGCAATCTCGGGAAATTGCTTTTGTAGAAGTGGAACAAACACCTCGTTTAACGCCACTCCAAGAATAGCGGGTTCATCAGGAGGTTTGCCGGTATAGGTGCTGTGGTAAATGGGCTTTCTACGGTGTGTGATCCTGTCAATCGTAAATACAGGAAAATGGTCTTGCTCATTGTAGTAACCGGTGTGATCGCCAAACGGGCCTTCTAGTGCCGTGTCGTTTGGATGGATGTGTCCTTCAAGAACAAATTCTGCACTGGCGGGAACCTGTAAGTCACTGCCTAGGCACTTCACCACTTCTGTTTTAGAGCCTCGTAATAAGCCGGCGAATTGGTACTCAGATAAAGAGTCAGGAACAGGTGTGACGGCCCCTAGAATGGTGGCAGGGTCTGCTCCTAAAGCGACAGCAACGGGGAAAGGCTGGCCGGGGTAGGCCAGTTGATGATCACGAAAATCTAGCGCACCTCCGCGATGGGCAAGCCAACGCATAATCGTGCGATTGCGACCGATCACTTGCTGACGATAAATACCCAAGTTTTGGCGCGTTCGATTGGGGCCACGGGTCACGACCAGTCCCCATGTAATGAGCGGTGCTGCATCACCGGGCCAGCAAGTTTGGATTGGCATACTGCCCAAATCTACATCCTTTGCCTCAATCACGATTTCCTGGCAGGGCGCTGAACGTAGCTCTTTAGGCGCCATATTTAACACTTGTCGCAATACCGGGAGCTTATCCCAAGCGTCTTTCAAGCCTTTTGGTGGTTCGGGCTCTTTTAGGAAAGCAAGTAGTTTTCCTACCTCGCGTAAAGCCTCGGGACCTTCTTCCCCCATTCCAAGCGCTACCCTACGAACAGTGCCAAATAAATTGGCTAATACAGGAATGTCGAAACCTGTGGGGTGCTCGAAAAGCAGAGCGGGACCTTCTCGGCGCAAAACCCGATCTGAAATTTCAGTCATTTCAAGATTGGGCGAAACCTCAGAAGAAATTCTGCGCAATTCACCTAAGGATTCAAGCTGGCGAATAAAGTCACGAAGATCGTTGTAACGCATGAAAGGTCCTTGAGTGTGTCGGCCTGCTTAAAGGAAAAAACCGCGATCGAGAGCAAGACCAATAAAAATTGAGGCTCCCCACCAATTGTTATGTAGGAAGGCTTTAAAGCAAAGTAAACGATTTCGCTCTTTAATCAGCCAGCCATGATAAAGCGAAATACAGGCAGCAATCGTAATACCCAAGTTCCAAAACAACCCTAACCCTGCCATTTGCCCAGCTATACAGAGAAGTATTAAAGCACCCAGATAACACAACATGATCGCGGTAACATCAAAACGACCAAATAGAATCGCGGAAGTATGAATTCCAATTTTGAGATCGTCGGGTCGATCTACTATGGCGTATTCAGTGTCATAGGCAATAGACCACAACATATTGGCTGCACAGAGAACCCAGGCTAAGGTTGGGACATTTCCATGCGTGGCAGCAAATGCCATCGGAATACCAAAACCGAAAGCAATTCCCAGCCAAGCTTGTGGCAAAGGAAAGAAACGTTTGCTGAAAGGATAGCTGGCAGCGAGTAGGGCTGCAGGAAACGACAAAAAAATAGTCAGGGCATTGCAGCTTAAGACCAAAACAAATGCGATTAAGCTAAGAAAAATGGCAAGCAATATGGCTTGTTTGGGCTTCACGGTCCCCGCAGCAAGAGGTCTATGACGGGTGCGTTCAACATGCCCATCGAATTCCCGATCTGCATAATCGTTGATCACGCAACCCGCTGAACGCATCAATACGGTACCTCCGATAAAAACGATCAGAAGATGAAGCGAAGGCATTCCATTGGAAGCGATCCATAGACCCCAAAGAGTGGGCCATAACAATAGCAAGATGCCTATCGGACGATCTAAGCGCGCTAGTCGCCAATATTCAGGCCAGGGTGAAGGGAGACGTCCGATAAGGGAATTCATGTTGACCATTCTAAATCAGGCGCGCAGATAATCACTGCGCTGACCTAACCATCTTAATAAATGACGTTCAGCGACTTGAGGCTCAGTCTTTAACAAACGATCTGCCCAGTCGCGAGCACGTTCAAGCAAAACCATATCGGCTTCTAGGTCTGCAAACTTCAGCATGGGAAGACCGCTTTGTCGTGCCCCTAAAAACTCTCCGGGTCCACGAATGCGCAAATCTTGCCTAGCAATTTCAAAGCCATCGGTATTCTCAAAGATAACCTTAAGCCTCTCCTTAGCGGTATCAGAGAGCGGTTTGTGAAACAAAAGAATGCACCAACCTTGCTTACCCCCCCTTCCAACGCGGCCTCGTAGTTGATGGAGCTGCGCGAGGCCCATCCGCTCAGCATGTTCGATCACCATGAGCGTGGCATTAGGCACATCTACGCCCACCTCAATGACAGTGGTGGCGACTAATACATGAATTTCACCGAGGGAAAAAGACTGCATCATGCGGCTCTTTTCTCCTGCAGCCAGGCGTCCATGTAATAGGCCAATGGAAAGATCAGGGCAAGCAGCTTTAAGCTCAGCTTCAGTATCAATAGCCGTCTGCAAATCCAGCGCTTCGGACTCTTCTATCAATGGGCAAACCCAATAGGCCTGCCCGCCTGACTGGCAAAGGGTTTGAAGGCGAGTGAATAATTCAGTGCGCCGGGAACCTTCCAGTAGGCGAGTGTGAATCGGGGTTCGCCCAGGCGGAAGTTCATCAATCACGGATACATCTAAATCAGCAAAGAAGCTCATGCTCAGTGTTCTAGGGATAGGGGTAGCACTCATCATCAGTTGGTGAGGTTGACCTGTACCTGCTTGCTCGGCTTTGCGCCTCAGGGCCAAACGCTGCTCCACACCAAAGCGATGCTGTTCATCGATCACAACCAGACCAAGACGCTTAAAAAGAACGGGGTCTTCCAATAGGGCGTGGGTGCCAATGGCCAGTTGTGCAGATCCATCTGCAAGAGACTGAAGCGCCTCTTCACGTTCCCGTTTTTTTTGGCTTCCAGTTAGCCAAGCGGATTGGATGCCCAAGGGTTGGAGCAAAGTGGCGATCTTAGCAAAGTGTTGGCTTGCTAAAATTTCAGTGGGAGCCAACAAAACAGCTTGATAAGCGCTATCGATAGCTTGAGTGCACGCTAGAGCGGCAACTATCGTCTTTCCAGAACCTACATCACCCTGTAATAGCCTTTGCATGGGATGGCTACGCGCCATGTCTTCGGATATTTCTGCCATTACGCGCTGTTGGGCGGAAGTCAGAGCAAAAGGAAGCCGTGTTTTTAAAGTGTGAAGAAGAGGGCCGTGGCTGTGTAAAGGAGGGGCAATAAGTTGAATACGTTCATTGCGAAATTGACGCATGGAAAGCTGCTGGGCGAGCAGCTCATCAAACTTAAGTCGCTGCCATGCAGGATGCGAGCGGTCCTCCAGTTGCTGAACAGAGGAACCTGCTGGAGGAGTATGCAATATGCTTAAGGCTGCCGCAAAATCTATTAAGCCAAGCTCTGTCCTGATCTGATCAGGGAGGGTATCGTTAATTTGAGTAGACCGTTTGAGGGCTTTCTCAACCCAGCGTCTGAGAAGAGTCTGGCTGATACCCGCGGTAGTGGGATAAATGGGTGTGAGTTCAGTTGCAAGCGGGGTTTCAGAATCCACAACCCGATAACGCGGATGAACAAACTCTGTTCCTTGAAAGCCCGCGCGACATTCCCCGCTAATGCGGAGTCGGGTGCCGGGTTGAAATTGTTTGAGCTGACTGGGAAAAAAATTTAAAAACCGCAGGGAAAGTTGAGGAAGCCCCCCCGCAACAAAAACACGAAGTGTGCGGCGCGGTCGATACCCAATTTCATGATTGAGAACTTCAACTTCAACGTGAACCATCTCCCCTGCTTGTACCTCATCCCAGGGGGTGAGTTGGGTCTCATCTTCGTAGCGCAGCGGAAGGTGCAGTAAAAGGTCTTCCCAGCGCTGAATCCCTATTCCGCGAAGGCGTGCGCGCATTGCGGGGGCAAGGCCCTCCAAAGGATCACCCTTGAAGGGCTGGGCTGCCATTCGTTTTGGCTTAATGGGGTAGAGCCAAGATTCCGTCTATTTCAACTAAAGCATTTCGTGGCAAAGACGCCACGCCTACTGCGGCGCGGGCAGGGTAAGGAGCAACAAGATATTCCGCCATGATTTCATTGACCCTAGCAAAATGGGACAAATCTGTAAGGTAAACCGTTAAACGAACCAGATCATTCAAACTTCCGCCAGAAGCGACCGCAACCGCACGTAAATTATTTAATACCTGATGAATTTGGGCGTCGATGCCATCCACCATGGTCATGGTTTCTGGAGCTAGGCCGATTTGACCTGACATATACACTGTATGGCCATGGCGAACTGCTTGGGAATAAGTACCAATGGCGCTGGGTGCGTGGTCCGTTGAGATAATTTGTTTATCCATGTTTGCATTGTCTCCGTGATTAGCTTTCCAGGCGTGCGATGCGAACAACCTCAGGAAGGCTACGCAATGTTTGCATGACTTCGGCAAGGTGGTTTCGGTCTCGTACTGATATAGTGAAATTAAGACTGGCATAAGCTCCAGTCTCTCGTTGATCTTGAAATAGCGATTCAATATTGGCATTGGCTTCGGAAAATGCAGCTGCAACAGCTGCCAATACACCACGTTGATGTACGCACATGAGACGAAGCGTGACTTCATAAGTTCGACCTGGTGTGTGATCCCATTCCACATCAATCCAATCCTCGCCAGAGGAATGCGCTTGTCGTATGGCTTTACATTGGTGAGTATGAACAATTAATCCTTGTCCGTTTTTGATCACACCAATAATAGGGTCACCGGGAATGGGCCTGCAGCAAGTAGCAAGTTGAACCGCCAGACCCTCTGTGCCATGAATGATGACCTTGGCTTGATGAATCTGATTATCAGTGAGAGGGATTTCTGTTCCATGAAGCAGACGTCGTGCTACGACCATATTCAGTCTGATTCCAAGGCCAATATCAGCAAAAATCTCTTCCTGCGTTTTGGCGCGATCACCCTTGAGTAGTCTCTTCCAATGCTCTGTTGTCAGCGAATCGGGATCGAACTGTAAGGCACGCAAAGCCTGATTGAGTAAGCGTTCGCCTAATTCTAAGGATTCACTATATTGACGTGTCTTGAGGAAGTGACGAATATGGCTGCGTGCTTTACCGCTTGCTACAAAACTTAACCAAGCCGGGTGGGGGGCGGCATCCGGTGCCGTGATGATTTCAACACGATCCCCACTTTTGAGAGCAGTTCGCAAAGGGGTAAGCTCATTATTCACTTTGGCCGCTACACAGCGATTTCCAACGTCGGTATGAACTGCATACGCAAAGTCCACGCAGGTGGCACCACGTTGTAAGCATTTAATCATGCCCTTAGGAGTAAATACGTATACATCACCAGGGAATAGATCAACCTTAATATGTTCAAGAAACTCAACAGGATCACGATTCTCAGTTTGAATTTCAAGAAGTGACTGCAACCATTGAGTGGTTTGCTGTTGAACCTCATTGAGTGAGGTCTCGGAATTTTTATACATCCAATGGGAAGCTACGCCAGACTCAGCCAGTCTGTGCATTTCCATCGTACGAATTTGGATTTCTATGGGGTATTCGTAGGGGCCAAATAGCGTGGTGTGCAAAGAGCGATAACCATTTGCCTTGGGAACGCCAATATAGTCCTTAAATTTTCCAGGAATGGGGCGGTACAAGGTATGGAGCGCGCCAAGGACCATGTAACACGAAGGTACATCCTTGACTAATATTCGGAAGCCATAGATGTCAAGAACCTTGGAAAAAGGCAGCATTTTTTCAGACATTTTCATGTAAATGCTGTAAAGATTTTTTTCTCTGCCCGTTACCGTCGCTTCAATCTTTTGCGCTTCTAGTCTTTGGGTAATTGCCGCTAAAATTTTACCCACCAATTCGCGCCGATTTCCGCGCGCTGACTTGACCGCTTTGGAGAGTACCTGATGACGATTAGGGTACAAATAAAGAAACCCTAAATCTTCTAATTCTTGATGCACTCTATGCAAGCCCAAGCGATTTGCTATGGGAGCATAAATCTCAAGTGTTTCTCGAGCGATGCGTTTTTGTTTTTCTGGCGACATGACGTCAAGTGTGCGCATGTTGTGCAAGCGGTCGGCGAGCTTAACCAAAATGACGCGGACATCTCGTGCCATAGCGAGCAACATTTTGCGAAAATTTTCTGCCTGGGCTTGCTGCTCAGATTGGAACTCCACTTGATCTAGTTTGCTTAGCCCCTCAACCAATTCTTCAACCGCACGGCCAAACTGGCGGCCAATCTCTTGCCCTGTAGTAGAAGTGTCCTCGACTGTATCGTGAAGCAGCGCTGCTGAAAGTGCTTGCGCATCAAGGTGCCACCCTGCGCAAATAGTTGCGACGGCCAAGGGATGCGTAATGTAGGGTTCGCCGCTCCGGCGTGTTTGGTTGCGATGCGCTGCCTCAGCAACTGCAAACGCTTTTTCCACCATCACGACATCTTTTGGCTTGAGATAGTCGGACACCATCTCACTTAACCCGGTTACGAGTGAACCGGGGGAACTGGTAAAGATGGGGGTGGGCTCATTCACGGCTTATTTCCGCTGCGTTTATAGCAGCGGTCGCGCGTTCATTAGGTGGGCGTGCGTTGCAATAAAATTTCTGCGCCATACTTACCTGCTGCAATTTCGCGCAGGGCCAGCACCGTGGGCTTGTCCTTGTTAGGGTCAAGCATAGGGGTTGCGCCATTAGCGAGTTGGCGTGCGCGGTAGGTTGCAGCAAGCGTGAGCTCAAAACGGTTAGGGATGAGCTTGAGTGCGTCGTCAATCGTAATCCGGGCCATGATGCGTTCCTTATAGGTATAGGGTGGACAGGATCTGGGGACGGCGGAGAAATTGCTGCTGTCGCCGACATCGACCTGAACGAACAACGGCAGCGAGATCGTCTACCGCATCCGAAAACTGATCATTGATAATAACATATTCAAATTCTCCCGCATGGCTTAAGTCCTCGTGGGCTGAGGCTAAACGTCGCGAGATGACTTCTTTGGTATCCGTTCCTCTACCGATTAATCTCTGTTCAAGGCTACCTAGGCTGGGGGGTAAAATGAAGATATCAATGCATGCAGGAAAAAGTTTTCTGACTTGCTGCGCACCTTGCCAGTCAATTTCCAAAAGAACGTCGTTTCCTTGTGCAAGTTGGCTTCGAATCCAATGGGCTGAGGTTCCGTAGCCATTGCCATATACTTCAGCCGATTCAAGGAACTCGCCCGCATCTCGCATCGCATTAAATTGCTCACGACTCACAAAATGGTATTCCCGCCCATCCTGTTCACCGGGTCTGGGGGGACGAGTGGTATGCGAGATCGACAGGTGCAGGCGCGCATCTCTCATCAGTAGTTCTTTGACGAGGCTGGACTTGCCTGCGCCCGAAGGGGCGGCAATAAGAAAAATAGATCCGGCAAATTCTTCCAATTTAATTATTCCAGATTCTGAACTTGTTCACGCATCTGCTCGATCAGTACTTTAAGCTCAAGCGATACAGTAGAGGTACTGCTAGCGACAGATTTAGAGCCCAGAGTATTCGCTTCTCGATGTAATTCCTGCATCAAGAAGTCAAGGCGCTTTCCAACTGCGCCCCCCTTCTCTAACACACGTATGAGTTCTGTAACGTGAACGCCCAGTCGGGCAATTTCTTCTTCCACATCGATACGGGAGGCATACATCACTATTTCTTGCCTGATACGATCTTCGTCATCACGCCCTAATGCTTCTCGTAATTTGGCCGCTAGTTTCTCCTGATATTGTTTCACGAGAAGAGGAATAGAAGGACTCACTTCCAGGCGCAGGCGCTCAATTTCCTGGGCACGCTCGATAAGAAGTGAACGTAGACGATCCCCTTCGCGTGCCCTGCTGGAGCACAACTCACTCAGTGCATCGGCAAGAAGCGTCATCGCAAGACGTGAAAGCGCTTCAGCATCTATGGCGGTTCTTTGAAACATTCCCGGCCAAGATAAACATTCCGCCACACTCAGTAGTGGAGCACTGTGATGGTATTTTAATACCTCACCCTGCCAATGCGCTAATTTTTCCAATAGTTCAAAATTAGGTTCAGCACTGGCTTGCGCATCCTTAAGGTGAAGATTCATCCGGCATTCAATTTTCCCGCGGCTAATGCGGTTACCGATTGCCTCACGCATGACGGACTCAAGTTGTCTTAATTCCTCAGGGCCTCGCCAACTCACCTCTAAGTATCGGTGATTGACTGTTTTGAGGTCGATCGTCAGGCTACCCCAGGCAAAATCCTTGTTAACTGCGGCATAGCCGGTCATGCTGAAGATCGAATTCATGGTCAGGTCGTTGCGCTATAAAGAGGGTGATGTTATCAAGGAAAGATTAACTCTGGAGATTCACTATGCGAGCCCACCAACGCGCTGACGATGCCCTACGTCCCATCCGATTTACCCGAAAGTTTACCCATCATGCCGAAGGATCGGTTCTTGTGGAGTTTGGAGATACTAGGGTGCTTTGTACTGCAAGCGTTGAAGAGAAAGTGCCTGGCTTTCTAAAAGGTAAGGGACAGGGCTGGCTCACGGCTGAATACGGCATGCTTCCGAGAGCTACGCATACTCGTAGCAATCGGGAAGCGGCTTCCGGCAAGCAAAGCGGCCGAACACAAGAAATTCAACGCTTGATAGGCCGCGCATTGCGCTCTGTTGTCGATCTGAAGGCTTTGGGAGAACGCACCATTCAAATTGATTGTGATGTGTTGCAGGCAGATGGAGGAACCCGCACGGCATCTATCACGGGAGCATGGGTAGCCTTGATGGATGCGGTGAGTTGGATGCAAGGAGAAGGCTTGATTGTTGAAAACCCGGTTCGTGAGCCCGTGGCTGCCATCTCTGTAGGGATGTTTGAAGGCCGTGCACTTTTGGATCTGGACTACCTGGAAGACTCAGGCTGTGAAACGGATATGAATTTGGTGATGACGGCTGCAGGACATTTTGTAGAAATTCAAGGAACGGCAGAAGGAGCCCCTTTTTCTTCGGAGCACTTGCAAGCGATGTTGGCCTTAGGCAAAAAGGGGACCCAAGAATTGATGCACCTTCAGGCGATGACTCTACAAAGTTAATTGAGTCCTTTAAGGTTGAATAATGACTTCACAAAAATGGCTTCTAGCCAGTAACAATGATGGAAAACGCAAAGAGTTTGCTGCCTTGCTTGCGCCAATTGGGGTTTCTCTTATTTCGCAGGGCGAATTAGCTATACCTGAAGCCCCCGAACCCTATCTGACCTTCCTAGAAAATGCGCTGGCTAAAGCGCGTCATGCTGCACGTTTGTCTGGGTTGCCTAGTCTCGCTGATGACTCGGGATTATGTGTGGATGCGCTGGGTGGTGCGCCTGGTGTGCATTCTGCTCGATATGCGGGAGAACCTAAATCAGATACCAGAAATAACGCGCTATTGCTAGAACGCATGACCGGTATTGCTGATCGGTGTGCGGCATTTGTGTGCACGCTTGTTTTGGTTCGCCATGCTGAAGATCCTGATCCGATTGTGGCGCAGGGACGTTGGCTAGGAAGTATTGTTCAACAGCCCTCTGGCAGCGGAGGTTTTGGTTACGACCCCCTTTTCTGGATCAATGAATTGAGCTGTACTTCGGCTGATTTATCCTCGCAACAAAAGAATTCTTTGAGTCATCGAGCCCAAGCCATGCGGCGATTACTTGAATTATGCAAATCGTAGCGCCTCCTCGATTTGGGGTGTTTTTTGATCAACCACCTCCTTTATCGCTTTATATTCATTTTCCCTGGTGCGTGCGAAAGTGCCCCTACTGTGATTTTAATTCTCACGAATTTCGTTCAGTGGATCTTCCTGAAGCGTCCTACCTAAAGGCCTTTGAAGCAGATTTACACGCCGCACTCCCTTCAGTTTGGGGGCGTCGCATTGAGACTGTATTTATTGGTGGAGGTACCCCCAGCTTATTAAGCGCTGAAGGGCTAGATCAACTATTAACCATGGTGCGCACTTTATTGCCGCTGCATGTGGATGCTGAAATCACGATGGAGGCTAACCCCGGAACAGTTGAAGTAGAGCGCTTCAAGGCTTACCGTGCAGCAGGGGTAAACAGGGTGTCTTTGGGTATTCAAAGCTTCAATCCCCAGCATCTCAAAGTACTTGGAAGGGTTCATGATGCAGATGAAGCGCGTCGCGCTGCTTCATTGGCGCAAGAGATTTTTCCTCGAGTCAACTTGGATCTCATGTATGCCCTGCCTCATCAAATTCAGGCAGAAGCTTTGGAGGATTTAGAAATTGCATTGAGTTTTGGTACCACGCATCTGTCTTGTTACCAACTCACTTTAGAGCCCAATACGCCTTTTCATAGGCATCCTCCCGAATTGCCAAATAGTGATGAAGCTGCAGAAATTGGAGATGCAATTACGGCCCGGCTCGATCACGCGGGCTTTAGGCACTATGAAACATCGGCCTATGCCAAGCCCGGTGCCGAGTGCTTACATAATTTGAATTACTGGACCTTTGGAGATTACCTGGGGCTTGGGCCAGGTGCGCATGGCAAGTTGTCGTATCGCGATCATGTAGTGCGCGAAGTGCGTCATCGCCATCCGCGGGCATGGATGGATGCCATCGCAGACAATAACAGTGCCCTACAATCTAGTGAACGCGTGCCTGACAAAGATCTTCCTTTTGAATTTGCGATGAATGCCTTTCGCTTAACTGAAGGTTTTTCTTTGGATCTATTTAATCGCCGAACAGGACTGCCCATTCAAAGATTTTTACCCACGTTAGATGCGCTAGAAAAAAAAGGATTGGTGCGCAGAGATACCAAATGTGTTGCACCGACTGAGCTAGGCAGTCGATTTTTGAACGATCTTATTCAGGCTTTTCTGCGCGACGCCTAAATACCAAGTCCCATACTCCGTGACCTAATTTTAATCCACGGCGTTCAAATTTGGTTTCTGTCCGCCAGTCAGGTCTTTCAACAAAGCCAGTAGAAGTATTTTCAAGCTTAGGCTCTGCGCTCAATACTTCTAGCATTTGCTCTGCATAGTGTTCCCAGTCAGTAGCACAATGAAAATAACTGCCTGCAGCGAGACGAGAAGTCAGGAGTGCCACAAAAGGTGGCTGAATGAGCCTGCGTTTGTGATGACGGGCTTTGGGCCACGGATCGGGGAAGTAAATATGGATACCGTGCAGACTATTTTCAGCAATCATGTTCTGTACTATCTCTACAGCATCGTGCTGCATGACCTTAACGTTAGTGAGTTGCCGCTCTTGAATCAATTTCAGTAGATTTCCCACTCCAGGTGGATGCACATCAATCGCCAGAAAGTTGAATTGTGGTTGTTGGGCGGCAATTTCTGCTGTGGTATCACCCATCCCAAAACCAATCTCTAAAACCAAAGGGGCGTCACGATCAAATACAGAGGAGACATCAAGGGTTTGAGTTTTATATTCCAAACCAAAAAGTGGAAACAGAGTTTCAATCGCGCGCGTCTGAGCAACAGACATGCGACCGGCCCGAACTACAAAGCTTCGAATATGGGGATGCAAAGCGGCCTGCTCTTCTTGTGGTTCGTTGATCAAGCAATCATCCCGCTTGTAGGTGAACTTGGGCTGGCTTGATATTCTTTACGCGGCATGCGCCCTGCTAGAAAGGCTTCGCGGCCAGATTCCACCGCTTTACGCATCGCCGAAGCCATGAGAGCTGGATTGCCTGCCTGCGCAATGGCGGTATTCATCAACACACCTGCACATCCTAATTCCATCGCAATCGTGGCATCGGAAGCGGTTCCTACCCCGGCGTCTACAATCACAGGAACCTTGGCATGATCCAAGATGATGCGGAGGTTCCAAGGATTCAAAATACCCATGCCCGAACCAATGAGAGAAGCGAGTGGCATCACTGCTACACAGCCAATCTCTTCTAATTCGCGGGCCATGATGGGGTCATCACTGCAATACACCATCACTTGAAATCCTTCTTTCACGAGTGTTTTTGCTGCGGCTAGGGTTTCAACCATATTTGGAAAAAGGGTATGAGAATCCCCCAAAACTTCCAGCTTGACCAAGCTATGGCCATCTAGTAATTCTCGCGCTAGGCGCAAGGTACGCACCGCATCTTCGGCGTTATAGCAACCCGCCGTATTGGGTAGCAGGGTATATTGATCAGGGGAGAGGTAATCCAAAAGGTTGGGCTCCCCTTTTGTCTGGCCAATATTGGTGCGACGAATCGCTACGGTGACTATATTGGCTCCGCTGGAATCTATGGCTGCTTTCGTTTCAGTAAAGTCTTTGTACTTTCCCGTTCCAACCAATAGTCTCGATGCGTACTTTTTTCCAGCAAGAATAAAAGGATCCATAGGGGGCTCTGAATATATTTTTTGTTAGGTCGATTTGTATTAATTTGGGGGCTTAGCCGCCACCCACCGCAGCCACGATCTCAATTCGGTCGCCTTCGCGTAATAGATGTTCAGTGTGCTGGCTGCGTGGAACAATGACCCCGTTGCATTCAACCGCGATACGTTTACCCTTTAATCCAAGGGAAACGATGGCTTGGGCGATGGTTAAATTGTCCGGCAGCGTATGCGATTCGCCGTTGATCAGGATAAGCGGCATAAAAAAATTCCAGATATATCTTAGAATCTTAACACGTCACTTTGGCTGGTTTAGCGCTAAGTCTGTTCTGATAGAATTACGTATCACGACGCGGGTGTAGCTCAATGGCAGAGCAGAAGCTTCCCATGCTTACGACGAGGGTTCGATTCCCTTCACCCGCTCCAAATCACTCACTTTAATGGCGGCGGAAGCGCAGTACGGTGCTGGCTTCGGTGGGGCGCAGCAAATCCCCGTTGGGCAAGGCGATGACTTTCAGTACGGTTTTGTCACCGCAATACAGATCATAGGTAGTCACACTATTTTTCTCGGGCTTGGCCTGTGCAATCAACCAGCGATCTGGCACGCCTAATCTTTCTTGAAACGCACGATAAGACTCAGTTGAGATCTCCTTGCTTTGAACGACCCCATGGCAATCGCTGCTGAATGGATCCTGAATCCCTTGCTCGTAAATGCGGAGAACAGCTCCGGTTTCAGCACCTTTAGTAGGATCGCATCCACTGCAAGCACTGTCTTGCACTATCCATAGCCCCAGTAACGTTGTAGATACGTTTTCTAAGGCTAACGTCGGGCTTGATGTCAGTGCAATACACATGACGAGAACTATCTCTCTAAGTGAAAGAACAGGATTGTGTTGAGCACGCATAGTTGAGTGGCTGAGATAATTGAGATGAGTTGACCTTATTTACGACACCTTGCGACAAAAGTGTTCTCTTAGTCCAGTAAATTCTCGTACTTAAAACATCCTACTTTTAGTTCACAGTTGGCCGATTGAATACAGTGTTCCGTAGCGGAACACTGTAACGGTGCCATTACAGAGCGAAAAACTTCATATAGGTGGAATATATGGCCGTGCACTCAACCTTGGTGTTGCAGTAAACAAAGGTGAGAACAAGCTGAAGCAAGAATTGCAGAATGCGATTACTGCAATGCAGGCCGATGGCAGCTTGACACGCATTTATGCCAAGCACTCTGCTACTTGGGTTGCACCCGACTAACAAAGACGGATTGTCTGAACAAGATTAGGCCAAATCAATACTCACGCTATTGAATTTGGTTCGCATCCTCGGGTCGGCCATACTGCCGGAGTTTTCTGTACAGCCTATTTCGGCTGATCCCCAATGTTTTTGCTGCTGCTGAAACATTGCCCCCACAGCGGCTAAGAACCTCTTCCATGGTTTTCCACTCGGCTTCATCTAAGCTAAAACCTTGAGCAGATGGGTTTGGAGGAGAGGAACCCATGTAATCGAGGGTTTTGCTTTCTGATGATGGAGCAACAGAAGCCGTTTTGACAAAGTTGGATGGGTGTTTGGATTCAGCAAGGAAATCATCGGCAAGACAGAAGCGATCAAGGACTTTGGAATCATCCATTAAAGCTATTCCTGTTCGAATCACATTACGCAATTGACGAATATTTCCTGGCCAAGGATGGGAAATCAAGAGCTCCATGACTTCATCATTTACGCTTGCTGTGATTCCTAGAGAATTGGATTCATCTACGAGTAATTGCGCAACCAACTCGCGAAGGTCTTGTCGTTCTCGCAAGGCGGGCAATGCCACGGTGAAACCATTTAAACGATAGAACAAGTCTTCTCTAAATTTGCCCTCAGCAACAAGATCTTTCAGATGTCTGTGCGTTGCGCACACCACATTGATATCTACCGGAAAGCTACGACCGCTTCCGAGAGGATTCACTGCCCTGTCTTGTAAAACCCTGAGTAGGCGGGCTTGCATAGCCATAGGCATATCGCCTATTTCGTCTAAGAAGAGCGTTCCGCCATCGGCCTCACGAATGCGTCCTAGAGAACCGCGTTTACGTGCTCCAGTAAATGCACCTTCCTCATAGCCAAAGAGTTCCGATTCGATCAAGGTGTCAGGGATGGCAGCGCAATTGACCGCCACAAATGCTTTATTGGATCGAGGTCCATGGTCATGCAAAGAACGTGCAACCCACTCTTTTCCGCTGCCTGATTCCCCTTCGATCAAGAGAGGAATGCCAGATAACATCACTCTTCGTGCGCGTTCTACCACCTGAGCCATCTTTTGATCGTGACGACCTATCTCAGATGGAGATGGGTGAAGCCGTTGTGACGATTTGATTCTCTGATCTTGCCTTGAGGCCAATTCAGGCAAGGCTGGAGTTGCCCCAATCACTCTCTGCTGTGTTCGTGCAATCTGTAAAGACAAGGCAACCGATATGCCGCGTGGTAGGGTGCACGAAAGTGTGGTTTGGGTAAATGCGTTTGATCTCCCTAATGCCTGTTCAAATGGCAGTCCAAATAATTGATCGAAAGATTCTCCGCATCCCTGGGCAGCGAGCAATTCACGACCTCTATGATTCAGCGCAATCAGTCTTCCGCCATCGTCGAAGGCTGCGCGACCTTCGGCTACGCTAAATAGATAGGCACGTTGAGGATGGAAGCGAACCAAGTGATATCCCCCAGCCACTTCCTCAAACAAACGATCTTCAATCATTTGAGCGCCCAGGCGAACGAGGGCTAGGGTGTGATCTTGATAAGAGCGATAGTCTCCAGAGATATCCAAAACCCCAGCTAGATCGCCAAAGCCATCAAAAATGGGTGAGGCCGAGCAGGTTAAAAACTGATTTTGCTCAACATAGTGTTCAGCTGCGTGGACTAGAACGGCAGTGCGTTCTATTGCAGCGGTACCGATCGCGTTGGTTCCTTTGGTTTCTTCATCCCATCGCACACCTGGTTTGAGTGCGACCCGCTCTGCGCTAGAGATGAAGTCATCGTCGCCCACCGCATGAAGAATCAAGCCTTCAGGGTCACTCAATAAAACCATACTTCGTGTATTGGAGATTTGATGAGAGAGATTATGCATGATGGGAGCTGCCCCGCTTACTAGGCGATCAAAGCGGGCTGCACGTTCTTTAAGTTCATAACTACTTAAACGCTCAGGGGTGCGGCCACTGGCAAGACTCAATCCTTGATCGGCGCAGCGGCGCCATGAACGCTGAATTTCAGCGGGGATACCGTTGCGTCCCACAGTCCCTGATTCAATTGCGCGCTCTTTCAGCGCCATGAGCTCGCTCGAAGACGATTTTGCTCGATGACCCATCTCGGGAATCTCCTCTTTTGCCCGCTCCAGTGAAGCGAAGCTCTTTATATTTATTATTTAATTTTTTTGCTACGTTTTGCTCTAACCTAAACTTTCAATATGTTTTTGGAACAAAGTTTGTAATCTGTTGCAAAACATTAACGCCTAATAGTAAAAAGTGCAATCCGAACAATCCCTTAAATAGGTTTGTATAGTTCATCGGGTCATCAAATATATATTCATATTTTGTAGTATTGTTACGAAAACTGTTCCGGTTCGGAACAGTTGCGGCTGGAAAGATATACATCATTCATCAGTAACAATGAAAGAAAGAAATCTTAATTGATCCGGTTTTTGCCGCGAAACCTTGCTAGCATGGGGCATTGAAGAATCAGTCCAATTCAAACATTGTAATTGGCTCGCTTCATGCTTATAAATACACAGACCCTGAAAAAACAGGGGATTTCACCACTTAAAAAATTTCGGAGGAATAAATTAATGAGCGCTATCGAACCAGGAAAATACGGCTTCGCCGTCCCTTTCAAAAAACGTTATGGCAACTTCATCAATGGCGAGTGGGTTGCGCCTTTGAAGGGGCAGTATTT
>CAIPTD010000144.1 GCA_903867885.1 uncultured Ferrovum sp. | reverse complement strand
CATCATCGCTTGTCAAAAAATGATATTCAAATATATCCTGTCATGAAGCGCACACAAGGCTTGCTGGTGAAAAAAGGAAACCCCCTCCGCATCTCTGCTCTCTATGATTTGGTGAATCCAAAAATTCGCTTTATCAATCGTCAGATCGGCTCTGGCACAAGGCTGCTACTTGATGGTCTGCTGATAGAGGAGGGTATTGATCCTTCTGAAGTGAATGGCTATCTACATGAAGAGTTCACTCATTCAGCGGTTGCGAATGCTATTTTGGCCGACAAGGCTGATGTTGGTTTGGGCGTGAAAAATATCGCTATTGAAAATGGTTTGGGTTTTATACCGCTTAAAGATGAGTTATTTTTCATCGCCATGCATAGGGAGATGGTTGCTCAATCAGAGGCCTCCAAATTAATCAGGAAGATACGAAGTTATTCGGGGGAAACGCCTGGATATAAGGCTGTAGGCCTTAATCGACAAATTGAAGGTTGGTTGTAGTGTAAAAAAGTAGCTACTGTGCAGTAAATATAACTATAAATAGGAGGCAACATGTTTCATCTATTAGACAAAGAACGAACAATTGCAGGCCCAGGCTTTAATCGCTGGCTCGTTCCACCGGCGGCGCTGGCTATTCACTTATGTATTGGTATGGCCTATGGCTTTTCCGTATTCTGGCTACCATTATCCAAAGCCTTGGGAGTTTCGCAGGGCGGTACTGAGGCGATTAAATGTGCTGCTGACGTTGGTTTCTTCGCGCAACTCTTTACAACTAGCTGCGATTGGCAAATATCTACGCTTGGTTGGATGTACACCATGTTCTTCGTGCTTCTCGGTTCTTCTGCTGCTCTTTGGGGTGGCTGGTTAGAGCGTGCAGGCCCTCGTAAAGCTGGCGTTGTTGCTGCATTCTGTTGGTGTGGCGGCATGCTCTTTTCTGCCTTGGGTGTTTACCTTCACCAGTTCTGGATGATGATTCTGGGCTCAGGTGTGATTGGCGGTATTGGCTTGGGCCTTGGCTATATTTCCCCAGTGTCCACATTGATCAAATGGTTTCCAGACCGTCGCGGTATGGCAACGGGTATGGCGATTATGGGCTTTGGTGGCGGCGCCATGATTGGCTCACCATTAGCTGCAAATCTGATGAAGTATTTTGCTACCCCAACTAGTGTCGGCGTTGCACAAACCTTTGTTGTGATGGCGCTTGGTTACTTTGTTTACATGATGGCTGGTGCATTTGGTTACCGTATTCCGGCCAGTGACTGGAAGCCAGCAGGCTGGACTCCACCAGCAAATCAAGCTAGTAATGCGATGATTACTAAGCGTAGTGTAAACGTTAAAAAAGTATGGGGTATTCCACAGTTCTGGTTGGTGTGGATGGTTCTTTGCATGAACGTTTCTGCGGGTATTGGTGTGATTGGTATGGCTTCACCAATGTTGCAAGAAGTATTTGCAGGTAGCTTGATTGGCGTTACACAAACTTTCACGGAGCTTGATAAGACTCAGCTCACTGCGATTGCAGGTGTTGCGGCTGGTTTTACTGCATTGTTAAGTCTCTTTAACATTGGTGGGCGCTTCTTTTGGGCCAGTTTGTCTGACAAATTAGGTCGTAAGCTTACCTACATTATTTTCTTTGTACTCGGCGGTGCTCTTTACTTCAGCATTCCAAGTAGTGCTGCAGCGGGTAACTTACACTTATTCGTTGGCGCCTTCTGCATCATCTTGAGTATGTACGGTGGTGGCTTTGCAACCGTTCCCGCTTATCTTGCTGATCTGTTTGGTACGCAAATGGTGGGTGCTATTCATGGCCGCCTGCTAACTGCATGGGCTACTGCTGGCATCTTGGGTCCAGTGGTAGTGAATTACATGCGCGACTATCAGTTGAGCTTAGGCTTACCTCGTGCTCAGGTATATAACCAAACTATGTACATTTTGGTTGGCATGCTGGCAATTGGATTAATTTGTAATTTGATGGTTCGCCCAGTAGCTGATAAGTGGTTTATGACAGATGCTGAGCTAGTCGAAGAGAAAAAGCTAGCGCACGAGAAAGCCCTTGATTCAGTAGTCAAAGGAGCGAGTGGTAATGATCAGACTTCTGCCGCAGCTGTTTATTTGGCTTGGGCTGCTGTTGGCGTTCCACTTGCTTGGGGTGTCTATAAAACCTTCTTAAGCGCTTTAAAGTTACTTGGTTGATTCAAGTATCTAAGTATCATTAGCCACCCTTCGGGGTGGTTTTTTCATTTCTATCCGCTAGAATTACCTCAATCATGTTTATTCGCCCGATTTCCTTATTTGCATCACTGCTTCTATTTGCAAATCTCGCCTTTGCGCAGACCTCAACTGTTGCTATTGCTGCCAATATGAAAGATGCTTTTAACGAGATTGCGATTGCCTTCAAGGCTGGTGGTAAACCAGAAATAAGGGTGGTCTATGGCTCATCCGGTAACTTCGCCGCGCAAATCATGAACGGCGCTCCATTCAATCTTTTTATTGCGGCAGATGAGCATTTTCCCTTGGAGCTATTTAAGAATGGCAAGACGGTAGATGAGGGCGCTATATATGCGATTGGTAAGCTTGCCTTAATTGCCAAAACCTCATCCGGGATTCGTTTGGCTGACAGCAAGACAGAAATTGCTCGGGCAATTGTACGAGCAAACAAAGTGGCAATTGCTAAGCCAGAGCTTGCTCCTTATGGCAAAGCTGCGGTTGAGTATCTCAAGGCAGAAGGCTTATGGGATTTAGCTAAAGATAAGCTTGTTTATGCGGACAATATTGGGGCCGCTACAACTTATGTAATGAGCGGCGCAGCGGATATTGGTTTTACTGCACTTTCTCTAGCGAAGTCGCCTGAGGTGACAAAGCAAACGAGCTTCTTATTGGTTGATACAAAATTTTATGAACCCATTAAACAGCGCATGGTGTTAATCAAGGGCGCACCTCAAGAGTCAGTGGATTTGTATCGCTTTATGCAGGGGCATCAGGCCAAATCCATTCTGCAAAGGTATGGTTACACCACGCCTTAGTTGCTAATTACTTAGGTG
>CAIPTD010000143.1 GCA_903867885.1 uncultured Ferrovum sp. | reverse complement strand
TGCTCCGTACTCGCTATCATTCGTGAATTCTTCGTCTTCTTTGAGAGGAATATCGCCAACATCTACTTCAGTCAACAATCGGTGAACTTTAGATCCGAAATCTGCTCCTTCATCATCGATATCTGCAAATAACGTATTAAACTTGGAGCTGTTCGATTTCTGCATCCTGTTAGCATTAAATTCGCCGATTGTAGCATCGCCATTGTCCTCGTCATCAGAAAGTCTAATATTATCACGAAGATGATGAAGTTTGTCGTCAAATCCATCGTCATCTATGTCCCAGAAAAGTTCCCTATTACTTTTTTGAGGCTTCAAAGAATTTCTAGGAGACGAGCCCATGGAATCATGATCGTTATAATCGTCCTCTCCATCAGAATATCTAATGACGTTTCGAAGATGGTGAATTTTATCGTCGAATCCATCGTCATCAATGTCCCCAAATAGGTGTTTAGTACTTCTTTGAGGCTCCAAGTTATCTCTAGGGGAGAAGTCCGTTGAATTATTTGAATTAAGATTCGCACTTTGATTACGAGGTTTGGCATCAAAGGATCGTTCTTCGATTCCCAGGACTGCAGCTATTGTGTCCGAAATAGAAACAGGAGCCAGATGCTGCAGCACTACGTGCTCTTCATGACGATCTTGTGCTTCTGCTGAGTCCATACTACTATCCCTCGATAAGTTCTGCAGGTGCACTTGCCCTTTGCCCCACATTTCTTCTAAAGTGTCTCTACTTTCTAAACGATAAACCAGGTTGCTATATTTTATATTCGTCTTGAGCAAAACACCGAAAATCAAATCCATGACATAGATTAGTGGAGTTGAAACAGCGACGGCCATTAAGCTCATCAGTAAAACTACATAAGGACTGAAACTGTATGCGGCAATATAACATAAACTAGAGTTATTGCTCCATTGGCATGCCTTGTATTGAGAGAAAAAATCACAGATGCGTTTTCACAGGATGATTGATCCAGATCTAGTCCATGGCAATCCATTTTTAAATTTGAATTATTTAGCAAGTGAGGGTACTGGAAGGCATACAGGATAGCTATAATCATAGAGACTATAGACACCCTTGTGAGATATCTCAAAAGAAAAATACTGATTTGGCGAACTGCTGGGTCCTTCCGAAATCCGTGTGAAGCCACTTGAATACTTTTCCCCGTACCGGTTTTCATAGTCTTTTGAAAGATATGAACGAAGGTAGAAAGCGCACTTCTAAGTTCAGCGATGCTATAGAATACGTAGAATAACGAATGCTTCTTCAAAATGGTATCATACATAAGTAAATTTCGAAATGGATTCATGGTATTGGAGCGCTGTTTTTCACTATATTTCATAGGAGATTGTCCCTTGAGCAGATCAAAATGCGCTGACCATGAAAATCCTAACGAATCCTCATTTACAATCGAATCAACGGCAAATAATATCAACCTATCCATTGGAAGAGTAGGTGACGTAACACTTCCATTTTCGATTCTTGTGTCAGCATTTTCGTCTTGTGTTTTCATGATGCTTTGTGCATGCTTTGTTGCCCATCTTAGCTGCGCTGAGTATTGACTTGAAATACCTAATCCAATTAGCGCGAAAAATATGAATAGTCCAGCGAAGTAAATAAGCGAAATGTAAACCGGCAATGTCGCGGCAGTCGCATTGGCAATATTCGGGGAATACTGATTCAATTCACACTGCCCTGTAGATGCCAAAGCCAGCGTAGTAATTCCAATGAAGTCAAGATTATTGGAGCTCTTCAAAAATGAAAGAAAATTGCCATTGAATACTGCCGCTGGTACACCCTTGTCATTCGACGATAATTTAGGACACACGCCTGGATCATCTTTCTTCAGCAATTGATAAAGAATTACCCTCACAATGACTTGACGAGTTTTAGCCGAGTTATCTGTAGTTGTCAAGTCAAACGCTTCGTTTTTGCGAGGATCATTTTGACTGCCTTCTCCAATCCCTCCTCTACTCTCTCCGTTGTCATCGTTTTCGTTTCCAACATTATCTTGTCCGTTACTGACCGTAATCTTGATATTGTCGTAGTTAACTGACACTGGAAAGTATTCGATGACGGCTTTTCTAAACCAATTATCTTGATAAACATCAAAAGAATTGCCAACAAAAGGTGCGATGTTTATTCTATAGAATATTGTGTACTTTGTATTCACAGCTGTCGAAGGTGCACGAGTGGCACCCAAACCTTTAGATATAGGGAAAGTAGGTGCCTTGGTGGGCAGTTTTGAAGCAAGAGTAGGAAGTTGGGAGGGTTGAACCGATGGTTGTGAGCTTGGTTTCCCACTTGGAATTGAAATAGGCTGCTTTGAAGGATATCGAGACGGCTGTGAAGTTGGTTTCAAACTCGGTTTCGAAATTGGGATCGAGGAAGGCTTTGAAAAAGGTCTAATTGAAGGTTGTTGTGACGGAAGCGAAGAAGGCTGCGAAGTAGGTTGAGTTGAAGGCTGACGAGATGGTTCCAGCGAAGGCACAAATGAAGGGACAGCGGTTGGCTGTATTGACGGTTTACAACTTGGTTTTGAGGCAGGGTGCTGCGAAGGACCCGCTGAAGGAAGCATTGAGGGCTTTAATGTGGGATACGAAGAAGGGCT
This sequence comes from uncultured Ferrovum sp., assembly GCA_903867885.1. Taxonomy (GTDB): domain Bacteria; phylum Pseudomonadota; class Gammaproteobacteria; order Burkholderiales; family Ferrovaceae; genus CAIVHB01. The sequence continues at coordinate 331 of CAIPTD010000143.1, read as the reverse complement.
ATCAGTGGGCTTTTGTGAAGGTACAAGCGAAGGCTGCGAGGAAGGAAGCATTCTAGGCTGCATTGATGGTTGGCCGCTCGGTTGTCTGGAGGGCCGGCTAAGTGGCTGCTTTGATGGTTGGCCAGTTGGCTTGCCAGTTTGTGGCCTTTTCGTGCTACGTAGATGTGGGGTCGGCACAAAAGTCGGGTATCCTGATGGGATGCTAGAGGGTAAATAACTCGGGTTGGCAAGTGGTTGCAATGAAGGCCAAGCGAACGGACGTGAAGTAGGTGATGAGATAGGCGAAGAAGTTGGTTGCTTGGATGGCTGAGATGACGGCTGTCGAGATGGG
>CAIPTD010000142.1 GCA_903867885.1 uncultured Ferrovum sp. | reverse complement strand
GAGTACGCCATGAGTGTGGTGACGGGGCGCGCGCTGCCAGATGTTTCAGATGGTCAAAAGCCGGTTCAGCGCCGCATTTTATTTGCGATGCATGAGCTGGGCCTGTATCGCCCCGCACGTCATGTGAAATCGGCGCGGGTGGTGGGAGATGTGATTGGTAAATACCATCCCCATGGAGACTCAGCCGCTTATGAGGCTTTGGTGCGCCAAGCGCAGGATTTTACTTTGCGCTATCCCATCATTGATGGACAAGGGAATTTTGGTTCGCGAGATGGGGACGGCGCAGCAGCCATGCGTTATACCGAGTGCCGGCTCACCCCGATTGCTGAATTGCTGTTAGGTGAAATCGATCGCGATACGGTAGATTTTGGGCCGAACTATGATGGCTCTTTCCGTGAACCTAAGCTTTTACCTGCTCGTTTGCCTATGGTGTTATTGAATGGCAGTTCAGGGATTGGCGTGGGCATGGCCACTGAAATTCCCTCGCACAACTTGCGCGAAGTGGCAGCGGCCGCCGTGGCATTACTGCGCAATCCTGAATTGGATCTGGATGGCTTGATGCAGATTCTGCCTGGCCCCGATTTGCCAGGTGGGGGCCAAATTATTTCCACAGCGCAGGATCTTCGACAAGCCTATGCAAGCGGCCGAGGCAGTTTGCGCGTCAGAGCACGTTGGCACATTGAAGATCAAGCCAGAGGGCAGTGGCGCGTGGTGTTCACCGAGCTTCCTCATGGGGTGTCGACGCGCGATGTGTTGGAAGATATTGAGCGCATCACCAACCCCAAACCTAAGGAAGGCAAAAAAGCTTTATCGCCCGATCAGGCTAACCTCAAGGCTTTGATGTTGACTGCACTGGAAACGGTTCGAGATGAATCAGATAAAAATGCTTCGGTGCGTTTAGTCTGCGAGCCGCGTTCTAGTCGCCAAGATCAAGACGAGTTCGTGCAATTGTTGCTTGTGAACACCCGATTAGAGTCTTCGCTGTCGATCAATTTGGTGATGTTGGGACGGGATGGGCGCCCCCGCCAGAAACACCTGAGAGAAATTCTGCAAGAGTGGTTGCACTTTCGTTTTGATACGGTGGTGCGCAGAACGCGGCATCGTTTGGATGAAGTGGATCGACGCATCCACATTCTGGAAGGTCGCGCGCTGGCTCTGCTGAATATCGATGAAGTGATTCGCGTCATTCGTGAAGCGGATGATCCCAAGGCTGACTTGATCCAAGCTTTTGGACTAACTGAAATTCAAGCCGAAGATATTCTTGAAATTCGTCTGCGTCAGTTGGCGCGACTCGAAGCCATCAAGATTGAGAAAGAACTCAAAGAGCTGCGCACCGAGCGTAAAGGCCTGCAAAAAATTTTGGATAACCGCGATGCCCTAGAAAATCTCGTGGCAGAGGAATTAGAAAAAGATGCCGAGCAGTTCGGGGATAAACGTAGAACCTTGATTGAGTCAGTGTCGCCTGCCGTCTTGGTGCAATCGGCACCTGATGAGCCCGTGACCATTACTTTGTCACGCCATGGATGGATTCGTTCTCGCCAAGGCCATGGTTTAGATGCCATGCAATTCTCCTATAAAGCGGGCGATGCCGCCTTTGCGGTGATGGAAACCCGCACGCTCTTACCCGTCATTGTGCTGGATACGAAAGGGCGTGCTTATAGTATTCGTGCTGCGGATATTCCGGGTGGGCGAGGAGATGGTGTGCCTGTTACGACGCTCATTGAACTGCAAGCAGGGGCCAAAGTGTGCCAGGCCTTCTCTCTGCTCCCAGAGACCAAGGTGTTGGTATCGGGTACCGGGGGATACGGGTTTATCACCACCGTAAACGAAATGATTTCTCGTGTTCGTGCGGGTAAAACCTTCATGACCTTGGAAGACGTCGAGCAACCCTTAATGCCGACGGTCATTCAACCCAATGACAAAGAGGTCGCAGTCTTGAGTGAAAGCGCTCGCATGCTGATTTTTCCTATCGAAGAAATGCGCGAAATGCCGCGAGGCCGGGGCGTGATTTTGATGGGCTTGGATGAGGGCGAGAATTTATTAAGCGCTTGTACTTTTGGGGCTGAAGGCCTTTTGGTGGAAGGGGCGGCAAGAGGAGGGGTATCGGCTGAAGTAAAACTCAGCGGAATAGAGTGTGATCGCTATCGTTTGCGTCGTGCACGCCGGGGTGCCAAGTTAGAAACGCGTGTAAAGCCTCGATCCATCAAAGCAGCCCATGCCAAAGGGAACTGATCTTTTGCAATTGAACAAGCTCGCCTGTGTAAAAGGCGAGCGGTTGTTGTTCTCAGGGCTTTCTTGCGAAATCCCTTCAGGTTCCCTAGTGCGTGTGACCGGTGCCAATGGGGCGGGTAAAACCAGCCTGCTGCGGATGATAGCCGGATTGTCAGAGCCAGCAGCAGGGGAAATAGTTTGGAAAAGTCAGAATACCCGTTTATCTCGCTCGGAGTTTCTTCAAGATATTTTGTATCTAGGTCATGCAAGCGCCATCAAAGATGAACTATTGCCTGCGGAAAACTTGATGGCAAACTGCACAATTCAGGGAGAAGCATTCAGTGCGCCCGAGGTGCATGCTGTTCTTGAAGAATTGGGTATGGGCGAACGACTTGATGTGGAATCTTTGTCATTGAGCGCGGGGCAGCGCCGACGTATTGCATTGGCTCGGGTATGGCTCACCCACCGCCCTTTATGGCTGCTGGATGAGCCCTTTAATGCTTTGGACGTCAAGTCAGTCGAGCAATTATGCCTTCAGATTTCCTATCATGTTGGAGAGGGTGGTATCTGTCTCTACACCACGCATCAACCAGTTGATATTGTCTCGAATCGACAATTAACCATTCCCCTGGATGCTTTTTGTCAGCCCGCGAAGGCCCAATCCGATCCTTCAGTCCTCAATGGATTGATCTTATGAGTCCAGCCATTCAGAACCAATCCAGTAGTTTTGCCATGGCCATTGCCTTGCTGCGCAGAGATTTACTGCTGGTGTATCGTCGTCGCTCTGATTCGGTGACTGTTCTGGTGTTTTTTAGCATTGTGGTCAGTTTGTTTCCGCTAGGGGTAGGCGCCGATCCCACCATGCTGCGTTTGATCGGTGGGGGAGTGGTGTGGGTGGCTGCCTTGCTGTCGGCCATGTTGTCACTTCCTAGACTTTTTTCTTCAGACTTCGCGGACGGAACATTAGAGCAGTTGGTGCTATCTCCGCAGCCGCTTGCGCTTACTGTAGGGATTAAATGTCTGGCTCATTGGCTCGCCACAGGGATTCCTTTAGCTTTGATGGCCCCTCTGTTAGGGCTACAATTCGGGCTGGATTCAGATGCTTTGTGGGTTTTAAGCTTGGGTGTATTGATGGGGACGCCTATTTTGAGTTTGATTGGTGCAGTTGGGACCGCATTAACATTAGGCTTACGTGGCGGGAACCTTTTGGTCGCTTTGCTCGTCCTTCCTTTGAATATCCCGGTTTTAATCTTGGGTGCGGGGGCAGTGGATGCCGCACAATCGGGTCTTGGAGCGGGCGCACACCTCTCGCTGCTGGGTGCATTACTGATTATGACTCTCATCGGAGCGCCTTTTGCCGCTGCTTCTGCGTTGAGAATATCTCTGGACTAAGGACTTTATAGTGCAAGTGAATTGGTTTAAGTATGCAGCTCCAGCGAATTTTTTTCCTCTTGCAGGAAAAATATATCCTTGGTTTTATGTTTTCGCTGCCCTTCTTGCTGTTGCGGGCATGTATATCGGATTTTTTGTAGCCCCAACGGATTTTCAGCAGGGTGAGGCCTATCGGATAATTTTTATCCATGTTCCTGCGGCCTGGATGTCGATGTTCTTGTATCTCGTCATGGCTTTCTATGCCTCATTGGGATTTATTTTTAATACTCGGCTTTCTTCGATGATGGCGCGTGCCATTGCACCTACAGGGGCCATGTTTACTTTTCTTGCGCTCTGGACAGGTTCCATGTGGGGGCGCCCAATGTGGGGAGCCTATTGGGTTTGGGATGCCCGTCTGACTTCAGAATTGATTTTGTTTTTTTTGTATATTGGCTTTATGGCGCTTCAGGCTGCGATTGATGATCCACGTAGGGGTGATAAAGCGGGCGGTGTTTTGGCCTTGGTGGGAGCGATCAATGTTCCCATCATTTATTTCTCAGTGAAGTGGTGGAATACCCTGCATCAAGGTTCCAGCATTAACTTAACTCGAGCCCCTTCGATGGCCAGCATTATGTTGTGGGGCATGCTTCTAATGGCACTGAGTTTCTGGATGTATAGCATTGCCGTCATTTTGTCTCGGGTGCAATGCGTGATTGCTGAGCGTGAGCGTCGTGCGGCCTGGTTGCAACACATTGAGCCGCACACCACCTAACTCATCCGATCTTGCTGAATAAACCTCTTAATTAAAATGGCTAATAACGATGCACTGGAATAGTTTGGAAGCGTTTTTTGCGATGGGCGGTTATGCTTTTTTCGTATGGAGTTCGCTGGGCGTCACCCTGATTGCGATGGTGTTAGAAATTTGGATTTTGCAGTCGCAGCGCAAACAACTGAAATTACCCCGTTCAACCGTGTCTCAAGATCATGGAAATGTATGAAACCCAGAAGTAAACGTTTTGCCTGGATTCTTCTTGGCTTAGTGGGGCTCTCTGCAGCAACCGCTTTAGTGCTGAATGCTTTTCAAAGCAACCTAGTGTTTTTCTTTACACCAACACAAATTGCTAATAAAGAAGCGCCTATTGGACATGCGTTTCGCGTGGGGGGATTGGTAGAGCAGGGGAGCTTGCATCGCCATGGCACTGAAGTTTCTTTTGTTGTGAGCGATACAGTGAAATCTATTCCAGTGACCTACGTGGGTATCCTTCCTGATTTATTTAAAGAAGGCAAAGGCGTGGTTGCCGAGGGTCAATTAGATGATCAAGGCTTGTTCCATGCCAAGCAGGTGCTAGCGAAGCATGATGAAAACTATATGCCTCCTGAGGCGGCAGAAGCACTTAAACAAGCCGGTGCCATGAATTCGAAAATCTCTAAGAGCATCGTTACTGAAAGCGGGAGCAAGTAGATCATGATTCCAGAATTTGGGCATTTCGCTCTTGTAGTCTGTTTGCTTTTGGCCTTCATACAAGTAGTGGTTCCTATTGCCGGGGCCCAGACAGGCAATGTTGCTTGGATGCGCATTGCAAGACCTACTGCGAGAGTTCAGTTTGCGCTTGTTCTTTTTGCGTTTGGATGCCTTATTTATTCATTCCTGACAAATGATTTTTCAGTGAGGTATGTGGCCATGACCTCAAGCCGTCTGCTGCCTATTCAATACAAAGTAGCCGCAGTGTGGGGGGGGCATGAAGGGTCAATTTTGTTGTGGTTGTTGATGCTGACTTTCTGGATGACTGCGGTCAGTATTTTTAGTAAGCATCTTCCCGAATCAACGCTTGCGAGGATTCTAGGGGTGATGGGGTTCATTAGCTTAGGCTTTTTGTTGTTTATTTTGCTGACCTCCAACCCCTTTGATCGCTTGATCCCTGCAGCTGATGACGGTCAAGACTTAAACCCGCTTTTACAAGATCCCGGCATGGTGTTTCATCCTCCCATGTTGTACATGGGTTATGTGGGCTTTTCGGTGGCGTTTGCTTTTGCCATTGCTGCTCTTTTGGGTGGAGACCTTGACGCTGCTTGGGCGCGCTGGTCGCGTCCTTGGACAACGATTGCCTGGGTTTTTCTTACCGTGGGTATTTGTCTGGGTAGCGCCTGGGCATACTACACTTTAGGTTGGGGTGGATGGTGGTTTTGGGACCCCGTTGAAAACGCTTCGTTTATGCCTTGGTTAATGGGTACCGCGCTCATGCACTCGCTAGCGGTAACCGAGAAAAGAGGTGGGTTTAAATTTTGGACAGTGTTGTTGGCCATCTTTGCTTTTTCTTTGTCCCTGCTCGGTACGTTCTTGGTTCGTTCTGGCGTATTAACGTCGGTTCATGCCTTTGCAAGTGATCCAAAGCGTGGCGTGTTCATTTTGATTTTCTTGGTGGTTGTGATTGGTGGTTCGCTATCACTGTTTGCATGGAGAGCCCCTAAGGTGGGTCTGGGGGGACGCTTTAGTATGGTTTCCCGTGAATCTATGTTGCTGGGCAATAACGTGCTGTTTGCGGCAGCTGCGGGCTCTGTTTTGTTAGGTACCCTCTATCCTTTGTTTCTCGATGCGCTCGGCCTTGGGAAAATTTCAGTAGGACCCCCTTATTTTGATACGGTATTTGTACCGGTGATGGCGCCTGCCTTGTTTTTAATGGGAGTGGGTCCTTTGGCCCGTTGGAAGGAGGCGAGCTTACCTGAGTTGGCCATTCGCTTGCGTTGGGCGGCATTAGTGAGTGTCTTGACAGCCTTCGCATTGACTTTGATTACTTCGCATTTTTCCATTCTTGTTGCTTTTGGTTTGCTGCTCGCTGTGTGGATAGTGGTGACCGCAGGACTCAATTTGTGGTCACGAATTCGACCTTTGCCAGATTCAAACCTTCATCCTCTTCAACGTTTAAGAGGACTACCAAGTAGTTATTTGGGAATGCTTGTGGCCCACCTTGGCGTGGCCATATTTGTGGTTGGAATCACGATGGTGAAGGGCTACGAAGTTGAAAAAGATGTCCAGATGGACCTGGGTGATATCGTAGAAATTGGTCCTTATACATTTAAATTCAAAGGGGTCAGCGAAGGAGAGGGTCCCAATTACCGTTTCCAGCGAGGCGATGTGGACATTCTTAAAAACGGTGAATTTGTTCGAAATATGGCCCCTGAAAAAAGGATCTATTTAGTCCAAAGAAATCCTATGACCAATGCAGCGATTGACACCGGGTTCTTGCGTGATCTTTATGTTTCATTGGGCGAACAGGTTGGAAATACAGCCTGGACAGTTCGCGTTTACTACAAGCCTTTTGTAGATTGGATTTGGGGTGGTTGTCTCTTGATGGCCTTAGGCGGCGTATTAGCCTTGGCAGACAAGCGCTATCGAATTGAAAAAACGAATAGAAAAGTTACTTCTCAAAATGAGCGAATAGCATGAGCCGTTTTTGGCCTCTGGCGATCTTTTTTGGTCTTGTTGCATTTTTGTATGTTGGGCTTCATCGCGACCCCCATGAAGTTCCCTCTCCTTTGTTAGGAAAGCCCGCCCCAGCGTTTGCTCTCACCCGTTTAGATGATCCGAGTACAACCATTACAAAAGATCAATTGCTTGGGCATGTGTATATGTTGAACGTATGGGCTTCATGGTGTGTTTCATGCCGCGATGAACATCCTGTTCTGGTTGAGTATGTACGCAAACACCCAGTTGAAATTTATGGCCTTGACTATAAGGATACCCGCCCCGAAGCCGTCGCGTGGTTGGAACAATTGGGTAATCCCTATAAGGCTGCTCTATTTGATTCTGATGGTCGTGTTGGTATCGATTATGGTGTCTATGGTGTTCCTGAGACTTTTATCATCGATAAAAAAGGAGTCGTGCGCTACAAGCAGACCGGCCCAATTAGCCCTGAAGTTTTGATGAACACGTTGGCTCCGATGATTGAGAATTTGCAGAAGGAGTCTTGAGTTGCAGATGATGAAAAACTTATTACTTGCAGGGCTGATGTTTTTCGTTTTAGGTGTGTCAACAGCACCAGCAAAGGAAGCACTTCCTGTTGGCGATGACCCTGTGGTTCAAGCGCGCATGATGCGTTTGGCAACCGTTTTAAGATGTTTGGTGTGTCAAAATCAAACCATAGCGGATTCTCATGCGGACTTGGCTTCTGACCTACGCAATCAGATCGTAGAACTCATTCATCAAGGCAAGACGGATAGCGAGATCATGGACTACATGACCGAGCGTTATGGAGATTTTGTTTTGTATCGTCCCCCCATGAAAGCATCCACACTTCTGCTATGGTTTGGTCCTCTTTTGTTAGTAGTGATTGGGGGCGCTGCCTTATATCGCTCAGCGCAAGATCGTCAGCGCAATAGCGCAGATGAAACTGAACTCACGCTGGAACAAAAACGTTTAGCTGATCAATTTTTGAATAGGAAATCTTCTGAGTCATGAGCGCTAAATTGATTTTATTCGTGCTGCTAGCCTTGATGATCAGTGTCGCTGCAGTTGTGCTTGCAGTTTTTCCTTTGTTTCGGCGTGTTGTGTCGCGCGAGGCTTCAAAGCAGGAAGTGAATCTTCAGGTTTTGAGGGATCAATTGCAGGAAGTTGAGGCTGACTTGGCTGCGGGTACCTTGAGCCAAATTCAATTTGACGAGGCAAAGCAGGATATTGCGCGTCGCTTACTAGAAGAAATCCCGGCAGATAACCTTCTATCATGGGAACAAAGTAGTCAAGAATCTAAGCGAGGTGTTCAATCAAATCCTCCATTGCCACTTCCATCGACTAGGCGTTTGGCGACGGGCTTAAGTATTGCCGTTCCTGTTATTAGTTTTGCCTTGTACTTATGGCTAGGTAATCCCTTGGCTATGTTGCAGGATGGAATGATGGTGGCGGCGGGGGGAGAAGAAAAAGTGCAGCAAGAAGGGGATGCTGGAAAGCGGGCCATTACCCCAGAAAAAGTTCAAGCAATGATTCAAGGTTTAAAAGAACAAGCGGAAAAGTCTCCCCAAGATGGTCGTGCATGGATGATGCTGGCCAGAGCGTATAGTTTTGTTGGTAAATTCTCAGAGGCGGTCGAGGCTTACCAGCATGCCATGCCACTTAATCCAGGCGATGCAGATTTGCTTGCGGATTATGCGGATGCGCTTGCTATTGTTCAGAATCGAACCTTGGGGCCTGAGCCTATGAAGCTTATTCGTGAGGCCTTAAAGATCGACCCTGAAAACATGAAAGCGCTCGCATTGGCTGCGACTGAAGCTTTTATTCGCAAAGATTATGCAACTGCCGTTTCTCTTTGGAGGAAAGCGGTGCCTTCAGCAGCCAAACATGACCCTGCTCTTGTTGCGCAGTTGTTGGAAGATATTCGCGAAGCCAATCAATTGGGAGGTGGCAAATTGATCTCCGAAAAAGATCTAGCTGCGCTGGATCATGCCCCGTCCGGATTAAATGGACTTGCTGTTGCGAAAAGCGCACAAAGCAAACCGGCAGAACAAGATCAACCCAAGCAAAGTTCTGGGGTAAGCATCAGTGGTCGGGTAACGCTTGCTCCGGCCTTAAAAGCGCAAGCCCATCCTGAGGATATGGTTTACATATTTGCTAAGGCTGAGGCGGGGCCGCCAATGCCACTTGCAGTGATGCGAATGAAGGTTAAAGATCTCCCCGCCGAATTTACCTTAGATGAAAGCATGGCGATGATGCCACAGCTTAAACTAAGCAATTTTCCTAAGGTTGTGGTGGGGGCCAGGATCTCTCGGTCAGGCAATGCCATCCCCTCCAGCGGGGATTTGCAAGGCTTAGTCAAATCTGTGACGCCTGGCAGTCAAGGCATCAGCATTGAAATTTCAGAGCGCCTACCGTAATGCTTTAGCCGGCTTTGTTTGTGCATTTTAGTTCAGTGAAAAATTTGCGCGTTTTCTAAACGCGATTCTTCATTTCTTTGATGCAAAGTGGGGGTATGCCCCCTACTGCATTTTCAGCACTTGAGTTGAGCCGGTTTTTGCGAGAGCGATTTGGCTTTGCCGGTTTTCGTGGCCTCCAAGAGCCTGTTGTTCAGGCAGTACTTGCTGGCAACGATGTGCTCGCACTCATGCCCACTGGGGCAGGTAAAAGCCTGTGTTATCAATTGCCTGGTTTGCTATTTCCTGGTGTTACTGTAGTCATTTCCCCGCTTATAGCGTTGATTCGCGACCAGGTTCGCCGCTTACAGGCGCTCAACATTGACTGTCTTGCTGTGATGGGATCGACAGAAATGAATGCCACTTTAAGTCAGGCTGAGTCATCCATTCGACAGGGGCAGACTAAAGTTATTTTGACTTCGCCTGAACGCGTTCAAATCCCAAGTTTTTTACAATGGTTATCGCAATGCCTTCCTCCGCAAGGCTTGTCATTGATTGTTATCGATGAAGCGCATTGCATATCAGAGTGGGGGCGCTCTTTTAGGCCTGCTTATATCGCGCTGGGCGCAATGAGAGATCAGTACCCTGACACCCCTGTTTTAGCGATGACTGCAAGTGCAGATCAATGGACAAGAAAAGATATTCTCGAAGTCTTGCGGATGCCCGAAGAATCGATCATTCGCTCCAGTTTTAATCGCCCTGAATTGTTTTATCGTGTCGCGCATTCAAATGCTCCTTGGCGCAGTGCGATTGGCTATTTGCAACGCTATCATCGAGCGAGCCCCGCTATTTTTTACTGCAAAATGCGACAGGAAACGGAAAGGTTGGCTCAACTATTGGATTGTTATGGGCTTCATGCGCGCCCCTATCATGCAGGTATGGAGGCTACAGCGCGTTATGAAACTGAACAATGGTTTCTGGATGCGGAAACCGGTGTGATGGTTGCAACTATTGCTTTTGGGATGGGGATGGATAAACCCAATATACGTTTAGTTGCACATGTGGGCCTAGACCATAGGGTGGCAGCGTATTACCAAGAAACCGGAAGAGCAGGACGGGATGGACAGTCATCGGATGTTTTGCTGATGCTGAGCAATCGTGAGCATCAGCATTTGGAATGTGATGATGGCTCGGGCTTGGAGATTGCGCTGAATGACAGAGAAGCTGAAGCAAAAGCCCAGTTTGGAGCCTTCCTAAAACCGCGACAATGTCGGCGAATTGCACTGTTGGCCGGGTTGGACGAAATTTTTGACGGTGAATGCAATGCATGTGATTTTTGCAACCCCAACCATCATGCTATGCCTCTTGTCCGAGAAAATGCATCTAAATGGACCCCTAAATAATTGGTCATACCCATACATAGAATTCACAAGAACGATGACGATTGTCTTGGTTTCTGAAACAATACTGTCATCGCTCTCTCATATTTACGAGATACGAGCCGTGGTAACCTCTACGGTCGGAAGTGAGAGCGACAATGATTGGCTAAATTGCCCCACTTCCTTTTTGCAGAGAGCGGCCAAATGTATCTATTACCAAAAGCTGAGATGTCCGGTAGGTTGGGTCCGGCTTGGGCGTTTCTGAGTGGTTACCCAAGAGAGTTTGTTGAAAGTGTGCCGCAATCGCCTAGAGCCGGTGAACGCGAGCACACGGTTGTCATGCCGGTAGAGGCACCGAAGGATATTGTTGATCATGCTATGGCTGTGGGTTTGCTTATGCATACTAGCGATGCCATGGAAGTTGGCTCTTTCATGTTTGGAATGCCAGCAGATCAGTTGACACCAGAAGATTTGCGCGATGTCTGCATGGAAACATGCAATGTTCTGGGAAGCTGCATGGTGATCAGTGATGACGGCAGCTCTGTTGGTGTGGAGTTGGGCTTGCCAAAAGAAGTGTCAGCAGAGTATTTCTCCGAGCTACAAAGCAAGGCCACTGTGAGCGTGACTTTTGTCAGTGAGAGTAAAACAGGAAATCGAGTAGTTATTACAGTGTTTGATGCGATCGATCTGAGTATCGTGGAGTCTATAAAATGAGTGTGGCTGATACCGCCCAAGCTGAACCTTTCCGTTTTCTGGTTGTTGATGACAGCAGAGCGATTCAAAGTATTATTCGCCGCGTTTTAGAGGCGGTTGGATATCCCAGTATTGAAGTACGGGTTGCTAGCGAAGCAGAAAAGGCGCTAGAGATCCTTGCTGAATTTACCCCTGACCTCGTTATCACCGATTGGCATATGCCTAAGATGACGGGTTTGGAATTCGTTAAAGCGATGCATAATGAATCTCCTTTTGATATTCCTGTGGGTTTTGTTACTACAGAGAGCAATCCTACTAAGCTTGAGGAAGCACGCCAAAACGGGGCTTTATTCGTTCTTAATAAGCCGTTTAATGATGTGGAGTTAATTTCACTCGTCAAGTATTGGGTGCCGATTGACCGCAGCAAACCTAAAGTTCCTCCCGTAGATACTTCAAAATATATTATTAGTTTGGAGTCTGCTGAGCAGCACGTTAAAAATGCTATTTCTTCTGTGAGCTTTGAGTTAACCCCCTGCGCACCTCTGATTTCTAACAATCTGACTGCACATAATCTTTTGGGTTTGTATGGTTTTGGTGGCCAAAGCCAGCCTGTTGCAGCCCTTGCTGTGCTTGATATGAAGGCTGTTGCCCTGATGTGGGGCTGCGCATCAGGAGAGACAGCGACCGCCATTAAAGATGTGATGCGTAAAGCTGAACTTGAAGATTCTATCTTGATGGCTGCCCGCAAGTTTATGGAAGAAATTGCCAAGACCATTGCAACTCCTGCAGACAAAGAGCCACTTGCTCTAACACGTTCGAGTGTTGTTGCTCAAAGTTTTCGCCGCTTAGGGGAAATCATGGATAACAATCATGGACGAGCGGACTTCACTCTAAATGTGCCGGGATTTGGCACCGGGCACATTTGCTTTCTCACGGTGTGAAGATTAGATAATGGAGTTTTCTTCAGCAAATATCGCCGTTGCAGTTTCTCTGATCAGTAACTGCATCGCGATCATTTTTCTGATTTTTATGCTCTTTAGGATACTCAGTGAGACCAATAACGGGCATCGTCTAGTTCGCGAGGGCTCTGATAATCTCATTCGGGCAGGTGAAGAGCTCACTGCTGTTGTCAGTGCTGCTGATGCCATGATTCTTCGGATGCGGGGTGCAGCTGCCGCCGAGGGGGGGAGTCGGGCGAGTTCGGGTGGATCGTTAGTGATCTCCCCCGAAGGAATCAAAATACTGAGTCGCTTAATGCAATCGTTGTCTCAGCATACCTTAAAAGAAATGGACAGCATTCTGCTTGAAATGCGTCATTTATTGGGTTCTTTGAAACGTCTCCCCCCGGGTGGTTTTTCGGCTTGGCAAGAACAGAACCAAGCCACTATTGATCGTATATTGGAAATTAAGGGTATTTCCCCGGAGGTCATGTTATCCATAAAGACCAATATTGAAGACTCAAAAATTATTACCCAGGAATTAGAGCGGGCTAGCAAGCAGGTGGAAGGGAAAAACTTAGGAACAGAAGAGCTCAATACCTACTTGCAGCAGCAAGAAAAACTGATCGAGCAAATGCGTGAGCGCGCTACTCGAGCCGAAGAACGATCTGAAATGCTAGATCAACAAATTCGGGCGTTATCAGAAGTTGATCAATCGCGTAAGGGCGACAGTCAGGAACTAGATCGTTTAAGAAATCAAAATACGCAACTTTCGCAAGAACGAAGCAGCTTAGTTCGGCATCTTGAAACGCTGACCTCTGAAATCAAGCGCACCAAGCTAGAAAAAGAATTTATTGAAGATCGTCTTTTAAGTATGGTGGAAGAAACCGACAAACCGCAATCTGTTCCAAGTCCGGCTTAATCAGGGTTGCTGCTAAGCTCAGCATAGCGTAATCTGGCCGACCTATTGAAGTACTGGGCCCTGTGGTGAAATTGGTAGACACAGCAGACTTAAAATCTGCCGACCTTAACAGTCGTGCCGGTTCGATTCCGGCCGGGGCCACCATAAATCTAAACCTCCATTTTATTTTTTTTAGCGCGCATTCTCATTGCCTATTGGCATGACCCTTTTTGATCGTGTACGATCTTCAAACTAAAACAATATTTTAGGAGGTAAAAATGACATCACCCTTTATTTTGATCGCTTTGGCTGCGTTACTAGGTTTTATCGTGGGTTGGTTTGCCCATGGGCCTAAAGAAGATATTTTGTCTTCAGGAGCCGTTGCGCGTTCTGCTAATCCTTTGACATTGGCTGCAGAGATTGCAAAGTTGAATACAAAGATTTCTGCACTCGAAACAACGAGCTCTGGTTTAGAGGCAATGGTGCATGGCCGTGATGCCACCATTATGTTGATGGCAGACAAAATCGCAAGTCATCGTTCTTAAATCCGTTTCACCTTATTTTTCTCGAAAGCTTGCAATTTTTGGATAACTGTATAAATATACAGTTATTGAGGCCGTGACCCTCATGATCACTAACAAGGTCAACCAAAATGCAAGCTTTAACGCAGCGTCAACAGCAAATCCTAGATTGGATTAAAAGCTACATATCAGAGTCGGGAATGCCGCCTACACGCGCGGATCTCTCTCGTGCTATGGGTTTTAAGTCCCCGAATGCGGCCGAGGAGCATTTACGTACTTTGCAGCGCAAAGGCGCGATTGAAATGCTTCCAGGTGCATCGAGGGGTATACGGCTGGTAGAAAGTCTCTCAGGCGCGCTTACAGAGGCTTTGGGGCTCCCGTTGGTAGGTCGAGTGGCAGCCGGTTTCCCCATCTTGGCCGCTGAACACATTGAGCAACGCTATCAACTCGACCCTCATTTATTTAATCCTCAAGCGGATTACCTTCTCCGCGTTCGCGGAATGAGCATGCGCGATATCGGTATCCTAGATGGCGATTTGCTGGCTGTTCATCAAGTCTCTTCTGCTCAGGAAGGGCAAGTCGTGGTGGCAAGAATTGACGACGAAGTCACTGTGAAACGTTTTCATCGACAAGGCTCGATCGTAGAACTCCTTCCTGAAAACCCCGAATTTAAAGCCATTGTGGTGGATTTACGAGAGCAAGAGCTTCATATCGAAGGCTTGGCAGTGGGGGTGATACGCAACCCTGCAAGTTTTTAATCCTATTTATACTGGATATTGATCATGGAATTTCTCAAAGAATTGCAGGTTTTGCTCATGAATAACCCTTTCTGGGTGGGTGATAGTGTTGAAAATGCATCAGAGCACATTACTACTGGATTCCAGGCTTTAGATGAAGCACTGCCTCAAGGAGGATGGTCTCGAGCGGGTCTAATTGGTATTCATGTTCCGCGAGAAGGCGCCGGAGAACTCTCTGTTTTGTTGCCTGCTCTCGCACAGGTTTCACAAGAGAAACGAAAAGTGGTTTTTGTGGCCCCACCTTATTTGCCGTATGCCCCATCTTTGGCACAGGCAGGGGTTGATTTATCTCGTTACATGTTGGTTAAGGTTCAATCCCTTGAAAGTCGTCTATGGGCGATTGAACAAGCGCTCAGGAGCGGCGCATGTGGCGCGGTCATTTTTTGGCAGCAAGGGATGGATGCACATCATCTCAGTCGTTTGCATCGTGCGGCGCTTGAGGGAAATACAATTGGGTTTGCTTTTAATCACCAAGCGTTTGATACAGTTAAGTCAGGTCCCCTACCTCTTCGCTTGGCCATGCGCCCTAGTTTGGGCGCTAGGGTGGAGATCGAGATTGTCTCTGATAGAGACGAATCAAATTCTATTGCATTGACTTTAGAGATTCCTAGGGGCAACCCTGTGTTAACTACCCCTCTTCCGCCTTCCCGCGGAAGAGTTGGACGTATTCCCGCATGGCAGTCGTCAGTTCAACTTCATGGCAAATGCGATGCAAGCTCTGAAAAACTCCAACAGCCATGGTTATTGCAAGGGATCGTGGCTTAGAGAGTCTGGCTTGATCCCTTGCTCAAAACCTCAAGAACTCGATTCTTCGTTCTTTGCTAATGGCTGAGTTTCTACCATTTGCAATGGCCCATCCGTTTTAAGAGGAGAAGGACGTCGGACAGTTCTACCCCGTCGTGGTTGAGTGTCATTGTGCGTCTCTTGTTCCGTTGCTGGCAGACTGCGTGTCTGCACTAAGACCATATCGCTATTAACATTCAATAGCTTGATAGGATCAACGGGCTCTACAACGATAGGTTCTATAACGGGTGCGGGTAATACGGGTGGTGATGTGGGAATAGACTTTGGCACTTCAGTGACTGAAGACGCTGCAGTACTCTCAAGCGCGACCGACTCACGCACAGGTGCCAATGCTGTTTCAATCACAATGGGTGGTATGTCACCCTGAATTTTTGGTGCTGAGGCTTGAGCTTCAGCAGGGCTTGTTGGCTCCCACTGACCTGGGGTTTGCCATCCCGATGGTGCGGCATTTGCAACTTCGGAGGGAGCTGAGATTTTGTTTTGACTCTGCTCGTTAGAAACGGAGCTCTCAACGTTTTCCAATAAATCACCATTGCGTGAACGGTCATCTCTGTTTCCGCGGCTACGGCCTCCACGACGTCCCCGTCGACTGCGTCCTTCTCCTGAGCGTTCCTCAGTTGCGTTTTCGCTAGGGTTGGAGTGAGTTAAAGTGGCATTTGTGGTTGAAGTTACTTGAAGTTCTGCGCTTGGGCTGGTTTCTGCTAAGTTGGCTTGAGTTTCATTGCGACGGTTGCGATCTACTCTGCCTCGACGTCGGGTATTTTCCTGCCCCGCATCATTCACCCGAGCTTCTGTTGGGCGATCTTCATTATTGTTTTTGCGACTATCAGCAGTGGGTTTTGCTTCAGTTCTACGTGACTCTTCCCTATCGCCACGTTCGCTCCTTTCTCCTCGTTCCGTTCTTTCCCCACGACGACCATTTCGATCGCGACGATTACGATCTCCTGATCGGCCTTTGGTGTTTCCTTCAGAGGTATTATTTGAAGCAGATGTGGATTCAGTTGTTACGGGAGAACTGGAAGGACTAAGGGGTGAATGAGTACCCCCAAACCAACTCATGACACGTTGGAAGAATGAACCTGATTGCGTTGGTGCGGTTTTTGAGCGAGATTCTATGGCAGTAGGAGCCGAGCCAATCCTTTGCGCAGGCGCATCAATCGATACGATGCTAACAGGGGCAGGTTGGCCGGCAGGCACACCTCGGACTGCTGCAACCTGGCGCACACCTTTGAGCTCAGCAGAACTTGCGGCTTCTTCTTCAGTCGCTTCGACTTCCACCATACGGTAGCTTGGCTCAGGCGTTCCTTCTTGATTGGCCTCATCATGACGTACACGGGTTACGGTGTAGTTGGGCGTTTCGAGATGTTCGTTAGGGATCAAGATAATGCTTACCCGCAAACGGGCTTCTAAAGCATAAATATCGGAACGTTTTTCATTGAGCAGGAAGGTGGCTACATCAACAGGTACTTGGGCGCGAACAATAGCCGTGTTTTCCTTCATGCACTCTTCCTGCAAAATCCTCAGAATGTGCAAGGCAGAGGACTCGGTATCTCGTATAAAACCGGTGCCATGACAACGCGGGCAGGGGGTGTGGCTCGTTTCGCCCAGAGAGGGCTGCAATCGTTGACGCGATAGTTCTAGCAATCCAAATCTAGAAATTTTTCCCGTTTGAACGCGGGCACGATCAAAATGCAGGGCATCGCGGAGACGGTTTTCTACATCCCGCTGATTGCGCGGGTTTTCCATATCGATAAAGTCGATGACAATCAGCCCGCCCAAGTCGCGCAAACGCAGCTGGCGAGCAATTTCATCGGCGGCTTCGAGATTGGTGTTGACTGCTGTGGCTTCAATGTCCGCGCCCCGTGTAGCGCGTGCTGAGTTGACGTCGATGGAAACCAAAGCTTCGGTGTGATCAATGACAATTGCACCACCTGAAGGAAGGCTAACATCACGGCGGTAAGCTGTTTCAATTTGATGTTCAATTTGAAAACGTGAGAATAACGGCACATCGTCTCGGTAAAATTTAACTTTGTGCACATTTGCCGGCATGACATGACTCATGAACTGTCTGGCTTGTTCATAAATCGTTTCGGTATCAATTAAAATTTCGCCGATGTCTGGTTGAAATAAATCGCGAATCGCCCGAATGACCAAACTGCCTTCTTGGTAAATCAGAAAGGCTCCGTCTTGGCTATGCGACGCATCTTCAACCGCTTTCCAAAGTTGCAAAAGGTAGTTTAAGTCCCACTGCAATTCTTCAACGGTGCGGCCAATACCCGCTGTACGGGCTATCAGGCTCATCCCTTGGGGAACATCTAACTGCGCGAGTACATCGCGGAGTTCCGCGCGCTCTTCCCCTTCTACACGACGAGATACACCGCCTCCGCGAGGGTTGTTAGGCATCAATACAAGGTAACGGCCCGCCAGGCTGATAAAGCTGGTCAACGCTGCACCTTTGTTACCGCGTTCATCTTTTTCTACTTGAACGATAATTTCCTGCTTTTCTTTGAGCAGGCTAGCAATCCGAGCACGGTTGAATTCCCCGTCATCATTTTGCAAATAGCTTTTGGCGATTTCCTTGAAAGGTAGGAAGCCATGACGTTCATTACCATAGTCAACGAACGCTGCTTCTAGAGCGGGCTCGATGCGGGTAATGACTGCCTTATAAATGTTGCCCTTTTTTTGTTCCCGGCCAGAGTATTCGATATCTAAATCAATGAGTTTCTGACCATCTACGATTGCGACACGTAATTCTTCTTGGTGTGTCGCATTAAACAGCATGCGTTTCATGCAAAGTCTCCCGCGCGCCTTGAGGCGGGAAATGAAAGCCCGGTATTAACGTACCCACAACCACCCGGACATGTGTCGGAATGGTGTGCTAAGACCTTGCGATTGATCGCTAAAAGTCGAATGGCAAAAGCCGG
>CAIPTD010000141.1 GCA_903867885.1 uncultured Ferrovum sp. | reverse complement strand
GTACTGCTTGTGATAAGCGTTTCACAACCTATGAAACGGCCGATCTTCGGATGCCTCAGGTTGTGAAACAAAATGGGAAACGTGAAGAGTTCTCTGTTGATAAATTACGCCGAGGATTTGGTCGTGCCCTACATAAGCGACCCGTTGCGACCGAGTTGGTTGAAGAATCGATTAAGCGCATTCAGCAAAAATTACTTGCCCGCGGGGAACGTGAAATTGAAGCCTTGCGTGTTGGCGAAATGGTGATGGAAGAATTACGTCGTTTAGATAAAGTAGCCTATGTGCGTTTTGCTTCGGTGTATCGAAGCTTTCAGGATATTGATGATTTTAGGGATGTGATTCGTGACCTTTGATCCCCCACAAAAAGACGATCGACTCTGGATGGCCAGGGCGATTGAACTAGCCGAACGAGGACTGAATACCACCACACCTAATCCCCGAGTGGGGTGTGTATTCGTTCAGCAGGGTGAGGCCATTGGCGAGGGTTGGCATGTGCGAACAGGTGAAGCGCATGCGGAGATTCATGCTTTGAATGCGGCTCGTGAGACAGTAGCGGCAAGAGAACAAGCCAACGCTGAATTGGCACCAGGTCAGAGCGCTTTAGCTCCTATCGAAGTAAAGGGATGCACAGCCTATGTGAGTTTAGAGCCTTGCAGCCATACCGGAAGAACGGGACCCTGTTGTGATGCGCTCATTGAAGCGGGTGTGGGTCGCGTCGTGGTGGCAATGCAAGACCCTAATCCCTTAGTGCGTGGTCAAGGTATTGCACGTTTACAAAAAGCAGGAGTGACCGTGACCGTTGGCGTCATGGAAGCCGAGGCGCGTGCACTGAATCCCGGTTTTATTTCGCGCATGACCAAAGGCTTGCCTTGGGTGCGACTAAAAATAGGTATGTCTTTGGATGGGCGAACCGCTTTGGGCAATGGGGTGAGTCAGTGGATTACCAGTGAAGAATCTAGAGCCGATGCCCACGCTTACCGAGCACGCTCATGCGCTGTGCTGACAGGCATTGGAACCTTGCTTGCAGACGATCCCGCTTTGACGGTCCGGCACATTCCATGCGAACGTCAGCCACTGCGCGTGTTAATCGATGCCCATTTAGAAGTACCCCTCACCGCTAAGCTTTTAGCCGAGGGTCATGCTCTAGTGCTGACCCTTGAAAAAACACTTGCTACTTCTATTTCAAACGATGGGGCCGCGCGAGCTGAAGCTCTGCGAGCCATGGGGGTGACCGTTCTGGGTGTTCCTGCAGCGCATGCAGATAGTGGGCATCTGGATTTGGTTGCTGCTATGAAACTATTAGCTGAGCAGGGGATCAATGAGGTCTTGGTGGAAGCGGGGGCAAACTTAAATGCTGAGCTATTTAAAGCGGGATTAGTGGATGAGTGTATTTTTTACATCTCACCGCAATTGCTCGGAATGGGTGCGCAAGGCCCGGCGAGTTTAGGGCCTTTGGTGGAATTATCGAAAGCTTTTGCTTTGCAGTTTTCTCATATTGATCAGATTGGCCCTGATTTGCGTGTCACTGCTGTTCCTAAAATTAAACAAAATTAATCGTTCAAGAGATGCTTTAACCATGTTTACCGGAATTGTTGCAGCTGTGGGCCGTATTGCTGAAATCAAACCTTTGCCTAAAGGGGTGCGTTTAAAGATTCATACCGCAAACCTGCCTATGGCAGATACGCAATTGGGCGATAGCATCTGTGTGAATGGGGTGTGCCTGACTGCAGTGAGTTTGCATAAAAGTTCTTTCGAGGCCGATGTCTCGCGCGAGACCTTAGATTGCACGGTGGGCTTGGTTCAAGAAGGTGAAGTGAATCTTGAGAAGTCACTTACCTTAACGGATCGGCTTGGTGGTCATCTCGTCTCTGGTCACGTAGATGGCGTCGGTGAAGTGCTGAACTTTGATGAGATTGGCGAAAGCTGGTTTTTAGAAATCCGCGCACCGGGAGATTTAGCACGCTATATCGCTCGCAAAGGTTCAGTGACGGTCAATGGAGTGAGCCTCACCGTGAACCATGTAAAGGGTGATGTCTTCGATATCAATATCATTCCGCACACACGCGAAGTCACTACTTTTCGCAATCTCAATGCGGGTGATCACGTGAACCTAGAGATTGATCTCATTGCCCGTTACTGCGAACGTATTCTCAGTTATCAAAAAGACCTTTAATCACTTCTTATTTGCTTTGACGATCAGAGCGATTTGAACGTAAATAAGATTTCGAGGTGAAGGCGAATCGATTAGCGTTCAGTGGATATATTCTGGCCCATAATGGATGGGAGTAATTAAGCTTGATTATTCATTTATTACCATGAGTATTTTTACAATCATTCCTAATGCTATGAAGGTTGTAAGGCATGCAAACCCAATTTCAAGATAGGGTCCCGTGACCCTTTTTGCTATTAAGCTACCGCTTAACATGCCTAGTAATGCGCCTATTCCAAATGGAATTGCCACAGCCCAATTCAAATTTCCGCTTAGGGCGCTATTTAAAATAGATGCAATCGAAACCATTGCGATGACGGCCAGTGAGGTGGCAATAGTTGATTTCATATCTAGATTGGTGAATCTGCGTAAAACTGGCACCATCACAAAGCCACCTCCAACTCCCAGTAGCCCTGATAAAAGTCCGGCGACTAACCCTGAAAATGCTAAAAATCGTGCACACATTGCTGTCCATATAAATCGCCCGGATTCATCGTCACGCATACATGGCTGGCTTAAGTCAATGATGCGTTCCGGTTCTGCGATAGATCGAGCCTGGACTAGGGTTCTATATGCAACAAAGAGCATGACGCTAGCAAAAAGAATAGTGAGCCATTGGTTATGCAAATGATGTGCTAACCAATTTCCTAAAGGGGTAAATGCGACTCCAGTTACTGCGATCAGCATGGCAGCGCGATAGCGCACCATTCCCGCTTTCAGGCCCAATATAGCCCCAAGCGTTGCGGCCATACCCACAGCTAGTAAGCTTATGGGGCCTGCATCAGCGATACTCAAATGAAGCCCAAAAACGAGCAGAGGGACAGCGATGATACCTCCGCCTGCGCCGGTAAGAGCCAGCACCAAACCCACTGCAATACCTAAGGTGAGTGAAATACTCATCGAGTAACCTTGCTAAACATCCACATTCCTATCAGCATGAATACCACGAAGACGGCCGCTTTGATTTGACCCGCTGCTAATGAAACGATGGCCGGGCCAGGACAAAACCCTGCTAACCCCCAGCCTGCACCAAAGAGTATTGCGCCGATCACCAATGGCTTATCAATCTGCTTGGCGCCGGGAAAAGACAAATTACCTCCCAGGAAATTGAGAGTTCTTTTTTTGGCAATTGAAAAGCCAAAGAAGCCAATACAAACGGCTCCAGCCATCACAAACATGAGAGAGGGATCCCATAGCCCAAAAGGGTCTAAAAACCCGAGCACTTTGCTGGGGTCGGTCATTCCAGAGAGGATCAGTCCCAACCCAAAAATTAAGCCTGCAAGAAATTCCGATACGCGATGTTTCATTTGCAGCTCCTTAAAAAACATGTCTGACACAGTAGGTAGTTAAAAATCCCGTGCCCATAAACGTAAGAGTGGCGACTACAGAGCGGATCGATAATCGAGATAAGCCGCATATGCCATGCCCACTCGTACATCCCGATCCATAGCGTGTGCCAAATCCGACAAGCAGTCCTGCTATTGCGATGAGTAAAAAGGCAGAATCAATTTTGGGTGCATGAAGAACACCTGTGGGAAAGATCCAAGACGCAAGAAAGGGAGATGCAGCCATGCCCAGAATGAATGCCACCCTCCAAGCGATATCCCCATTTTTGGGAACGATGAACCCACCTAAGATTCCGCTTATTCCTAAAATACGGCCATTGATAAGTATGAAAGCGGCTGAGGCAAGCCCTAAGAGAAGTCCCCCTAAAAAAGATAAACCGGGAGTGAAGTGCAACCAATCAATATTCATTTTTTGCCTTTGTTTTGATTGCAAAAAAGCGCATACAGCACACCCATCACGGCTAAAGCCTTGGGGTCATTCATTTGGTAGAAGATATTTTTTCCTTCGCGTCGACTGCTGACCAAGGCTTCTTCTCTGAGAACAGTAAGTTGCTGCGAAAGTGTGGGTTGAGTGATGCCTAATAAGGCTTCGATTTCGCCTACACACATTTCGCCTTTTGAGAGTTGGCACAAAATGATGAGGCGATCCTGATTAGCTAGCACCTTCAAGAGTCTGCAGGCTTGGCTTGCAGCAGTTTGCATTTCTTCAAGATTAAAATGAATGGTTTCCATCATTGGGTAATTGAGTTCCTGATGATACTCATTATATTGACAAACAATATATTAGTAAATATATTGTATAAATATATATTGATGGGGCTTGTATGAATCAGATCAAATTAAGGCCAGACGTTAAAGGGATTTTTGATCCTGAAACGTGGACGGTGACTTATGTTGTCCACCAAGGGGAAGGCTCAAGCTGTGCGATTATTGATTCGGTCCTAAACTATGATCCTAAGTCTGGACGCCTATCCACGCACGCAGCAGATCGGGTGATTCGGTTTGTTAAAGGCTTAAATCTTAGGGTGGAATGGATACTTGAGACGCATGCCCACGCAGACCATCTGACGGCGGCACCCTATTTAAAAGAAAAACTAGGGGGGAAGATGGGTGTTGGCGATCAGATCACCTTAGTACAAAAAGTTTTCAAACAGATATTCAATCTGGAAAATGAATTTAAATCAGATGGCTCGCAGTTTGATCATTTGTTTTCAAAGGATGAAGTCATCGACCTAGAGGGTATTGAAGGAAAAATCCTGTTTGTCCCCGGACATACTCCAGCCTGTGTGGCCTATCAATTTGGGGATGCAGTGTTTGTGGGCGATACGCTCTTCATGCCGGATGTAGGAACCGCTCGCTGTGATTTTCCTGGGGGCGATGCGCGAACACTTTATGCCTCAACACGGAAGATTTTGAGCCTGCCGGATGAGACAAGACTCTTTATGTGTCATGACTATCCTCCAAATGAGCGCCCGATTGCATTCGAAACAACGGTTGCTGAACAGAAGGCAAAAAACATTCATGTTCACGACGGAATTTCAGAGGAGCAGTTTGTTGAGATGCGAACCAAGCGGGATGCAATGCTTGAGATGCCAGTTCTGATTCTTCCCTCTGTTCAGGTCAATATTCGGGCTGGAGCCTTACCACCTGCAGAATCGAATGGCACTTCTTACCTAAAGATTCCGATCAATACCCTCTGAAAAAGGCTTGTTTGCAAATGGCAATGAAAGATATTCCTTCAGGTGGAACTTGGACGTGGGCGGGCTTTTAGGCGAGAATACGGATTAGGCTAAATTTGTCGGCCCGCCGCAAAGCGCAATGAGATGTCCCAAATTTCTACTGATACGCACACTACTCCCCATATTGCCTCGGCCATTGAGATCATTCATGAGATCCGCGCGGGGCGTATGGTGGTCTTGGTGGATGACGAAGATCGTGAAAACGAGGGTGATCTCATCTTTGCTGCTGAGAGTGCTACCCCCGAGGCGATTAACTTCATGGCACGCTATGGCCGCGGCCTAATTTGCCTGACTCTGACTGAGCAGCGTTGTACGCAGCTCAAGCTTCCTTTAATGGTGAGTGATAATCGCTCCCCTTACTCCACTAATTTCACAGTATCAATCGAAGCGGCTCAGGGGGTCACAACGGGTATTTCTGCGGCAGATCGCGCTAAAACAGTCATCGCGGCTGTCGCAAAAGATGCCAAGCCCGAAGATATTGTGCAGCCCGGCCACATCTTTCCGCTCATGGCAAAACCCGGTGGGGTATTGATGCGAGCGGGACATACGGAAGCCGGCTGTGATCTCGCCCATTTGGCAGGGTTTGAACCTGCTGCAGTGATTTGCGAGATCCTGAAAGATGATGGTGAAATGGCGCGCTTACCTGATTTGTTGGTCTTCGCCAAAGAGCATGGACTTAAGGTGGGCACGATTGCGGATTTAATTCGCCATCGCAGCGAGCATGAAGCGCTGGTCAAACGCCAGGCCGAACGGGAAGTGATGCTTCCTCAAGGCAAGTTTAAGGCGGTAGAGTTTTTTGATGATGTGGCGAAGCGAACCCATGTTGCCTTGGTGTATGGCAAGCCCTCTGCTACACAAGAAACCTTGGTACGTGTGCATGAACCTGCTTCTTTGGCAGATTTGATTGATGATGGAGTAGGTCGTCATTCCTTTGGTATCCATGAGGCCTTGGCCATCATTGCAAAGCGCGGCGCAGGGGTATTGATTCTGTTGAAGGGAGGAGAAGACGATGGTGACTTCACTGATCTTACCCGTGATCGCCAGTTAGTCGCGATGGGCGGGCGAAAATGGGACCCAAGGGCGCATGGTATTGGCGCGCAAATTCTGCGCGATTTAGGCGTGGGTAAAATGCGCATCATGTCTCATCCTGCAAAACTCACGCGCTTTATAGGATATGGTTTAGAGGTCACCGGATTTTTGAGCCCTGAAGAAGCGAGAGGTAAGAGTGAATAAAATCGAAAATAGAATGGATCAGGCTTTTGAAGGTCATGGTGATTTGCCTGGAAAAGGGCTGCGCGTTGGCATTGTGTGTGCCCGATTCAATGAACAAGCCTGCACAGAGTTACTGACCTCTTGCTTGAACGAACTCAATCGTCTGGGTGTGGCGTATGAAGATCTCACTGTGGTGCGGGTTCCTGGTGCCTTGGAGATTCCTCTGGTACTGCAAACCTTAGCGCAATCGGATCAGATTGATGCTTTGATCGCATTAGGAGCCGTGATTCGCGGTGAAACCTATCACTTTGAGTTGGTTTCTAATGAAGCAGGTGCAGGGGTCTCGCAAGTGCAATTAGATACCGGTATTCCCATCGCCAATGGCATTCTGACCACAGAAAACGATGCGCAAACGCATGCGCGTACATCAGATAAAGGCCGAGACTGTGCTCAAGCTGCGGTGGAGATGGCGCTCACATTGGCAGCGATTCAGGCGGCTGTATGAGCGCTGATCAAAGTGTTCCAGTTTTAAGCCCGCCGCGTCATAAAAGTAAACGCCGCAAAACGCGCGATTTTTTGCTTCAAGCTTTATATCGCCGCTTACTCTCTGGCGCTGAGGTGAAAGATATTCAACGTGATATTGAGCTCACCGATTATTGGGCTCAGCTAGATCACGAGTTTTATCGCACCACCTTGGCTGAAATTGTTGCAGATATTGAAGGCTTAGAGGCTGCATTGATTCCTGCACTCGATCGGCCCTTGCATGAAGTCAGCCCAGTTGAACGCGCGATTTTGCAGATTGGCTTATTTGAGTTAACACATCGCCCTGAGACGCCGCTGAGAGTCATTCTGAATGAGGCGATTGAACTTGCCAAAACCTTTGGTGGAACCGATGGGCATAAATACATCAATGGTGTGCTCGATAAATTGGCGCAGCAGATTCGTCCTGATGAGCCCATTACTTCAACGCGGCCTGGTGCTGCCGTTTAACGGTGTCTGAGTTTGATCTCATTCGTCAATTTTTTACCCACCCCCATCGCCATACTGTGCTTGGGGTCGGAGATGATGCCGCTCTGATACAACCCCGACCCGGCAAAGTCATCGCGGTGTCGAGCGATATGTTGGTAGCGGGTCGACACTTTTTCCCGGATACCGATCCCTATCGCTTGGGTAGAAAAACACTTGCGGTGAATCTTTCTGATATGGCCGCAATGGGCGCTGAACCGCGATGGGCGACTTTATCCATTGCGATGCCGAGTGCTGATACTCAATGGCTTCAGCCTTTTGCTCAGGGGTTTTTTGATGAGGCGCAAGTGCACGACGTGGATTGGGTAGGTGGAGATACCACTTCAGGGCCTTTGAATTTGTCGGTAACGATCATGGGAGAAATATCTGCCGATCAAGCAATGCGACGCGATGCTGCAAAGCTGGGGGATGACATTTGGGTCTCGGGCACGATCGGGGACGCTGCGATGGGTTTGGCTGTTCTTAAGAACCAGGTTCGATTTGGCTCAGAGGATCAGGATTATTGTGTGCGTCGCTTGGAGCAGCCCACCGCTCGTGTTGATTTAGGACTGCAGCTTGCTGGTTTGGCGCATTCAGCGATTGATCTGTCTGATGGCCTGATGGCTGATCTCGGCCATATTTTGAAGGCAAGCGGAATGGGTGCGGATCTTTACCTAGCGCAACTGCCTATGTCGGCTGCACTTAAAAACTGCCCTTATCCAGCGCAGGTCAGTGAGGTAATGTTGAGCGGAGGGGATGATTACGAACTCTGTTTTACAGCATCTGCTGATTCAGAAGAGGCCATCAATGAGGCTGCACGTGTCGCTCACACGCCCGTGATTAAAATCGGAAAAGTAGTTTCAACGCTTGGCTTACGCGTGATAGACGCCAATGGCAATCTGGTGATCGCAAAGCGCAGAGGCTTTGATCATTTCGCGCAGCAGTCAGCCCAACAACAATGAACTTTAATAGCCGTTTCGTTTTATTGCGCAACCCCATTCATTTTGTATCTTTGGGTGGGGGGCTTGGTCTTAGTCCTTGGGCGCCGGGTACCTTTGGTACTTTGCCAGGGTTTTTGATTGTGGCGCTGTTGAAGACTCTGCTTTCTTGGTGCGCGGGTTCGTGGTGGATGGGATTTGGATTTTTGATACTGCTTTGGGGCTTGGCGATTTGGTGTGCTGAGCGCACCGCACGAGTACTGGGAATCAAAGACCCTGGTGCGATTGTCTGCGATGAATATCTCGCTTTTGCAGGGTTACTTTGGTTATTGCCTGAAGTCGTTTCACCCGTTGGTATGGGGGGGGTGTGGTCGAACCAAGCATGGGCAACAGCGATTTGGGCGTTCTTACTGTTTCGCTTATTTGATATCACCAAGCCTTTTCCGGTTTCGTGGGCCGATCAGCGCTTGCAAGGGGGCTTAGGGATCATGGTGGATGACGCCCTAGCCGCTGCATGGGCCTATGCAGCTATTTTGATTTTGCAGGCCATCCACTTACCCGGAGGGCCTTGATATGCGCGCGATCACTCCCGATCAGGCTCAAGCATGGCAAGCAGAATGGCTGGCCGATCCTCAAACATTTTCACACAAACTTCCAGAGTTATTGCTTCAAAGTCGAGATCTGGATGGGTTGGCTACTGAAGTGGGCGCTCGCCTTTTGGCTGCTGGAAAGCGGGTGGTAACGGCCGAGTCTTGCACAGCGGGGGGCATTGGGGCTGCGCTGACGGCTATTGCTGGGAGTTCAGCTTGGGTAGAGGGCGGTTTCATTACGTATAGCAATACTGCAAAAACCAAGCTACTAGACGTGTCTGAAGAACTGATTGGTCTGAATGGCGCTGTGAGCCAATCTGTGGTCGAAGCCATGGCCCAAGGGGCAAGAATCAGGCTTCCAGCTGAATGCTCAGTTGCCGTCAGTGGAGTGGCAGGCCCAGGCGGGGGAACCCCACAAAAACCGGTTGGAACGGTTTGGTTTGCTTGGTCTGGGGTGACGAGTACGGATTCTTTAATCAGCCAAGTGCTGGTTATTCCTGGAGATCGTGCGGCAATTCGCCAAGCCACAGTGTGTATTGCCTTGCTGGGATTACTTGCAGTGCAATCAAGAAGCTAAAAAACAACTGTATTTGTAACGCGGTGACCGCAGGGCGGCATGGCATAATTGAGAAATTACTGGAGATACCCCTACATGGATGACAACAAGTCAAAGGCGCTGGCAGCAGCATTAGCTCAAATTGAGAAGCAGTTTGGTAAAGGTTCGGTCATGCGCTTGGGCGATGGCGGGACCGAACATGACATTGATGTGGTTTCCACGGGATCGTTAGGCTTGGATATCGCTCTGGGCATTGGCGGCTTGCCTCGTGGCCGGGTGGTTGAGATTTTTGGGCCAGAGTCATCGGGTAAGACCACATTGACCCTGCAGGTCATCGCTGAGATGCAAAAACTGGGTGGTGTGGCGGCATTTATTGATGCTGAACATGCGCTGGATCCCCAATACGCGGGCAAGTTGGGGGTGAACGTGCCCGAGCTGTTGATTTCTCAGCCGGATACCGGTGAGCAGGCGCTTGAGATTGCCGATATGTTGGTGCGCTCAGGTTCTGTAGATGTAGTGGTCATTGATTCGGTCGCAGCTTTAACTCCTAAGGCTGAGATTGAAGGCGAGATGGGCGATTCTCATATGGGACTGCAAGCGCGTTTAATGTCTCAAGCGCTGCGTAAATTGACTGCCAACATTAAGCGTACCAATTGCTTGGTGATCTTCATTAACCAGATACGTATGAAGATCGGTGTAATGTTCGGTAGCCCTGAGACCACTACCGGTGGTAATGCCTTAAAGTTTTACGCTTCAGTGCGTATGGATATTCGCCGTGTGGGAGCAATCAAGAAGGGCGAGGAAGTGGTGGGCAGTGAGACCCGAGTGAAAGTGGTGAAGAATAAAGTTGCCCCTCCCTTTCGTGTGGTGGATTTCGATATTCTTTATGGCGAAGGTATTTCCCGAGAAGGAGAAATCATTGAGCTGGGTGTGCTGCACAAGTTAGTGGATAAGTCGGGTGCTTGGTATGCCTATAACGGTGAAAAAATAGGGCAGGGTAAGGACAATACGCGTGAGTTCCTAAAAGAGCATCCTGAGATGGCAGCTGAAATTGAAGCTAAAATCCGCGCGGCAGTCGGTGTGGCAGTGGGTGCACCCATCAATGTGGCAGCAAATGCCTGAAGCTCAAAACGTACTCAAACAGCTTGAGATTCGCGCTTTAGACTTATTGTCGCGACGGGAATATACCCGGGTGGAATTGATGCAGAGATTGTCTCGGCCCAGAGTGGAATTCACTTCTGGGCGTGCCCGATCGCGTGCAGAAAAAGCGCGCGCTGAGGCAGCAGAATTAGCCAAGGCGCAGGCTGAGTTCGATAGTGAGGATGACTTTGAATCTTCGACGCCTGCCGTTGCGGCGCAGGACCTTACTGAAACAATACAACAGGCAACCGTTAGTCCCGATGAAATTGCAGCGCTGATGGATAAGCTAGAGGCGCAGGGTTACTTGTCGGATGCGCGTGCGGCAGAGGCCATCGTGAATGCGCGCAAGGGGCAACGAGGCATTCTGCGCATTACCCAAGAGCTTGAGCAAAAGGGCGTAGCACCTGAAACGCTGCGCGAAACCTTGGCTGAACTGCAGCAAGATCAAATCAGGATTGCTGCAGAAGTGTGGCGCAAGAAATTCGCGGGTCTCCCTTTAGATGCGAATGAGCGGGGTAAACAAACCCGCTTTTTAGCCTCGCGTGGTTTCAGTTTTGAGGTGATCCGCGATGTGTTGGCTGGGGCAGGTTCTTCAGAAATCGAAGAATAGTCAAGACGAACGCTCTCATCATTTAACATAAAAAAATACCCATTCAGTAAAACTTTAAGGTGCCATGATGAGTGCTGTTCTTATCTCCACTAAAGGTCAAATCATACTTCCTGCAGTGGTGGGTGAGCAGGCAGCGGTCATCTCAGCAGCATCCAAACTGAAAGAAGGATGGGACTTTGCGGATGCCCTTCATCACTCTCTCTCTGAAGGGTGCGATGATTTTGCTACGTTGGATACAACCCTTGCTAAGCGTGCTCGCAAAGTCT
>CAIPTD010000140.1 GCA_903867885.1 uncultured Ferrovum sp. | reverse complement strand
GTCCCCCTTTCTTAAGAATCGCCTTCAGATCTCCATTTTTTTCTCTTATTCATTCCGGCTCGTTCAGGTGTTGATGTGGATACTGATCCCGATCAAACCACACTCCCTTTTTTAGAGAACGACCACATTGAACTCATTTAACAAAAGTATTACCATAAATTCTTCTGTAATACAGGAGGCTGTCATGAGCACCATGACCATTAAAGGCCAAGTCACAATCCCTAAACATATTCGTGACGAACTAGGCATTCATCCTGGGGATGAGATTGATTTTAAAGTGAATTCTAATGGAGAGCTGGTTCTTAATGCATTCAAACCTGACGACCCTGCGAAACTATACGATCGTTTTGAGCAGGTAAGAGGGACAGCTACCATCAAATGGAATACCGACGAATTAATGGAACTTCTTCGGGGAGACGATTGATGTTAGTGGATACCAACATCCTTATCGACATCCTTGAAAACGATCCAATTTGGGCTGACTGGTCTCTCAATCAACTTAGAAATCAATCCCAAGTTCATAGAATGATCATAAACCCAATCATTTTTTCAGAACTGTCGATGGTATATGAAACACTGGAAGATCTGGAAGAGGCGTTGGCAACGATAAAGTTAAACGTTATTGAAATTCCAAAATCGGCCTTATTTCTGGCAGGACGCGCTTTCAGACAATACCGAAAAAGAGGCGGCACCAAACGCAATGTGCTGAGTGACTTCTTCATCGGCGCGCAAGCCGCAGTCAGCGGCATTCCCATCATTACCCGTGACCCACGCCGCTACGCAACTTACTTTCCCAGCGTTACGCTGATCTCACCAACGCATTGATGTGAATTTCAAGCATGTGCATTTCAAGCGATCAAGATTGAATACTAGGGCCGAGGCAGTGACCCGTGCTGCAGGAGACGACATCAAGCTCGACGAGACAGGTCACTCAACACTACGGAAAAATCAAATCAGTATTGTAAAGAAATGGCCAAATCATCGGAGAGAACCATCTTCATATCTCCGCTCTCGCCATTAGTCGTGGCCTCACACTTGTCAGCAATAACCTAAGGGAATTTAAGAGAATTCCCAATTTGGCACTAGAAAACTAGGTAACCGCATAATCATGTCAGAGCGATCAAACTTGTTGCTGCACTAACTCTTCCAACGCGACCTTCAAATCAGATACTGCTGAGGTCCAATCACCATAAGAGGGCTGCCTGAAAAGTCGGACAGAGGGGTACCAAGGAGAAGTTTCTCCCTCTAGCAGCCAACGCCAACAGGTATCAAATCGGTTCAAAATCCAAGTGGATTTGCCCATTGCAGCGGCAAGATGTGCAGTTGAAGTATCCACTGAAATCACCAGATCAAGGCATTCAATGAATGCAGCCGTATCACTAAAATCTAAAAAAGCATCAGTATGGTTGGTGATAGGAGGACCTTCCCAGCCAGCGGACTCTAGTGTGTGGCGCTGCGCTTCGGCTTCTTTACCTTTTTGCAAACTATAAAACTCAATACCCGGAATATTTAAAGACGCCAGCATCTCAAGTTGAATATTACGACGCTCATTCACAGCCCAGAGATCAGGCCGATTGGGCCTAAAGCCACCAGACCAAACCAGGCCCACTCGCAACCCATTGGGCTGTCCTAAGATTTGCTTCCAATTTTCAGCTTTTTCTGGATCGGCATAGAGATAAGGG
>CAIPTD010000139.1 GCA_903867885.1 uncultured Ferrovum sp. | reverse complement strand
GGCACGTTTTGGAAAACACGCGCGGCCATATCGAATTTAGAGCCATGACAAGGGCAGAAGAAACCGCCGGGCCAATCTTCACCCATTCCAGCGGCATTGCCGGCTTTCATGCGGTCCTGAGGCGAACACCCCAAATGCGTACAAATACCAACCACCACTAAGAGGTTAGGATGCTCTGCAGATGACCGGTTAGGGTTCTTACAATATTCCGGTTGTTCAGAATTCTCTGACCCCGGATCCCGAAGGCGATCACTATTTTTGGCTAACTGCGCCAACATCTCGGGAGTACGATTGACCACCCAAACTGGCTGGCCACGCCATTCTGAGGTCATCATCATCCCAGCTTCGAGCTTGGATACATCAACCTCAACCGGAGCACCTGCCGCTTTCGCGCGCGCGCTCGGAAGCATACTCATAATGAAGGGGGTAGCCACAGCAGCAGCGCCTGCAGCTCCAAGGGCGCCTGCGGCCCCGATCAGAAAACGGCGGCGACCGCCATTGTCCGAGTGCGAATCACTCATATTTGGAATCCTGTCGTGCAAAGAGATTGAACAAAACCCGCGAATTCTATCAAAGTATATCACCAACGTCTGGAAAAATATTGCAGCGCAACCAGTCAAATGACTTCATTTCTAACGCGCTTGTTCCCCAAAAAATACTTTTTATTCACTTAATTTTGGCTTCCAGCGACTTGCAACCAAAATTCCAAGTTCATACAGTAAACATAAAGGTACGGCGAGTAAGCTTTGTGAAACCACGTCAGGTGGGGTAAAAATGGCGCCAATTACAAAAGCCCCAACGATGACATAGCGCCGGATCTCTCTTAAAAAGTCTACTGTCACGACACCTAAACGCACGAGTACCACTACAGCAACCGGAACTTCGAAGGTCACTCCGAAGGCAATAAACATCGTCAACACAAACCCCAGGTACTTATCAATGTCGGTCATGACCGCCACGCCATCTGGAGCGGCGGCGGATATAAACCCAAAAATAACCGGAAAAACAACAAAGTAAGCAAAAGCCATCCCGGTGTAAAACAAGATGGTGCTAGACACTACGAGCGGAAGTACTAAACGCTTTTCATGGCCATACAATCCAGGGGCAATGAAAGCCCAGGCTTGGTAGAGCACGTAAGGAAGGGCAAGCAGGAAAGCCGCCATCATTGCGACTTTCATTGGAACAAAAAATGGGGTGGTCACCTCAGTCGCGATCATATGGCCGCCTGAAGGTAAGGCTCGCAACATCGGCAACGCAAGCAAGGTGTAGAGCTTATTGGAAAATGGGAGAAGGACTACAAGAATCACCCCCACAGCAATCATCGAACGAATAAGCCTAGTCCTAAGCTCAATAAGATGAGACATGAACCCCTCTAGCTTGCTATCAAACTGGGTTTCATCGCTCACACTTTATGCTCCGAAGCACCTGCCAATGGAGTCTGTGCAAGACGCGGAGTTTCTTCCTCAATCTCCAAAGCCAGATCTTGTTGCGTTGGCTCGTATACAGGCATTCTAGGTGCTAGAGATTCCGAAGAGGATACCTTTTGGTCTTCAGATGCGGCGAGCGGGG
>CAIPTD010000138.1 GCA_903867885.1 uncultured Ferrovum sp. | reverse complement strand
TTGGTGCTTCATAAGGTAGATGCAGATATTGGTGTCGAGGATGAATTTTTGGATTCATAAAGTCTCGCGCTCGCCCTCCATGTTTTCGCCTCGGCCCTGGGCCATGAAGTCAGGTGAGAACTTGGCAAGTTTGCCTAACACATCCCCCATGCGGCGCTGAGCCGGACGGAAGTGCAACTCTTCGCCTTGTTGCACGATGACCAGATCAATGTCCTCGTGCTAAAGGCAAAATCGGCAGGAATGCGAACGGCTTGCGAGTTGCCGTTCTTGAGAAGTTTGGTTTTGGCCATGGTGAATCGGTAATCCTCCCCTTTTACAGAGGCTTTAAAAGTAGAGCCTTTATGCAGCCATGGCTAGGTGCTGCTTTGGTGTAAAACCTCCCAACGCCATATTGGGACGTTCGTGATTGTAAGACCACATCCATTTCGTGGCGAACAATTGAACTTCTTCTAAATCCTTCCAGTAATATTGAGATAGCCATTCATAGCGAACCGTTCTGTTGAATCGTTCAACGTAAGCGTTCTGCTGAGGGTTGCCAGGTTGAATGTATTCGATCTTGATATGCTTGCTTTCAGCCCATGTTTGTAGTGCTGAGCTGATGTATTCCGGACCATTGTCGCAACGAATGACCTTTGGCCTGCCTCGCCAAGAGATGATTTGCTCAAGCGCTCTGATCACTCTGAGTGATGAGAGTGAGAAGTCAATCTCTATACCCAATGCTTCACGATTGAAATCATCAATGACATTGAGCAACCTGAAACTTTTCCCTGTTTCCAACTGGTCATGCATGAAATCCATGGACCACACTTGATTGATCGCCTCAGGAACGCTCAAGGCTCCTGGTTTCTCACGATTGAGCCTTTTGCGCGGCTTTATCCTCAAATTCAGCTCCAACTCCTTGTAAATACGATAAATGCGCTTGTGATTCCATTTGAACCCCTTCACGTTCCTCAAATACAAATAGCACAGGCCAAAGCCCCAGTTGCGGTTGTTATCGGTGAGCCTGAGCAGCCAATCCTCGACCTTCTTGTTTTCCTCGCTCAGCTTCCTTTCATAGCGATAACAAGACTCGCTGATCTTAAAAGCCCTACAGGCCAGTTCAATACTGACCCCCTTCGTTTCAACTGCTTTCTTGGCCATCTCCCTACGGTGAGACGGCCTCACCACTTTTTTTCGAGCGCCTCCGTCACAATTTCAGCTTTGAGTTTCTCATCGAGGTACATCTTGCGCAGTCGTCGATTCTCCTCTTCTAGCTCCTTCATCTTGGACATCAAGGAGACATCCATGCCGCCATACTTGGCCTTCCAGCGGTAAAAGGCTGGGGTACTGACGCCCAATTCACGGCAAATGTCTGTAACAGGTATGCCAGCCTCAGAGCGCTTCAATGCGTCCATGATCTGACTGTCGGTAAAACGTGATTTCTTCATTTGTAAAACCTCTCTCCGATTTGAGAAATTCTACTTTAGACGCCTTTGGTTCTAGGGGACGATTACCCTGCCAGCTGTACCAGTAAGGGCGTCATAACCTTGCAAAGTAGTGTTAGTGGATGTCAAATCTGCATAGAAAATTCCAGCAGTCTGCGTGTCAACACCTGTAGTCAATGTAAACGTTGTCCCTACAGCAGCAGTCGCTGCATTTGCAGTCGCTGCTTGAGCCAAACTAATGTCAGGATTGACTGCGCCGGCATAAGTGACCGCTGCAGCAATCGTTGTATTCCATGCAGTTGAAGCAGCACCATAAGCCTTGCTCAATGTAGCGTCATTAGAAATGTTCGCCCACAAGTCAAGCACGCTCTTCACCACTGCACCACGTGCTGATGCAGGAGCAGCATTCAATTGACCTGTTACATAAGCAACAGCATTGTCAACATCTGCTTTTGCCAAACCATTTG
>CAIPTD010000137.1 GCA_903867885.1 uncultured Ferrovum sp. | reverse complement strand
TTAACAAGACGGACTCCGCCGTTCGCATTACCCATCTCCCAACAGGTACCGTAGTGGAATGTCAGGATGATCGTAGCCAGCACCGTAATCGCGAACAAGCGATGAAGGTTTTGGTTTCCCGAATTATGGATGCACGTGAGCGCGAAAAACATCAACTTGAAGCGCAAACTAGAAAATCTTTGATTGGCTCTGGCGATCGTAGTGACCGTATTCGGACTTATAACTTCCCACAAGGTCGCATCACCGATCACCGCATTAATCTCACACTGTATAAGATTGATGCCATGATGGACGGTGACATCAATGACCTTTGTAATGCCCTGGCTTCTGAGCACCAGGCTGAATTACTTGCCGCCCTTGGTGATAGCTAAGCGACAACAAAAAATATTTCATGAGTGATGATTTCAGTTTGCGCTCCTTATTGAGCGCCACCTCGCTTCCCTCAAACGAAGCCCGAGTTCTGATGGCTCAGGTGCTGGATAAGCACTACCAACTTCCTCGCTCTGCACTACTATCACGTGACGATATGGAGCTCAATGTTAAGGCGCTTGATGATTGGAAATTGCTGGAATCCAAAAGACTTCAAGGGGAGCCGATTGCTTATCTCATCGGCAAACGGGGCTTTCATAACATTGAACTTCAGGTTGCGCCTGGAGTATTAATACCCCGCCCAGAAACTGAGCTCTTAGTTGAAATTGGGCTGCATGAAATTGAGCGTATTAAAAATGAAGTTACCAAGGTTCATGTTCTTGACTTAGGAACGGGCTCAGGAGCGATTGCCTTAGCAGTTGCACATGCAAGCTCGAAAACTCTCATTACCGCAACAGATCAATCTTCCGGTGCTCTTGTCATTGCTCAAGCCAATGCCAAACAGTTAGACCTTGAATCTCGCGTCCGATTTATGCAGGGTAGTTGGTATGAGGCCTTGGGAGATAACACTCTTTTTGATGTCATCTTAAGCAACCCTCCATATATTGCCAATCAAGATCCCCACCTCACGCAAGGTGATCTCCGGTTTGAGCCGCTCTGTGCACTTACGGATAACGCCACTGGCCTAAGCTGCCTTGAAGAGATTATTCAGGGGGCAGCAGATCATTTAAAACCCCTGGGTCTTATTGCGGTTGAACATGGATTTGATCAATCGGAGGCCGTGGTCGATCTTATGAAAACTGTAGGAATGCGCGAAATTCAAATTCACCAAGATTTAGCTGGTCACAATCGAGTGGTATCTGCCCGAAAATAAGATACTGAGTTACCCTTTTTTGCATTAGGTCTTAAAATCAAACCAATAGCAGTTCCAAATCATTTTTACCGCTTTATTGCCTTTCTAGAAAGAATTTATGGATACTCAAGCTCAAATCAAAGAAATCGTTACTAGTCACCCTGTTGTACTCTTTATGAAGGGTACCGCTCAATTCCCGCAATGCGGATTCTCGGGTAATGCGATCAATATTCTGCGTGCAAGTGGAGTTGAAAAACTGCATACCGTCAACGTGTTAGAAGATGCAGGTATTCGCCAAGGCATTAAAGAATATGCTAATTGGCCAACCATTCCTCAGCTCTACATCAATGGTGAATTTATCGGCGGCTCTGACATCATGACCGAAATGTTTGAGTCTGGTGAATTGCAAAAGTTAGTTAAAGCTTAATTTCATTTTCTATAGTGACATTTGATTTAAGTTCACTTCTACTATTTGGCCTGCCACTGGGATTGTGCGCAGGCCTTTTGGTTTATGCGCTCAATTTGCGCTCTAGTCTTGCGCGAGCTGAACTACAAGCTCAAACAGAAATTGCTTTAGCCTT
>CAIPTD010000136.1 GCA_903867885.1 uncultured Ferrovum sp. | reverse complement strand
CGCCTGATGCGTTGATAACGGAGGTCGTCGCAGCAGCCCCTAATTTATGAGCGTAAGAGGCACGGAACGAGGTATCCCCCCCATCCGACCAATCCAGGCCCACACCTATACCGGTCAGCGTGCGTCGATTGCCGGTAGAAGTCACGATCAGACTATTTGTATTTGAAGCATCCAAGCTTTTGTAGAGTAAATCGGTACCGGTATCCAGAAAGGTCGTGGCCTGAAACTCCCCAGGTAAGCCCCATACATCATCCAACTTTCTGCGCAATTCTACCGTTAGGATATACCCGATATCTCCATAGGCTTCGCCTTCAGGGTAAGCGCGCACACTATTTGCCCCGCCAAGTGAGAACTTCTCAGAGACATCCATATTCTTAGAGGCACCTTGGCCACTCAAAGAAACATATAAATTCGTTTTTTCATTCAATTTTTGCAAACGGGTCAAACTCATCCCCACACGGTTAAAGCGACCATTGACATGGGCTCCGGTTGAAGCTTGGTCAGCAGCGAGATCAGCGCCTGATTCAATGTTTAAACGTCCTGCTGATAAGGCCAAGGAGAAGTTAGAAGTCCCCTCATTACCTAAAATGGCATCACGCCGATCACCGCTCAAAGTGGCCGTAATCAAGTTGACGCGCTTATCTGAAAGCGCATCTCGCAACACTTTTGATTCATAAGCCATTTGAACATACAGATTATTTTTTCTGGTTCGAAGCAATGCATAACTACCAAATACATTCGTTGTCGTTCCGTTACCGTTTACCCCAGCAAAGGGATCATTGAGGTTGTAATCCATCTTAGAAAAATCAGCACCCAGCTTTAGCCGATTAGACTGAATTTGATAAGCAAAACGCCCGTAGTTTAAGCCGTTAAATGTCGACATCCCCCTCAGAGAGATCACATCTCCATAGCCACTAGGGTTATTAATATTAACCGATGCAATAGCACGATTTTTTCCACTATAAGTATTGCCCGAGTTATCTGCGATGATGTTTCCATTGATCAGGTCGCCAGGGGTAGCAGTAATAAAGAGATCCGATGTTCCCGTGTCGCGCCCTGGCACAAAAGTTGATTTGACATTCATCCCCGGTATGTCTGAAAGCAGTAACAAGCGACTTTCTAAAGAAGAAACCGATATAGGATCGCCACTACGAAGACCATAGAGCACTTCTGTAAGCAATGCATCTGCATAGCCAGTTTCATTTCTAACAGTCACTGCGCCAAAACGCCCCTCAATGACTGAAATTTGCACGATGCCTTTCACAATATCTTGGGCAGGCAAATACACCTGTGCAAGTAAATATCCGTTTTGGTGATAGTAATCCGCTATACGGGCGGCATACGAGCGCAGCGTTTTCAGAGTCAAATCCCCTGGACCGTTATAACCTGAGATTTTTAAAAGTTCTTTCTCGGAAAACACGCTTGCGTCAGAAATTTTGATCTCCCGCACGGGGATGGTAGTCATATCTGGACTACCTGTTTCTTCTACCGCAGTTGAATCTTGTTCTAACTGCAATTGAGGGGAGGTTTTGGGCTGATTAATGGGCCGGGATGGAATTTGATTAAATTGCGTTCCAACAGTGGGAGCGCTGGGACTGGTCGCCGCTTGTATCTGCACTATGATCCCGCACAATCCCATTACAACGCAGCGTAAAGCAACGACAATCCAAGCGCTTTGGTGGAAGGTTTTAAACCAACCAAAAGCACTGAGGCATCGCGACAACGTATGCAAGATTTGGATAGGGTGATTCACTATACGAGTTCCCAGACGGAATGATTAAGCTCATGTTATCTAGTTAAAAAATTGAGCAAGTCTGCATTACAACGTCAAAAACCCGCTATTTCTTTAATTTAAGACTTAAGATGAAGTACTTTTGAGGTACTGATCCTTCGCTTGGTCTGGCAGAATAGCGGTTTAGTCTTGCTGTGATTAAATCAGTCTATGTGCGGAATTGTTGGCGCTATTGCCCAAAGAAATGTTGTCCCCATCTTGCTTGAGGGTTTAAAACGCCTGGAATATCGCGGCTATGACTCAGCAGGTATTGCCGTACTAACGGATCACGGCTTAAAAAGAGTCCGCAGCGTTGGGCGCGTGGCACAACTATCTTCAGATGCGCGCGAGAACAATGTTAAAGGTCATCTTGGAATTGCCCATACGCGTTGGGCCACGCATGGCGCCCCCAGCGAACGCAATGCCCACCCGCACATCAGCTTAGATGATTTGTCTGTGGTGCATAACGGCATCATCGAAAACCATGAATCCTTAAGATCTGAGCTTCAAGCAGAGGGGTATGTATTTACTTCTGATACCGATACCGAGGTCATTGCGCATCTGGTGCATTCCTTTTGGAAAAAAGAGCACGACCTAGGGCGTGCAGTTCGACAAGCCGTCCCTAGATTGCATGGTGCGTATGCAATTGCATGCATTATTCCCAGTGAACCGAATCGTTTAATCTGTGCCCGCAAAGGAAGCCCTTTGCTTCTAGGAGTAGGGATCGAAGAACATTTTGTAGCCTCGGATGCTTCGGCCCTGCTCCCTGTTACCCAAAAAATGGTCTACCTTGAAGAAGGCGATGTCGCAGATATTAACCTGATGGGTTATCGCGTATTTGATCGCGACGATCATGAGGTCTCGCGTCATGTTCATCTCAGTGAGCTCTCTAACGAGACCGCTGAACTTGGGCCCTACCGCCATTTCATGCAAAAAGAAATTGCCGAGCAACCCCGCGCAATTGGCGATACCATTGAGGGAACCCTACAACGCGGCTTTGCTCCAGATTTGTTTGGTGCTGAAGCGGCAACGATTTTTAAAGACGTGGACAGTGTCACAATCCTCGCGTGCGGCACCAGTTTTTATGCCGGTTTAGTGGCTCGTTATTGGATTGAGTCCATTGCGCAACTGCCCTGTAGCGCAGAAGTCGCCAGCGAATATCGCTATCGCGATACTGTGCGCAACCCTAATACGCTGATCGTCACCATCTCACAATCGGGTGAAACGGCCGATACCTTAGCCGCACTCAAGCACGCGCAATCTCAAGGGCACTCGAAATCTCTGGCCATTTGCAATGTGCCAGAAAGTGCCATTGTTCGCGCCTCTGGGCTTTGCTATCTCACACGCGCTGGGATGGAAATTGGTGTGGCTTCTACCAAAGCCTTCACCACTCAGCTTGCGGCCCTGTTTACCTTGACCGTTACCCTCGCAAAGAGTCGTGGCGCACTGTCAAAAGAACAAGAAGCTGAATATCTCGATGCCCTGCGCCGCTTGCCGGCCAAGGCCCAGCATGTGTTGAATTTAGAGCCCCAAATTGCAGGATGGGCAGAGCGATTTGCGGATAAGGATCACGCCCTCTTCTTAGGCCGCGGAGTCCATTACCCCATCGCTTTGGAAGGGTCTTTAAAGCTCAAGGAGATCTCCTACATTCATGCCGAGGCCTACCCTGCCGGAGAACTCAAACATGGGCCCTTGGCATTGGTAGATGCCAATATGCCAGTGATTGCGATTGCTCCCAATGATGCCCTACTAGAAAAGCTCAAAAGCAATTTGCAAGAAGTCAAAGCACGCGGAGGTGAACTCTATGTATTGGCTGATAACGACAGTCACTTCAAAGCAGAACCCGGCGTGCACGTCATTCGCATGCCAGACCACGAAGGCATCTTAAGCCCCGTGCTGCACGTCATCCCACTCCAACTCTTGGCCTACCACACCGCTTTGCAAAAAGGCACTGACGTCGACAAACCGCGTAACCTCGCTAAAAGTGTGACAGTGGAGTAAGTGCCTCCCGCCACCCCAAAACTGCGCAACCCTGCCGCATATAGTCGCCTTCACCGCCAAAAATGATCGTGGGGGTAAGCGTTTCTTCTTTAGAAAATGTTTGCCATTTTCTGATTGAATCAGGCCAGTCGGAGGCAAAGGTGGTACCTGATTTGATTTCAACTGCCTTTAGGCCTTGCGGGGTTTCGATAAGCAGGTCGATTTCATGGCCTGCACTGTCGCGCCAAAAATAGAGATCAGCCGGTTGACCTGCATTGAAGCGTTGCTTGATAAACTCGCCCACCACATAGGTTTCAAACAATGCCCCTCGGGACGCATGGTTTTGAATGCTGGCAGCATCACGGATACCGAGCAACCAAGCCATGAGGCCTACATCCAGAAAATATAACTTAGGGGATTTGACCAGCCGTTTTCCGAAATTGCGGTGATAAGGCCTAAGGAGCGTGACAAGATAGCTCGCTTCCAGCACAGATAACCACTGCCTAGCAGTCACAGCCGAGATGCCACAATCAGCACTCAGGGAAGTCAAGTTTAATAATTGTCCTGATCGGGCAGCACACATGCGTATAAAACGTTGAAATTGCGATAGATCGCGTACCGCTAATAGTTGGCGTACGTCCCGTTCCAAATAGGTCGTGACATAGTTTGGAAACCAATCTCCTGTTGATAAGTCTCGGTCAAATAGTGCGGGGTAGGCTCCACTCAACAGCATGGCTTCAATCGTATTAGGCAGTTTGTTTGCAGCAGCCAGTTCATGGGCTGATAAGGGCAAAAGCTCAATCCGCCCTACACGACCTGCAAGGGACTGCGTGACGCCTGATAGTAAGTCAAATTGAGCAGAGCCCGTAATGACGAATTCTCCCATACGCCCACGTCTATCCGCTTCCCCTTGCAACCATGAAAACAAGGCGGGGGAACGCTGAATTTCATCCAGAATCGCCCCGCGCTCGAAGCGCGCCAAAAACGCTTTGGGGTCCCCTTCAACAAAGTCTTGTTCATCTGGGTTTTCTAGAGAAACGTAAGGCTTGTTTGCAAAAGCAGCTTGAGCGAGCGTTGTCTTTCCAGACTGGCGGGGGCCGGTCAGGGCTAGGATGGGAAAACCTTTGGCAAGGCGCGCTAGGGAAAAGGAAGCAGAACGAGGAATCATTTTTATGCAAATCCAAAGTTAAAACTTGGATTTGCAATAATACGTGGCATTGCGGTTCTCGGCGAGGGGGGAGAGGCCTCGGCTGAAGTCCACTCCGCGAGATGCCTTGTGGGCCTCGCGGAGAGAGGAGAAAACGAGAATGCTTACTTTTTGCTGCTGGCGATTTGTTCTGCTTTAGCGATCAGCGCCTCAGCCATACGAATACTAGCGATGTCGATTAAACGGCCATCTAAACTGACTGCTCCCTTACCCGCCCGAGCGGCCTCAGCCATGGCTTCCATAATGCGATGCGCCTTGGTGACCTCGGCTTCTGAAGGGGTGAACACTTGGTTGGCCAATTCGATTTGTGAAGGATGAATCGCCCACTTCCCTTCGTAACCTAAGACTGCTGCACGGTTAGCGGCAGACAAATAACCATCAGGATCACCAAAATCACCAAAGGGGCCATCAATGGGGCGCAGGCCATAAGCACGGCAAGCGACCATCATGCGGGTCTGAGCTGCGTGCCAGGGATCAGTCCAGAAGCTGCTGCGATTCCCATCCGCATCTTTGTCTGATAAAACAACTGAGTCTTTATTCACTCCACCAATCACGGTAGTGCGCGCACGTGTAGAGGCAGCGTAATCTGCAACCCCAAATGACATTGCCTCTAAACGACGACTGGATTGCGCAATGGCTTCTACGTTGGCCATACCTAAAGCGGTTTCGATCAGAACTTCAAAGCCAATACGTTTCTCACGTTTCTTGGCTGCCTCGATTTGAGTCACCATCATATCGATGGCATACACATCGGCAGGAACGCCCACCTTAGGAATCAGGATCATGTCGAGGCGAGGGCAGGCTTCAACAATATCCACTACATCGCGATACATGTAGTGAGTATCCAAACCATTGATACGCACCATCATGGTTTTGGTACCCCAATCAATATCATTCAAACCTTGAATAATATTTTTCCGGGCTTGCTCTTTGTCGTCTGGAGCAACGGCATCTTCGACATCCAGAAAAATAATATCAGCAGCACTCTTCGCCGCTTTCTCAAACATGCTGGGATTAGAACCTGGGACCGCCAATTCCGAACGGTGCATCCTGGCGGTGGCCTGCTCAATAATAGTAAAACTCATGCTGATTTCTCCTCGATTAAAAAAAATTTTTTAGTATTAACCCGTTGCACCTAATCCAGCTGCTGCGCAGTTAATAGACATCAATAAAGCCTCACGCACATCCTCGCCGCCAGTTGCGCGTAATTGCCTTAACAATAAAACCTGCTCTCTGCTCACCCTGTTTAAGGTTTCAAGTCTTCTAGCCAAACGTCTGCGATATTGAGGAAAGCGTTCAGCAACCATTGAACCCCCCGAAATCAACTGCACCATGTCTTTCGTTAGTTGCAATTCAGTCTGGATCTTTTCAAAAATTTCTGTTCGTGTTTTGTCGTCGGCGACTAAATTGGCGAACTCTTTTGCGATCTCTAAATCGACTTGGCAGAGCGTGCGTTCTACTTCATCAATCACCATCCGAAAGAGTTTGTATTCACCAAACATGCGACGCAGAATTTCTAATCCGCGTTCTTTACGCACATCTAAAAAAGCCTTAAGACCTGACCCAACCCCAAACCATCCTGTCACCATGTGACGGTTTTGCGTCCAAGCAAATACCCAAGGAATCGCACGCAAGTCTGCGAGTGACTGCGCCTGCGTTCTGCGTGCAGGACGAGACCCAATGTTCAACATTGAAAGCTCTTCTAGCGGGCTGGAGGCCTGAAGATAAGCGAGCATGTCAGGGCGTTCCATTAATTTTCGGTACATCGTCCATGAGGTGCCAGAAATCGCCTCCATGGCTTCTTCGTATTCATGTAATGGATGTTTTGCTGATTCACGCTCAGAAAGCAAGATGTGACTCAATACAGCTGAGCCCAGTAATTCCATTTGGAAGTTTGCAGTTCCTCGATTGGCATACTTGAGTGACACCACTTCGCCTTGATCAGTGATACGGAACATACCGCGTATGGTGCCTGCGGGAGCGGCATTAATCGCCCGACCAGTGGGCACACCACCGCGGCTTACAGAACCACCGCGTCCGTGGAAAAAACTCACGGACACACCAAATTCTTCTCCGGTACGTACCATCTGACGCTGCGCTTTGGCCAATTCCCAATTCGCTGCAAAATAGCCACCATCTTTATTGGAATCGGAATACCCCACCATGACTTCTTGCACATTATGTTGCTGTCGCAAGCTGCGTTGTACGACAGGAACAGCAAGAAGCTCTCTTAAAATCTGCGGCGCTTTACGTAAATCCGGAATCGTTTCGAGCAGAGGCACAATAGGCAGAGTGCAACCTTCCATGCCAGCGGTGTCATTAAATAATCCTGCCTCTTTGGCCATGAGATAGACGCCTAATACGTCAGATGCACTATGGGTCATGCTGAGGATCAATGACCCAAAGGCTTCACGATCTATCTTCTGCCGCATTTCTGCAATGACGCGAAAGGTCTCTAAGGTTTCAGCTGATTCGCTACTCAGCGCGGACAAATCCCGATGCACAACACGGGGCTTGGTCAGTTCAGCCATCAACCATGCTTTCCATTCCGCAGAGTCTTCAGCCGGGGCGGGAACCCCTTGAACAATTTGATAAATCTCTGCAAGGGTTCGGTTCATCCGAATAGTGTTTTCACGAATATCCAAACGTACAGTTGAAAAACGGAAAATCCCTACTTCACGTTGAAATGGAAGGATTAATGACTCCGCTATGGACTCTGCCCCTGATTCAATCAGCGCAGCATTCATGCGCGCCAAATCTGAGATCAA
Source organism: uncultured Ferrovum sp. (assembly GCA_903867885.1). GTDB lineage: Bacteria > Pseudomonadota > Gammaproteobacteria > Burkholderiales > Ferrovaceae > CAIVHB01. The sequence continues at coordinate 15,397 of CAIPTD010000136.1, read as the reverse complement.
CTCATCAGCGGAGCGATAACCTAGTCCTGCAGAAGGCAATTCATATCGCTCAGCATGGGGAATGGTTTCGTCAAGCTTGAGGAGCATCAAACCTAAGTATTGGCGAAACAGTTCACCTGGATTGCGCATCGCTAAGGCATCCCCACCCACGGTCGCACTCAATGCAAGTCGAACATGATCTGCAAAGTCTCGAGGAATAGAAAGCGTTCGCTCAGCAATGCTCATGAGCCTAATCAAATCTGCGACCCGAACCCGATAGCGACGCAATACAGCAAGACGCGTTTCCCATAAGGTTCGGCGTGTAACTGAACTGGTCACATAAGGATTTCCATCTCTGTCTCCACCTATCCATGAACCAAAGCTCATGAAAAAGGGAACTTCTAGTTTTTGTCCGGGAAAATGTTTTCCGAATTCTGATTCAATGCGTGCCATTACCTGCGGGACAACATCAAATAAGTTTTCTTGAAAAAAATACAATCCCCAGGCAACTTCTTGGTCAACTGTAGGCTTTTCGAGCTTTAATTCACCCGTAAGCCATAACAACTCAATTTCTGTAGTGATTTGATGGTGCGCCTGCTCGCGTTCACGGGGTGTCCAGCGAGAAGACTCTAAATCGAATAGTTTTAGATAAATGCGACGATAACGCTCCAACACAGTCACGCGCTTTGCCTCTGTTGGATGCGCGGTCAGCGTAGGACGAATACGAATATGATTGAGTGCTTTTTGAACATCTGATGCACTCACCCCAGCTTGGCTGACCATTGCAAAAGCTTGTGAAAATGTGCCTTGAACACACTCTGCGCCACGTTCAGTTTCTATCAAACGCCGATTGCGCATATCTCTATTTTGCTCGGCAATGGCTAACAACTGAAACCAAATACCTTGAGCACGAAGCGCTTTACTCAGCAGCCCTGAAGGTAGATCTCTAAAAGAACTCTCACCTTTAATGACAGAAACCACCTCAGGTTGGTATCGACTCAATACCGATGCGAGTAAATCTTGAAGAAGGGCTGAACGAGAAAAACCATCTTCAGCAAGAGGACTCTCATTTTCATTTTCTGGAGTGACGGTATAGCTTGCATCATTCACAGCTTTTTTTCCTTAATCAAAATGATGTACTTTTAAGGCCCTTAGCCAAGCCCGAAGAGGGCACGCGGATTCTTTAACACATCCGCGTGCTGCATACTCACCTTAGGTTCAGCGATGATTAGATGCTGGCAAGTGCCTTCGCTACTGTTGCACCTAATTCAGAAGCACTGGGTGAAACGAACAAACCATACGAAGCCATGATTTCAGCTTTCTCTGCTGCGGTATCACCCGCTGCAGAAATAATCGCACCTGCATGACCCATACGACGACCTTTGGGCGCAGTCATACCGGCCACATAACCCACTACAGGCTTGGTCATGTTTTCTTTGATCCAGGCTGAAGCTTCGGCTTCTTGCGGCCCACCAATTTCCCCAATCATGACCACTGCTTTGGTATCTGGGTCTTCTTGGAAACGTGCCATATGATCAAGGAAGGAGCTTCCATTGATAGGGTCACCACCAATACCAACACTGGTCGTAACGCCAATTCCGAGCGCCTTCATCTGCGCAGCAGCCTCGTAACCAAGCGTTCCTGAGCGCGAAACAATACCTACATTACCTGGCATATAAATATTGCTCGGCATAATACCTAGCATGGCTTTACCTGCACTGATAATGCCTGCGCAGTTAGGGCCTACGATGGTAGTACGCTTTTCTTTGGAATAGCGACGCAAGTAACGCTTCACGCGCATCATGTCTTGGGAAGGAATACCGTCGGTTATAATGCAAACCAACTCTAATCCTGCATCGGCTGCTTCCATTAAGGCATCAGCAGCATAAGGAGGAGGCACAAAAGCCAGGCTTGCTTGGGCACCTGTTTGTTCAACTGCATCTTTCACTGTATTGAACACGGGACGATTGAGATGGATTTTTCCACCTTTACCAGGGGTCACACCGCCCACCACATTGGTGCCATAGGCAATCATTTCTGCAGCGTGAAAGGAGGCTTTGTCACCCGTAATACCTTGCACAATGATCCGTGTTTTCTCATCAATCAAAATACTCATTTTTTTATCCTCTTGAGACTAGTGGTTTAAGCGACTTTTTCGCCGCGTGCCAAACGAACGGATTTTTCACAGGCTTCCATTAAGGAATCTGCAGTGACAATGGGCAGACCGCATTCGCGGATAATTTTTTGCCCTTGCTCTACGTTGGTTCCAGCAAGACGAACAACCAATGGAATACCCAATCCCTTTGCAGCTTGCACCACCCCTTCAGCAACCCAGTCACAGCGATTAATACCGGCAAAGATATTGACCAAAATGCATTTCACATTGCGATCAGATAACACCAAACGGAATGCTGCTCCTATACGTTCTGGAGATGCTCCACCACCTACATCAAGAAAGTTGGCGGGTTCGCCACCGGCGTATTTGATGTTATCCATCGTAGCCATTGCCAAACCTGCACCGTTAATGATGCAACCAATATCACCGCTCAAACCTACATAGTTCAGTCCATGTTCTGCGGCTTGGGCTTCACGAGGATCTTCTTCAGCGGGATCACGCATTTCAGTCACCTGTGGGCGACGGAATAGCGCGTTATCATCGAAAGACATTTTGGCATCGAGTGCAATAACCTGATCATCCTTGGTAACGACCAGTGGGTTGATTTCTACCATCGTGGCATCGAGATCACGGAAGGCGCGATAACAGCCCAAAATGATGGTAACGGCCTGCGATACCTGCTTAAGATTCAGCCCTAAACCAAAGGCAATCTGGCGGGCCTGAAAGGGCTGTAAGCCCACTGCGGGTTCAACTTCAATCTGCATGATTGAATCAGGCTTGGTATGGGCGATCTCTTCGATCTCCATTCCGCCTTCTGCTGAAGCGATCACGCGAATGCGTTCAATTTTGCGATCCAGCACAAATCCTAAATACAATTCGCGCTCAAATGCAGTCGCTTTTTCGACATACAAACGATGCACAACTTTTCCTTCAGGGCCTGTTTGATTAGTCACTAAACGTGCACCCAACATACCTTGAGCTGCGGTAGCGACATCATTATAGGTACGACATAGCTTCACGCCACCCGCTTTGCCCCGACCACCCGAGTGGATTTGGGCTTTCACTGCCCAATGTGAACCGCCCAGTTCTGTTGCCACATACACAGCCTGATCCGAGCTATAGGCAACCCCACCTGGGGGAACGACTACGCCAAATCCCGAGAGCAGAGACTTTGCCTGATACTCATGAATATCCATCTTTTGTTTCCTCCAAAGTTTCCCACCGACATGGTGGTAATTTTTTTAAATGCCGTTGATCGCTTGCCAATGGTCACTTCTTTAATCCATCATTTTTTAAGCAAACACTGTCCTGACGCCCTCCAAAAAGGGGGCGCTACTATTTCCTTTTAACATGACTTACCGGTGAATACCGGCGGGGTAACCCCTATCCTAGGCGACGCTTCACGAGAGAATATACGGATTCAGAAGCCACCCCACATTCGGCTAGAAGCGCTTCGAGTTCGTGTACCGCACCCGAAGCAAATTCCTGGTCTTTCAACGAGGGTGCGTTGATGTACACATTCAGTGCTGCACTGCGAAGCGATGCTTGCGCAGCTAGCACGCCCACTCCTGCATCACTAATCACATTTTTATTACCAATCTCGGCTGTGCGATGCGATAGTCTTACGACCGCGGCTGCGGCTCTTGCACAAGCCAAAGGCGCTGCTGTTGCACCTTTCAGCGCAGACTGAATCGCAGCGGTACGTTCGGCTTTCTGTTCATCCGTTTCTTTAGGCAATTTGTAGCTGGCCATCAGGCTATTAAATGCCTCTACGTCATCTGCAACCATTGCGCTCATCTCCGCGCGCAAGCGCTCTGACTCTTCAAGAATTGTCCGCATCTCTGCGTCAACATCCTCTAAGCCTTTTTTACCAATCGTAAGATTGGCAACCATGGACAACAATGCTGCCCCTGTTGCGCCCATGACTGCAGCAGCGCCTCCCCCACCAGGGGTAGGCGCACTGCTAGCGAGTTCATCTAAGAATTGACCTAAGGATTGTTGAAGAGCGCTCATGAATAGTCCTTAACCCACCATGGTTTTTGCGATGGCGTAAATTTCTTCGGCGTCGAGCACCAGGCTATTGGTCTCGAAGAGTTGAGCTACGCAGGCGCGCTGCAAAGCAATTTTGAGGGCGCCAAAACCGATCGCACCAAATACAATTTTGCCGTGACGCTCCGCGCCCTTGTCCATCACATCCACACCCTCAATCCCCATGGGTGGAGTGGCATTCGCATCGGCAATCATTTCCAGGCTTGGGCTGTTTTTCCAAACATCCTCTGAAAGCAATTGAATACCGCCAGCACCTGTCGCGATGATGATATGTGCACCTTGAATCGCTGCTGCGCGGCTTTCAGCATCAGGTGCTGCAATTCCTTTCACATCAAGCCCAAAACGCTCTTTAATGGCTTGAACTGCCTTTAAAGCCTGTTCTTCTTTGCGTGAGGTCAGGGTCACATCTACCCCCTCGCGTGCCAACATCACAGCAGCGCGACTCCCTACCGGCCCGGTTCCAGCCAAAATAACCGCTTTTTTTCCAGTCAGCGTGCGGCCGTGCCCTAACCATGCAACACAAGCCGCCGCGGTGGTATTAGAACCGTTGCTATCCAACATCACGGATACACGGAAGTTACCAAAAAACTTCTTTTGAACTGCTTTGAGAAGTTCTTCACCCGCCACCATATTGCTTCCACCCAAAAATAAGGCCGTACTTTTCTTATCTTTGGGAGCACGGGTAAAGATCGCTCCATCTACCATTGCACCTACATTATCTGGTGTAACACCCGCAATTGCCGTTATATGATCTGCACCGCCGTCATAGCACACAACATTATCGAAGACTGATGGAGTGGGATCGGTATCCAGTTGGAACAACAACTTCTTCATGCTCATCCTTTATTTTTTTTGCAACTTTATGGTTTTACATTTCTGGTGGCCGACAATTTATTTAGGTCACGAGGTGCTGCGGCGTACCTTTATCCCAGAGTTCTACGTTGTCGATTAACTGATCAGCGAGGAATTGCATTGCACCATCAGATGCCCAAGCCACGTGGGGCGTGAGCAAGAAATTGGGGCGGCGCAAATTCAGCAAAGGATGTCCATCACGTGGGGGTTCAACAGTTAAAACATCAAAACCTGCTGCTGCGATCAATTTTTCGTCCAGTGCTTGAATCAGCGCATGCTCATCCACTAATCCACCGCGTGCTGTGTTGATCAGAATGGCGTTGCGCTTCATCTTACGGAATTGCTCAATACCAATAACATTTCGTGTTGCCGGAGTCAGCGGACAGTGAATAGAAATCACATCCGACTGCGCCAACACGTCGTCCATTGGGGTGAACTCGACACCTGAAGCTTTGGGGGGGGCATGATCTGCGAACAGAACACGCATTCCAAATGCTCGAGCAATCGCTGCCGTTCCTTGACCCAATGCACCTTCACCGATAATGCCCAGTGTTGATCCATGCAAGTCGCCGATGTCATGGGTAAAGAAACAGAACTGGTCTGATTTTTCCCACACCCCTGCTTGCACATCTTCACGATAAGCAATGAGGTTTCGACGCAAGCAAAGAATCATCGCGAAAGCATGCTCAGGAACGGTATGCACTGCATAGTTTCGAATATTCGCTACCGCAATACCGTGCTCCTTACAGTAAGGCACATCAATCACGTCATAGCCCGTAGCAGCCACCGCAATCATTTTGAGATCTGGCAGTTGCGACAAGGCTTCAGCACGGAGAGGAACTTTGTTCGTTAAGGCAACGGAAGCACCTTTTAGCTTTGCTACCGTGTCCTCCACACCCACCGTTTTGGCATGCTCTACATAATCTGATGCACATGATGGCTTACGTACTGTTGCCTTTAGCGAATCGCGATCAAGAAATACGACACGATGACTCATGATTAAGCAGTCCCAAGTGTTGGGCTGTTGGAACGATAGTAATTACCTGCCGCCGCTACACCACTTCCAGGCTGCACAGGGATGCCACAATCCAACATTGCAACTTCAGCAATCGCCACTGCGGCCAACATCATCCCTTCGTTAGAGTCACCCAAATGACCAATACGGAATAATTTACCCGCTACTTTCGATAGGCCAGCGCCAAAAGAAGTGTTGTAACGCGCATAGGCACGAGAAATGACTTTCGCGCCATCAAAGCCTTCAGGTACCAAAATTGCGGAAACAGTATCTGAGTACCACTTAGGATCTTTGGCGCAGAGCTTTAATTTCCAGCCATCCATCACAGCAGCGCGCACACCACCGGCAAGATAAGCGTGACGATGGAAAACATTTTCTAAGCCCTCTTCCAACAACATTGCAATCGCTTCACGCAAGCCGTACAGCATGGGTATTGAAGGGGTGTAGGGGAAATAACCACCTGCGTTAGACTTCACCATATCGTTGTAATCAAAATAGCAACGTGGGCTCTTAGCATGTTCAGCTGCTGCGAGCGCTTTCTGGCTCACGCATGTCACACCCATACCGGCAGGCAACATCAAACCTTTTTGTGAGCCGCTGACACACACGTCCACACCCCACTCGTCCATACGGAAATCAATCGAAGCTAAAGCAGAGACTGAATCTACAAACAGCAGAGCAGGATGCTTCACGCTGTCCATTGCTTTACGCAATTCAGCAACATCACTGCTTACACCTGTTGCTGTTTCGTTTTGTGCAACCAAAACAGCTTTAATTTTATGCTCTTTATCTGCTTCTAGAATTTGACGATACTGCTCAATGGGCGCGCCCTCGCCCCACTCAGCCTCAATCACATGGGTATCAAAACCAAGACGCGCAGACATGTCGGCCCACAAGTGACTAAATTGACCAAAACGTGATACTAAAACCTTGTCACCAGGGTTTAAGCAGTTGGTCAAAGCCGCTTCCCAGCAACCTGTTCCGGAAGAAGGGAAAAGAATGGGGGTACCTGTTTCAGTCTTGAAAATCTTTTTCAAGCCAGCAAAACACTCCAGCGCTAATGCGGGGAATTTGGGGGAACGATGATCTTCCTGAGCAACGACCATTGCGCGAAGAACACGATCGGGAACATTAGTAGGACCCGGAACAAATAAAAAATTACGACCAGCCATGTTAAATAACTCCTAAATCTTCAGTTTGTTTTAGATGACGACTTTTAACTTTTAAGATGCTTTCGTGTATACCGGGAAGCGGCGGCATAATGCGGTCACTTCACCTGCAATACGACTGATCGCAGTCTCGTCGTCTTTATGTTCCAGTGCATCAGCAATGAAGTTGGCGATCTGCCTTGCTTCATTGGTGCCAAAGCCACGGGTCGTCATGGCGGGAGCACCGATACGTATACCGCTGGTCACGAAGGGTTTCTCGGGATCATTGGGTATTGCATTTTTGTTTACCGTCATGTGCGCACGGCCAAGAATGGCTTCAGCGTCTTTACCGGTCACTTTTTTCGCCTGCAAGTCAACCAAAAATAGATGGCTTTGTGTTCCGCCGGAGACAATTCGCAAACCGCGCTCGGTCAGAGTCTTCGCCATCTCGGCTGCATTGGCTTTGACTTGCTTTTGATACGTTTTGAATTCGGGTTTGGAGGCTTCAAGGAAAGCCACTGCTTTTGCTGCGATCACATGCATCAAAGGGCCACCCTGAATCCCAGGGAAGATCATGCTGTTCAGAGGCTTTTCGAATTCAGCGCTCGACAAGATGATGCCACCACGAGGACCACGTAATGTTTTGTGGGTGGTGGAGGTCACAAAATGCGCAATCCCAACTGGGCTTGGATATTCACCCGCTGCAATCAAACCTGAGTAATGGGCCATATCAACTAGGAAGTAGGCTCCTACGCTATCAGCGATATCCCGGAAACGTTGCCAATCAATTTCAAGGGAGTAGGCTGAAGCACCCGCCACGATCATCTTAGGCTTATGCTCTTTAGCTAATGCCTCAACTTGATCATAGTCAATGGTTTCGGTATCTGCACGCAAACCATAAGCTACCCCGTGATAGATCTTTCCACTAAAGTTCACACTAGAGCCATGGGTCAAGTGACCACCATGCGCCAATGACATACCTAGGATGGTCTCTCCGGGCTTCATCATTGCGCCATAAACGGCAGCATTAGCTTGCGATCCTGAATGAGGCTGCACGTTGGCGTACTCCGCACCATACAGCGCCTTGATTCGGTCTATGGCCAATTGCTCGGCAATATCTACGTATTCACAACCACCGTAGTATCTCTTGCCGGGATAACCTTCAGCATATTTATTGGTGAGAACAGAACCTTGAGCAGCCATGACAGCTGGGCTCGTGTAGTTCTCTGACGCAATCAGCTCAACGTGGTCTTCCTGACGCTGACGCTCATGTTGCATTGCAGACCACAACTCTGGATCGATGCTCGAAATGGTAACGTTTGAATCAAACACGGAACACTCCTCAAATTCAGAAAATATTTTCTTGGCTGCAGGTTCTTACTGCACTGCAACATCATATTTGTTATCTCATTATGACGCAGACAACAACTCGCTATTCTAAGACTTTATTATGGACATGATCAGCTCATATGAATTGGCTTTATACGCTTTCAGGGTTTAATCTCTTAAAATCTGATATTACTCAAGTTTTGTCTGTAATTGATCGCAGATAACAAAGGCCTTTTTAAATCCATGTCAACTTCATCTGATCTGAGTTCATCCATATCGTTCTCAACTAAACAAGATGCAGACTTACTGCGTCGTATGTTTGAAGCAGCCATTGCGGCCGCGGCACCTGATACCTGCTTACCTTCTTTCTTGCCCCCTCCTCCCAAAGGCAGAACGCTCGTTCTAGGGGCAGGGAAAGCAGGTGGGGCAATGGCGCGCGCAGTAGAGCAAAATTGGCCCGGTCCAATTCAAGGTTTAGTTGTAACCCGCTATGGGCATGGTGCTCCTACAGATCGCATTGAAGTCATCGAAGCAGCGCACCCTGTTCCTGATGAGAAAGGGCGCGAAGCTGCTAGACGGATTTTGGATCTCGCACAACAGGGGTTAACAAAGGATGATCTGGTACTTTGCCTCATCTCGGGTGGAGGTTCAGCCCTTCTAGCTCTCCCTGCCGATGGAATCACACTGACGGACAAACAAGCTGTCAACAAAGCATTATTGAAGTCAGGTGCAACCATTACTGAAATGAATTGCGTGCGCAAACATCTTTCAGCCATTAAAGGCGGCCGTCTTGCCAAAGCCTGCGCCCCTGCAAAAGTAGTGACTTTATTAATTTCCGATGTACCCGGCGATGATCCATCTGTAATTGCAAGTGGTCCCACCGTGGGTGATCCCACAACTTGCGCTGAAGCATTAGCGATCATCAAAAAATATAAAATTGAAGCCCCCGCAAGTGTCATCAACCATTTAGAGAGTGGTTTGGATGAAACTCCTAAACCAGGAGATGCGTGCTTTGAAAATGCTGAGACTTTAATGATTGCCACCCCCAATGCCTCGCTAGAAGCAGCTGCAGCCGTGGCACGTGCAGCGGGAGTGACCCCTTTAATTTTAGGAGACGCCCTTGAGGGAGAGTCCCGTGAAGTTGCTTTAGTTCACGCAGGTATTGCTAAACATGCCGCACGCCATGGACAACCTGCCAGCCCTCCTTGCGTATTACTTTCAGGAGGGGAAACAACCGTAACGGTAAGGGGGAACGGTCGCGGAGGACGAAACGCAGAATTTTTACTTGCCTTGGCTGTAGCCTTAGAAGGCCATCCCAATATCTCAGCAATCGCAGGAGATACCGACGGCATTGATGGAACAGAAGATAATGCTGGCGCGATTTTAATGCCAGATTCACTCGAGCGTGCAGCAGCTGCTGGCATCAGTGCCAAGGCTTTGCTTGCCAATAACGATGGCTATAGTTTTTTTAAAGGTATTGGGGATTTGGTGATCACCGGCCCCACACTCACGAATGTAAATGATTTTAGGGCGATATTGATTAGATAAGGGGGTGCAGTAAGAAGTAACTGCAAAACCCTCTCAGCAACCAGACAGACCATCATCACGGATTGTGATGTGTGATGGATGTGAAGTGGGGCACTGAGAGTGTGTTTATGCAAACAATAATTTTTTTAAATGGGATTGTGAGGAGAGCACACCATGGCATCAGATATTGAAATTGCACAGAAAGCAACACTACAACGCATCACAAAAGTCGCACAAGAAAAACTTGGGATAGAAGAAGATCATCTGGATCCGTATGGTCATTTCAAAGCCAAAATTTCTCTTAAATATTTAGATAGTTTGGCTTCTCGTCCTGATGGAAAACTCGTTCTTGTTACAGCGATTAGCCCTACCCCTGCTGGAGAAGGAAAAACCACTACCACCGTTGGCTTAGGCGATGCCTTAAATCGTATTGGTAAAAAAACGGTAGTTTGTTTACGCGAACCCTCGCTAGGTCCTGTTTTTGGTGTCAAAGGTGGGGCGGCAGGTGGCGGTTATGCACAGGTTGTTCCTATGGAAGATATCAATCTTCATTTCACGGGAGACTTTTCTGCAATCGCTCTGGCGAACAATCTCTTAGCAGCAATGTTGGATAACCACATTCATCATGGCAATGAATTAAACATTGATGTGCGACGTATTACTTGGCGCCGTGTAGTGGACATGAATGACCGCGCACTGCGTGACATAGTGAATTCACTAGGTGGCCCCGGAAATGGTTATCCCCGTGAAGACGGTTTTGATATTGTGGTTGCATCAGAAGTGATGGCCATCTTCTGTTTGGCGACTTCCATTCAAGATCTTAAGAATCGATTGGGTAATATTGTTGTGGGTTACACCAAAGATCAAAAAGCCGTCACTGCCCGCGATCTTAAAGCTCATGGTGCAATGGCTGTCCTGTTGAAAGATGCACTCGCGCCTAATCTCGTCCAAACCCTGGAAAACAATCCTGCCATTATTCATGGTGGCCCTTTTGCCAACATCGCACACGGTTGCAATTCGGTGATTGCAACAAAAGCCGGACTCAAGCTGGGTGATTATGTGGTCACTGAAGCAGGCTTTGGTGCGGATTTGGGCGCAGAAAAGTTTGTGGATATTAAATGCCGCAAATCAGGATTACGGCCTGATTGCGTGGTCATTGTTGCCACTATCCGTGCATTGAAATTCCATGGTGGTGTTGAACTTAAAGAACTCAATACTGAAAACCTGGACGCCTTGAAAAAAGGCGTGGCCAATCTTGAACGCCATGTCAGCAATATTCGCAATCACTACGGTCTACCCTGTGTGGTTTCGATTAACAACTTCACCTTTGATACTCCGGCTGAACTCGCACTCTTGCAGGAAACGATGGCGAAACATGGCGTACCTGTTTTGGTTGCCCGTCATTGGGCTGAAGGCGGCAAAGGAGCTGAGGAAGTGGCACGTGCTGTGGTTGATATCATCGAAAATGGTACACAGAAAAATAACTTTAGCTTTGTGTACGAAGACAACATTCCTCTGATGGACAAAGTACGAGCTGTTGCCACTAAAATTTACGGTGCTGCCGATATCAGTGCAGACGCCAAAGTCAAAGCACAGATCAAAAAACTAGAAGAGGATGGATACGGGCATTACCCCGTTTGTATCGCTAAAACCCAGATGTCATTCAGTACAGATCCCTCTGCAAAAGGCGCGCCTTCAGGTCATATCTTGAATATTCGCGAGGTACGTCTGGGTGCTGGGGCGGAGTTTATTGTGATGGTTTGTGGGGATATCATGACGATGCCAGGACTTCCCAAAATCCCTTCAGCCGAGAAAATCGATCTTGATGAAGACGGCAAGGTGGTGGGTTTATTTTAATCTTGCAATTCAACTTTTCTGCATAGCCCATAAAAAAGCGGACCCCTTTATTGCGGTCCGCTTTTTTTCAAATCAAAAAAACTCTATTTTTTAGGTCAAATCAGCAATCAGACTAGAACGCATTGCTTCAGGCAAGGGACTGACTAAGGCGGTGTATGCAGGATGGGAAACGCCTGCTGATAGGGAGGCACCCGCCTTCAATGCGGCTGCCATTTCTTCGTTCAATTCAAACCGCAAAAAATGTACCGCCGATGTTTTTTCATCACTTTCACGGTCTAAATCTTCATCTGCGAAAGGATGAATGGGCTCATGACCTGCAACCTGCATAAAAACCTTTGTTTCTACCCCATGCAGTTTAGCCAGCATTTTTTGGCGCTCATCTACATCGGTATATTCAATCAGCATGGTAGCCTTCCAATTCCGGCCATCCGGTATCAGTGGGTTATATGCCCCAAGCTCATCCTGAATACCCTCTTCTTCAAAAACTTTTTCTATACGCAGCATTTCTTGCACTTGATAACGAATGGTCATTTCGTCTTCAAATAGCAAGGTCATATTTTTACCGAGATGCAAGGTACGTTGTTTTTTATGTTCGATAACTTGAGCACGGTAGGCAGGGCGAGCAACATGATATTGCTCAAGACTCATCAAACTATTTCGGGTGATCTGAGGCATATGTACAAAATTCTCTAGAATAATTAGTGTGCAGGTAGACCATAAGCAATGCGCATCAATGAAATGGGATGTTGCTTTTCCTTCTGCTCTTGCATGCCTTGAACCAAATGGGTTGCGGCAATAGGGCAATCTGAGCTGACATAATCGGCTTTGTCTTCTTTCAACTGGCGCACCACAGGTTTAGCGATTTTCATTGACATATCGAAGTACTCGGATTTCACGCCCCAAGTGCCATCATGACCCGAGCAACGCTCAATGGTAGATACCGTTGTACCCGGGATACGCTCCAAAAGTTCTTTCGTTTTCAGGCCAATATTTTGAACACGAAGATGACAAGGGACGTGATAGGAAACTTTACCCAGTGACTCCGTGAAATCTGTTTTCAACAGGCCATCGGCATAGCGTTCTGAGAAATATTCGAAGGGATCGTACATGGCTTGTTTCACCAACTGGATGTCCTCGTCATCAGGGAACATGAGCGGCAATTCCTGTTTAAACATTAAGGTGCAAGAAGGAATTGGAGTCAGGATGGCATAGCCCTGTCGTGCCAATGCAGCCAAACCAGGAATGTTTTTTTCCTTGAGTTCTGCCACTGCTTCCAGATCACCCAGCTCAAGTTTGGGCATACCGCAGCAGGCCTCTTTTTCTACCAGTAATGCAGGAATCTGATTGTGATTCAACACTGCCATGAGATCCCAGCCAATACCGGGTTCGTTGTAATTCACGTAGCAGGTTGAATAGATCGCCACCTTGCCAGGGGAGCGCTTCCCATCATGCACGGGGTGCCCATGCGAAGGTTGTGCACGACTGCGAAAGGTAGGGCTGGTATACGGGGGTAGCTGTCGATCTTGATGAATTCCTAAAACAGAATCCATTACTTTTCGCGTGACGCTATTGTTGTTCACCGCGTTAACGGCCTGAACCACTACCGGGATGGTGGCAAGCTTACCCAGCGCATCGGTGCTTGATAAGAGCTTGTCTCGGAAATTGGTTTTGCCTTCTTTAAATTTGATCGCTTTTGCCCGCAACATGGTGTGCGGAAAATCTAAATTAAACTGATGTGGCGGTACATAGGGGCATTTGGTGAGATAACACATGTCGCACAGGTAGCATTGATCTGCGACTTCCCAGTAAACCGACTTAGGCACGGAATCCAGTTCCATCGTAGGGCTTTCATCGATCTTATCGAATAACATCGGGAAGGCATTGCATAAGCTGAAGCAACGGCGACATCCGTGACAAATATCAAAGATGCGCTCCATCTCTTTCTCGCAGGATTCTGCGTTGTAGAAATCTGGATTTTTCCAGTCAATGGGATGGCGCGTCGGCGCTTCCAGACTACCCTCACGTGTGGCCATAACAAGTTTTCCTAGGGGTTTTGATAGATCTTATTGAGGCTAACACCGGGTAACCGAAGCTACCCGGTGCGCCAAACGGTATTGGCTACCGCTTAGGGTATTACGCAGTCAATGCGTTCAATGCTTGGGTGAAGCGGTTTGCGTGTGAACGCTCTGCTTTTGCCAAAGTTTCGAACCAATCAGCGATTTCGTCGAAGCCTTCTTCACGGGCAGTTTTAGCCATACCGGGGTACATATCAGTGTACTCATGGGTTTCGCCGTGAATCGCTGCTTTCAAGTTTTGCTCGGAGGAACCAATGGGCAGACCAGTTGCGGGATCGCCAACAGATGCCATGTACTCTAGATGGCCGTGAGCGTGTCCGGTCTCACCTTCAGCGGTGGAACGGAACACTGCTGCAACGTCGTTTTGACCTTCTACGTCTGCTTTTGCTGCGAAGTAGAGATAACGACGGTTTGCTTGAGATTCGCCTGCAAAGGCATCCTTCAGATTTTGGTACGTATGTGTACCGGCGAGATTAGGCATAAATCACTCCTGATGTTAAATAGTTAGGGCTGAGCCCCGGAAATCATTTCCACAAGATTGAGTTTGACTTACGTTCAAAGTTCCAGAAATGATCAACAGTTTAGACTAAGTCTAAAGTTAAGGTTGAATTTTACTTGCCGCTAGTGACCGAATCAACCTTAATGAAGGATTTAAGGCGAGCAATTTATAGACCAGAAGCAGTTTCTTGGTTTTCGGTGTTTACTTGCACTTCATTGCGAGGTCTACGCGGCCCTTTGCTTTTTCTTGGCTCGCGAACAGGCATGGATTGCGTTATTTGCAAGAAAGAAGAAAGTTCACTTAAGGCCAAACGATACACTTCTCGCTTAAACTCGATGACTGATTCAATTGGAATCCAATAATCGTGCCAACGCCAAGCATCGAACTCAGGATGTTCGGAAGCCCTCAGAGACACATCGCTATCTCGCCCCGTTAAGCGCAGAAGATACCAAATTTGTTTTTGGCCGCGATAATTACCGCGCCATTCTCTGCGTACCCAACTTTCAGGAACATCATAGCGAAGCCAGTTTTTGGTTCGCCCCAGAATCTGAACGTGCTCTGGGCGCAGCCCTACTTCCTCCATTAACTCACGATACATCGCCTGCTCGGGCGTTTCACCGTATTTAATGCCGCCTTGAGGAAACTGCCAAGCGTGTTCGCGAACCCTTTTACCCCAAAAGACCTGGTTAATGGGGTTAACCAGGACGATCCCGACGTTGGGCCGATATCCATCCCGATCGATCATCCTATCCGCTCTTTTAGTGATTAACCAAGCGCTATTGTTTCACAGTCTTGATAGATAAAAAACAGGGGTTGATCAAGCAGCTTTAAAATGACGTGCGCTAACACCCATCTTTGAACAAAGATCAGGCCGCAACGACCTCTTCTGCCAGCTTTTTTACTGCCATCGCACTGAGTTCTCCCAAGCCAGATCCACCCGCCTCAAGATGG
>CAIPTD010000135.1 GCA_903867885.1 uncultured Ferrovum sp. | reverse complement strand
GGCTGCGAGTGCTAGCGCACTGCGGGTGGAATGGAGTGATTAATCGTGTTTAGTGAATGCCTATCCCCCGTTAATGGGGTAGAGCCCATTATTTTCAGTATCTTACCGACGCTCTCGACGTCTTTGGAACAGATATTGGTGGTGGGTGCGGACCCGGGTTCAATTCCTTACAGTAGACGCATCCTAGCACCTGCCCTCTGCTTCCAACCCTTGCGGAAAAAGGCGGAACTCTGGACCCATTGAACCGGTTTTCTTATTCTTCCGCACGACTACGCATCTGTCACGCCGCCCAAAAACGGCCCCACACATGCCCGTTGCCGACTGTGCGTCAAGGCGAGTGATCGTTGGCTGCAGGCATATGTCGTGGCAGATCCATGCTGTCGTGAAGCAGCCTCAGAACATCGATGTCTGACCCAGCCACACGGAACACCACAAAGTGTCGCCCCGCACGGCCCTGCCGCGCGACGTGCAAGGTCCGAATGCCTGGCTGCATATCGTCGCGTGCTCTGGCGCCCAGAACATCAGGCCCTCCCTCCAACGCCTCGATAGCAAGCGCCATCGTTTCAGCGTAGGTGCTGGCCTGTCCTTCACCGAAGGTCTTGGTCGTCCACTGCAGGATTTCAACGTAGTCCTGTTCAGCCTGTTGACCGAGCCGAACCGTCCAAACTTGTCTCATGCACCTGCGATGGCCTTGGAGGCCACGGACGCCAAGTGCCCTCTGAGTTCCGCGCCCGATTCAAAGGTGGCATACCGCCCCTGCTCGAAGTCAGCAATGCCGACCTTGACCGCATTGCGCAGGGCCTCCAGGCGTGAGGCATCCTCAGCTTCGCGCTGCTCCACCATGCGCAGTCCCTCTCTCAAGACTTCGCTGGCGTTTTGATACCGGCCCGTGCTCACGAGACGCTCCACAAAGGACGCCTGATAGTTAGTCAGCACAACGTTACGCGTAGGCATACCAATCTCCTCACTAAGATGCATTGGCAGATTGTGCCAATGGACACCTTGACCGTCAATGCTCGATCCACGGTTCGAAGCGACCCGCGCAAGTCTGCACCCGTTGACTTCTTCCCGAACCGAAGGGTTCATTGGGACGTCTCAACTTTTGGCTGGAGAACACATGGACGTCGTACACATCAATCAGAAACAACTGGCCGCCCGATGGGCCATCAGTGAGGCCACCTTGGAGCGGTGGCGGTCCGTTGGGATTGGCCTTGTGACCCTTCTCTTTTGGTCCATTTTCGTCGTGCGCTAGGTGACGAGGGCGTTGAAGAGCTGTTAGCGCAAACGATTAACGTAGCCCTGAATTGTAATTGATTGTAAAGAAAGAGCTGGCTACGGTGATCGTGGATTCGACCGTTCAAGAAAAAGCCATCTCACATCCCACCGATAGTAAGTTGCTTGAGACGGCGCGCTTAAAACCAGTCGGGATTTAATATCAAAGGCTGCTTAGGATGATCCTGAAGATAGGCGTGAAGCCTTTTTTACGCCTGCTTTCTGGCACGCATATAGACCAAATTCAGATGGCTTTGCGTGATTGGCTTGGGCAAACCATACCCCATAACCAAACACTAACCCTGCGGACCGAATGAAGATGAATACATCAGGTCCGACTCCTTGAAGTTGAGTTAATTATTTGTTATATTTTAATATAACTTAAAGGAGCAAGAAATGCAGACAAATTTGAGAAAAGTAGGTGGTTCGGTGATGATGGCGGTTTCGCCCGTATTTCTGGAAGAGTTGAAGATTAATTCGGGTTCAATGGTCGATGTTTCACTGCTAGAAGGTCGCCTCGTAGTAAAGCCTATCACCAAGCCTAAATATAAATTGGCGGATTTATTAGCAAAGTGTGATGCAAATGCCAAAATGCCCAAAGAAGATAAGCAGTGGCTTGAACTTACACCCGTTGGCAATGAGATCTTGTAATGAACCGAGGCGATATTTATTTAGTTTCGCTTGACCCTACTTCTGGTCATGAGCAAAAGGGGGTGCGACCGGTGCTTGTGGTTTCGCCAGAACCATTTAATAAACTAACGAAGACACCCATTGTGGTGCCCATCACTACAGGCGGAAATTTTGCAAGAGTAGCTGGATTTGCAGTCGAATTAGGGAGTACTAAAACAGTGGGCGTGATCCGTTGCGATCAACCCAGGGTGCTGGATTTAGCGGCAAGAAAAGCAAAAAAGTTAGAAACTGTTAAGGCCGATGTGATGGATGAAGTATTAGCTAAATTAGCTACATTGATTTCATAGCCAATTTTATCTTCTGGTCAATTTTTTGATGTTTGAAGCGATAGTCATAAATTTCTTATCTATTCTGCTGTGATCTACCTGGAGTATCCCCT